>NZ_AWQS01000018.1 GCF_000576575.1 Intrasporangium chromatireducens Q5-1
GGCGGGCGCCTCCGCGCCCGCCACCTGCCCGCTCACGTCGACCGCGCTCATGACTCCGGGGTCTGGTTCGCGGCGAGCTCGGTCATCTCGCCACCCTTGACCTGGTAGATCCCCGTGCCGGTCGAGCCGCGGTGCGAGTCGGTCGAGAACTTCACCGTGCCGGCGCCGAGCACGCCGCCGGTGTCGACCGCGTCCATCGTCTCGAGCGCCTTGCGGATGGCAGGGCCGGTCAGCTCCTCGCCGCTGGCCAGCGCCTTCTCGATGCCCTTGGCCATCACGGCCATCGTGTACCAGCCCTGGGCGTAGTGCAGGCCCTTGTCGGCGAGCGAGCTGCCCTTGGACTTCAGGTACGTGTCGATCTCCGCGTGGCCGGGCTTCTGCGCCGTGGGTGGCGCGACCGGCGAGATCGCGATGTGGCCCTCGGCGTTGTCGGCTCCGGCCGTCTTGATGAACAGCTCGTCCGCACACCAGTTGAGGCAGACGATCTTCATGTCGAGGCCCTGGGCCTTGATGTCCTTGGCGACCTGGGCGGCCGGTGAGGAGACGTTCTGGATGACGATGTACTTGGCGGCCTGCGACTTCGCCTGGCTCAGCAGGCCGACGAAGTTCGGCGTCTTCGGCATCGGGTAGCTCTTGTAGCCCAGGTCCAGACCCTTGTCCTTGACCCACGCTTCGCCGTCGGCGACCGGTGCCGTGCCGAAGGGACTGTCGTGGTGGAAGACCGCGACCTCGGCCTTGCCACCGGCGTCCTTGCTGATCCAGTTGAGCGCGACCCGCATCTGGTCGGAGTAGGTCGGCGCGACGACGAAGTTGAACGGCGACGCCTTCGGGTCGGTCAGCGGCTCCGCGTAGGACGCCGACATGAACGGCAGCTCGTCCGCGGCGACCTTGGTGCGCAGGGCCTCCGAGTCGCCGGTGCCCCAGCCCTGGATGACGACCGCGCCGTCGTTGACGTACTTCTTGTAGAGCGACTCCGCCTCGGGGACCTTGTAGGCGTAGTCGTTGGCCATGGCGTCGATCTTGTGGCCGCTGATGCCGCCCTTGGCGTTCGCGTTGTCGATCCAGCCCATCATGCCCTCGTGGTAGGGCGTGCCGACGTCGCCGGTCGCGCCGGTGAGGTCCGCGATGACGCCGATCTTGATGGGTGCCTTGTCGCCGCCGCCCTGTGCGCTGCCGCCGTCGCTGGCGGCCCCGCCGCCGCAGGCGGAGAGGGCAAGGGCCAGCGCGGCCGCGCCGGCCAGCGTGGTGAACCGGGTGTTGAGCTTCATTGCTGTTCTCCTAGTTGGGTATGCCGCTGAGCTGGCTCGGGCGGGCAGGGTGACCAGGCGCGCTGGCCGGGTCGGTCGACTCGTCGGGACGGGTTGCGCGCGGAGGGTCAGTAGCGGAACGGCCAGAAGCGGACGTAGTCCTTCAGCCGTGTCCAGATGCGGTCGAGCCCGCGTGGCTCGACGAGCAGGAAGACGATGATGGCGACGCCGAACACGGCGTTGCGGATCGCCGGCAGCTGGTCGGTCAGGCCCGGCATGCTCGTCGAGAGGGCCTCGACGGCCTCGGTGAGCAGTGGCGGGAGCAGCCCGATGAAGATCGCGCCGTAGACCGCGCCGGCGATGCTGCCCAGGCCGCCGACGATGATCATCGCGAGGTAGAGGATCGAGACGTCGAGGGTGAACCGCTCCCAGGTGACCGTCTCCGTGTAGTGGGCGGTGAGGGCGCCGGCCAGTCCGACGAAGCCGCTCGACACGGCGAAGGCGGTGACCTTGGCCCGGGTGATGTTGACGCCGATGGCCTGGGCTGCGATGTCCTGGTCGCGCACCGCCATGAAGCTGCGGCCGAGGGCAGTCCGGAAGAGGTTGCGGGCCACGACGACGACGGCGATCGTGATGGCGAGCAGCAGCCAGTACCACTGCACCTCGAAGGTCTGCCGCTTGATCGACCACCCGAGGATGCTGAGGCGTTCGACCTCGATGAAGCCCTGGCCCTCGGTCAGCCAGGTCCACCGTCGGACGATGAACATGATGATCTCCTGCGAGGCCAGGGTCGCGATCGCGAGGTAGAGACCCTTGAGGCGCAGCGCCGGCAGCCCGAAGAAGGCACCGATCGCGGCCGTCATGATGACGGCGATGAGGATGCTGAGCGGCACCGGCAGCCCGGCCCGACCCGAGAGGATCGCCGAGGTGTAGGCGCCGACGGCGAGGAACCCGCCCTGTCCGAGCGAGATCTGGCCGGTGAAGCCGACGAGGATGTTGAGGCCGACCGCGCCGATGACGGCGATCAGGATCGTGTTGGCGATGCCGAGCCAGTAGCGGTCGAGGACGTAGGGTGCGGCGAGCAGGAGCCCGACCATGAGGGCGAGCCGGACGTACTGGGCCTTCGTGTGCCGCAGGCGCAGCTCGGCGCGGTAGCTCCGGTGGTGGATGCCGGTCGCGGTGACTGTCGACATGGCTCAGACCCTCTCGATCCGTGTCTCGCCGAAGATCCCGTAGGGCCGCACGATGAGGATGGCCACGAGGACGAGGTAGGGGACGACCTCGGCCAGACCGGGGTCGGCGTAGCCGGAGACGTACTGCTTGAGCAGACCGATCGTCAGGCCGCCGAGGACGGTGCCGGGCACCGAGTCGAGGCCGCCGAGGATGACGACGGGGAAGACGATCAGGCCGAATGCGGCGATGTTCTGCTCCACCGCGGAGAGGTCGGCGAGGAGGACGCCGGCGATGAGCGCGCTGACCGCGGCGAGCACCCAGGCGAGGGTGAAGACCCGGCGCACGGAGATGCCCATCGTGAGGGCGGCCTGCTGGTCGTCGGCGACGGCGCGCATCGCGATGCCGTGCCGGGAGCGCTGGAAGAACGCGGAGAAGGCGGTCAGCACGATCGCGGCGATGCCGATGACGAGGAGCCGGTTGACCGGGATGGTGGTCCCGGCCACGGTGATCGTCCCGGTCGGCAGGATCGGCGGCTGCTCCCGCACAGAGGTGCCGTAGAAGATCTGGATCAGCGACTTGAGCACCGCGGAGAGGCCGATGGTCACCATGATGACGCTGATCGCGCTCTCGCCGATCAGGGGCCGCAGGATGAAGCGCTCCACGACGACACCGAGGACGATCGCGACGAGCACGCCGAACAGGGCGGCGACGACGAGCGGCAGGCGCATCACGACGAACGCCGTGTAGAACATGTAGGCGCCGACGAGGAGGAACTCGCCCTGGGCGAAGTTGATGACGCGGGTCGCCTTGTAGATGAGGACGAAGCCGAGGGCTGCGAGCGCGAGCAGTGCTCCGTCGGACAGCCCGTAGACGGTCAGCGAGATGAAGGTGTTCATCGGCGGCCGCTCCAGACGGGTCGGCGCCCCCGGTCGTCGGGCGCGTGGAAGGTGGTCAGGTCGACGACGTCGAGCACGAGGGTGCGCTCGAGGCGAGTGCCGTCCTGGTAGGTGACGGTGCTGCGGATCGTCGCCGTGTCGTCGCCGCGCTCGAGGGCGGCGATGATCTCGCCGTATCGTTCGGCGATGACGTTGCGGCGGACCTTCCTGGTGCGGGTGATCTCGTCGTCGTCGGGGTCGAACTGCTTGTGCAGCAGGACGAATCGCTTGATCCTGATGCTCTCGGCAAGGTCCTCGTTGGCCCGGTGGACCTCCTCGGCGATGAGGTCGCGCACCTCGGCTTTCGCGGCGAGGTCGGTGTAGGTCGTGTAGCTGAGCCGTGCGTGCTCGGCCCATGCTCCGGTCGTCAGCGGGTCGATCGTGATGATCGCGGTGAGGCCGCCTTCCGAGGCGAAGGTTACGGCCTCCTCGACGTAGGGCGAGAACTTCAGTTTGTTCTCGATGAAGGCGCTCGAGAAGCGTGTCCCGTCCGAGGCGGTGAGGACATCCTTGGCCCGGTCGATGACGACGAGGTGGCCGGCCTCGTCGAGGTAGCCCGCGTCGCCGGTGTGCAGCCAGCCGTCGGCGTCGACTGCCTCGGCGGTTGCCTGCGGGTTGCGGTGGTAGCCGCGGAAGACGGAGGCCGATCGGAGCAGGATCTCGCCGTCCTCCTCGATGCGGATCTCGGTGCCGGGGATCGGTGTGCCGACCGAGGCGAAGGCGATGTCGTCGTCGCGGTGCACGACGGCGAGGCCACAGATCTCCGTCTGGCCGTAGATCTGCTTGAGGTTGACGCCGATCGCGTGGAAGAAGCGGAAGACGTCGGGCCCGAGGGGCGCCCCTCCGGTGTACGCGTGCTGGACCCGTGCGAGCCCCAGCTGGTCGCGCACCGGCCGCAGCGCCACCTGGTCGGCGATGGCGTGGACCAGCCGGAGGCCGCCGACCGACTGCCCGCGCATGCGGCGCTCGGCGACGCGGTCACCGACCGAGTAGCCCCAGCCGAAGAGCTTGCGCTTCAACGCGCCGGCCTCGTCGATGCGCACCTGCACCTCGGAGAGCATCGACTCCCAGATCCGGGGCGGCGAGAACATCACGTCCGGCCCGATCTCGCGCAGGTCGCTCTTCTGCGTCGAGGAGTCCTCGGGGAACGACAGCGTGAGCCCGCGGGAGAGGCCGCACGCGACGGCGAGCATCTGTTCGCCGATCCAGGCGAAGGGCAGGAAGGAGACGTAGCGGTCCTTCGGCCCGATCGGGTCGATCGACGTCAGGTGCTCGGCCATCGCGAGGAGGTTGGCGTGCGAGAGCTCGGCGAGCTTGGGCCTCGACGTCGTGCCGGAGGTGGTGCAGATGACCGCGCAGTCGCCCGGCTGCCCCGCCGCGACCTGCTCGTCGAACCAGCCGGGCCGGGTCTGTTCCCACTCGCGACCTGCGGCCTCCACCTCGGTGAAGTCGCGCAGGAACGGCTCGGTGTACTGCTCCAGCCCGTGTGGGTCGTAGAAGACGACCGTCTCGAGGAGCAGGCCTCCCCGGTCCTCGTCGAGCAGCCGGACCAGCTTGTCGACCTGCTCCTGGTCCTCCGCGACGACGACGCGGACATGGGCGAGGGTGAGGATGTGGCGCAGCTCCTCGCCGATGCTCGTCGGATAGATCCCGACGACGGCGGCGCCGATGCTCTGCGCGGCGAGCTCGGCGATGAGCCACTCGGGGCGGTTGTCGCCCAGCACCGCGACGACCTCGCCGCGCTGCACCCCGAGGCTCGCGAGGCCGTGCGCGAAGTCGCGCACGCGGGCTTGGTACTGCGCCCAGGTGAGCGGCTGCCAGATGCCGTAGCGCTTCTCCTGCAGAGCCGTCGCGTCGGGCCGCTCGGCAGCGAGCCTCGCGAGCAGCCGGGGGAAGGTCGCGTATGACCACCCACGGGGGGCTCCGCCCCCCGTGCTCCCCCCGAAAGCCCGCGTGGCCGGGTCTGCAGCGGCGCCGGGAGCTGGCTCAGCGGCATACGGGATGGTCTTGTCCGTTGCCATCAGTGCTCCTCGGCGCCGAGGTAGGCCTCGACCACTCGGGGGTTGGCCTTGACCTCGTCGGGGGTGCCGTCGGCGATGAGGCGGCCGAAGTCGAGGACGCTGACGCGGTGGGAGATGTCCATGACGACAGCCATGTCGTGCTCGATGAGGATGACGCTGACCCCGGCGAGCTCGTGGACGTCGAGGATGTAGCGTGCCATGTCCTCCTTCTCCTCCGAGTTCATGCCAGCCATGGGTTCGTCGAGGAGGAGCAGGGCGGGCTGCAGGCAGAGGGCACGGCCGAGCTCGACCCGCTTCTGGATCCCGTAGGCGAGGGAGCCGACCGGCTGGTGGCGGTGGGCCTGGAGGGAGAGCAGGTCGATGACCTCCTCGACGAGGCCGCGGTGCGCGATCTCCTGACGACGGGCCGGGCCGAACCAGAGGAGCGAGGCGAGCACGCTCTGGTTCATGTGGACGTGCCGGCCGAGCATGAGGTTCTCCAGCACGGTCAGGTGCGCGAAGAGCTCGATGTTCTGGAAGGACCGGGCGACGCCGAGGCGGGCGATCCGGTGCGGGGGCAGCTTGGTCAGCTCGTGTGCCTCGCCGGCGGCCCCGGTGTGCAGCACGACCCGGCCCTGCTGCGGGTGGTAGAGGCCGCTGACACAGTTGAGCAGGCTCGACTTGCCGGCGCCGTTGGGGCCGATCACCGAGTGGATCGTGCCCTGCGTGACGGTGAAGCCGACGTCGGCCAGCGCGTGGACGCCGCCGAAGCGCAGCGAGAGGTCCTTGACCTCGAGCAGCGGCTGCCCGGCGGGGACCTCCGAGGAGTTGAGCTGGTGCTGGTAGGCGCGAGTGAGCACGGACATGCGGGGGGTTCCCTCCCTCCAGGGCGCACCGGGGAGTTCGGGGACCCGGCGCGGTCATCTGCCGTGATCGTAGGTTTTCACTATCTGAAAAGGCAAGAGTGAATTGTGGAATCGTTATCTCAACCGTTATCGTCGGCGGCGTGACGATGACCGAGCCGGCCGACGGCCGCGAGTCCCGTGGGGGGCTCGGCACGGTGCGCAACGCCGTGACGCTGCTCGAGCTGCTGGCGGAGGGCCCGGCCTACCAGCACCTCACCGACCTGGCCGAACGCTCGGGTATGTCCGTGCCGACGGTGCACCGGCTGCTCCGCTCGCTCGTCCTCGCGGACCTCGTCGAGCAGGACCCGCGATCGTCGCGCTACAGCCTTGGCCCGGAGCTCGTCCGGCTCGCGCACCGCTACCTCGCGCGGCTGCCGATCCTCGGGGCGCTCGGCCCCTACCTCGCCCAGCTGCGGCAGCTCGTCGACGCCACGATCGCCGTGCAGGTGCTCGTGCGGTCCTCGGTCGTCATGATCGACCGGGTCGACGGCCCGGACAGTGGGCTCTTCCGCGAGCCACATGCCGTCCGCCCGGCGCTCGACACGGCCGGTGGCCGCTTGCTTGCCGCGCGTGCATCCGACGAGGTCTGGGCGGAGGTGCTCGAGCAGGCCGACCCCCCGGACCGGTCCGAGGCGCGGGCGCAGCGGCGCGAGTGGGCGACGGCGCCCTGGGTGCGCCGACCGGAGACGGCGGACGGCATCCCGGACCAGGTCGCCGTCCCCCTCGTGGACGCCCATGGTGTCACCGTCGCGGCCCTCGCGTCGGCCGTGCCCCCCGGCGCGTCGGAGGCGGCTGTGGGCGCCATCGCGGCGCACCTGTCGCGGACTGCGGCCTCGGCAGTGCGGACCCTGGGCCATGCCTGAGTCTCGCGGGCCCTGGCTGCCCGACCTCGAGCGGTGGCGGCCCGTCGTCGAGCTCCTCGAATGGGAGCGACGCCCCGACGCGGTGTATGAGCCGAGCGGGCTGCGCGGCACCTGGCTGCCCGGTGGCAGGCTGAATGCCGCCACGACGTGCGTCGACCGGCATGCCGCCGTGTACGGCTCCTCCGTGGCCATCTCCTGGGAGGGCGAGCCGGGAGACGTCCGTCAGCTGACCTATGCCGAGCTGTCCGTCGAGGTGAGCTCGCTCGCGGCTGCCCTCGAGGGGCTGGGCGTGGGCCCCGGGGACGTTGTCGCCCTCCACCTGGGCCTGCTGCCCGAGACCGTCATCGCGATGCTCGCCTGCGCCCGGATCGGTGCCGTGCATGCGATGGTCCCGACCCCGCTGCCCACCGAGGCGCTCGCCGATCGACTGGCCGCGTTGTCGCCCAAGGTGCTGTTCACCCAGGACGGCGCCTGGCGGCGGGGCACGGTGCTGCCACTCAAGGTTCGCGCGGACGAGGCCGTCAGTGCCGCGAGCGCGGTGGAGCACACGATCGTGGTGCGCCGCACCGGGATCGACATCGCCTGGTACGAGGGTGACTGCTGGTACCACGACCTCCTTGGCCCCCGGTCCCTCGAGCCGCCACACGACGCGCCCGCTCTGGCGAGCGAGCACCCCCTCCTGCTCGTCAACCTGGCCCACCGCCGCGGTCGGCCCGTCGTCGTGACGCACGGGACCGGTCCGTTGCTCCTCGCGGCGGCCGCGCTCCACGAGGGTGGCCTGGGCGACGGCGACCGCACCTGGTGCGCGGGGGACCCCTCGTGGCTCGCCGTCCAGACGCACGGGATCTACGGGCCACTCTCACAGGGCGGGACCATCGTCCTCTACGAGGGCACGCTCGACGTGCCGACGCACGCCCGGGCCTGGGAGATCATCGGCCGCCACGAGGTGACGACCCTGCTCACGACCCCGTCGGTGCTCCGCATGATGCAGGCCTGGTCCGTGAGCCTGGAGCCGCTCCCGCCCACCCCCACGTTGCGTCGGGTCGTCACCTTCGGCGAGCCCGGCGGCCCGGCGTTGCAGGAGTGGGTGTCGCAGAGCCTGGGCGAGGGCGAGCTGGCCGCCGCCGACGGCTGGGGCCAGGTCGAGCTGTGCGGCATCGTCCACGTGCACGATGGCCTCGACGGGGCAGCAGTGCCTGATGCGGGACTGTGCGTCGTCGACGCGGAGGGGCGGCCCGTCGCCGACGGCGATCCCGGGGAGCTGGTGCTCACCAGGGCCTGGCCCTCGATGGTCGCCGAGTCGGGCACCGCCCCGGCCGCGACGGACGTGCACTGGACCACCTTCCCCGGCTGGTACTGGACCGGCGACCGGGTGCGCGTCGGCGACGCCGGACACCTCGAGTTCCTCGGCCGGACCGACGAGGTGCTCTCCCTCTCCGGGCAGCTCGTCTCGATCACGGAGGTCACCGAGCAGCTGCTCGACCACCCCTTCGTGCACCGTGCCGATGTCGTGGAGCGCCGGGACCAGCAAGGCGGCCGCTACCTCGCAGCGGCGGTGGTCCTGGACGACGAACGGCGCACCGCGGATGTCGAGTCCCTCGCCCATGAGGTATTGGAGTCGGTCCGCGAGACCCTCGGCGGTGTCGCCCGACCGAGGATGCTCGTCGTCCTGGACCGCTTCGGGGACGAGATCGGGCGCGAGGAGCGGCGACGCGTCCTGGCCAGCCTGCCCTTCGCGGACACTCCCGAGCCGAAGCACGTCACGTGGGACCAGGTCCTCGCCGCCTCCCGCAACCTCCCCATGGCCTGACCGGGTCAGGGCCGGCTGGAACGCCGGCGCGGTCATCCTCGCCGCGCTCCTAGACTGACCCGCATGGTCTCCCCGCTCGTCGCGCTCACCCCGAAGGTCCAGTCCGCGATCGCCGCCGTCCTCGGCGACGACTTCCGCGAGGTGGACCCGGTGCTGCGTCCGTCGCAGTTCGCGGACGTGCAGGTCAACGCGGCGCTCGCCCTCGCCAAGAGGGTCGGGATGCCGCCGCGCGACCTCGCGACGAAGATCGTCGACGCGCTCGAGCTCGACGGGGTGTGCGACAAGGTCGAGGTGAGCGGGCCGGGCTTCATCAACCTCACCTACAGCAACGACTGGATCGCCTCGCTCCTCGGCGAGGTCGACACCGACTCGCGCCTCGGCGTGCCGGTGCAGGAGCGGGAGAACATCCCGATCGACTACTCGGCGCCCAACGTGGCCAAGGAGATGCACGTCGGCCACCTCCGGACGACGATCGTTGGCGACTCGCTGGCCCGGACACTCGAGCACCTCGGGCACCACGTCATCCGGCAGAACCACATCGGTGACTGGGGCACCCCCTTCGGCATGCTCATCGAGCACCTGCTCGAGGTGGGGGAAGACTCGGAGGAGGCCGGGCTGCTCCTCACCGACCCGAACGCGTTCTACCAGGCCGCGCGGGTCAAGTTCGACACCGCGGAGAAGGCCGAGCCGGGCGGCAGTGCAGGCGACTTCGACGTGCGGGCTCGGGCGCGGGTCGTCAAGCTGCAGGGTGGGGACGAGGCGACCCTCGCGCACTGGCAGCGGCTCGTCGACCTGTCGAAGGCCTACTTCAACAAGGTCTACTCCACGCTCGGGGTCACCCTCACCGACGAGGACCTCGCCGGCGAGTCGATGTACAACGACGAGCTGGGCAAGGTCTGCGACGAGCTCGAGGCCAAGGGGATCGCCACCGTCTCCGACGGCGCGCTCTGCGTCTTCCTCGACGGCTACACCGGCCGCGAGGGCAAGCCGGTGCCGCTCATCATCCGCAAGTCCGACGGCGGATACGGCTACGCCACAACGGATCTCGCGACGATCAAGTATCGCGTCGGCGAGCTGCACGCCCACCGCGTGCTCTACGTCATCGGCGCACCCCAGGCGCTGCACCTCAACATGGTGTGGGACACCGCCCGCAAGGCCGGCTGGCTGCCCGCCGACGTCACGCCGGTGCACATCCAGATCGGCAACGTGCTCGGCGAGGACCGCAAGATCCTCAAGACCCGGTCCGGCAAGCCGCTGCGGCTGATGATGCTGCTCGACGAGGCCGTCGAGAAGGCCCAGAGCGTCATCGACGAGGCTCGCCCCGACCTCGATGCCGAGACCCGCGCGACGATCGCCCGCCAGATCGGCATCGGTGCGGTCAAGTACGCGGACCTGTCCGTCGCCCATGACAGCGAGTACGTCTTCGACCTCGAGCGGATGGTCTCGCTCACCGGCAACACGGGTCCCTACCTGCAGTACGTCGGCGCCCGGGTCCGCTCGATCTTC
Source organism: Intrasporangium chromatireducens Q5-1 (assembly GCF_000576575.1). GTDB lineage: Bacteria > Actinomycetota > Actinomycetes > Actinomycetales > Dermatophilaceae > Intrasporangium_A > Intrasporangium_A chromatireducens. The sequence continues at coordinate 10,440 of NZ_AWQS01000018.1, forward strand.
CGGCAGGTCGGGCTCGAGCCGGCCGCGCAGCACGCGCCGGTCGTGCTGACGGAGGAGCACGAGCGCGATCTCGCCAAGCGGCTGCTCGACTTCGCCGACGTCGTCGTCGCCGTCGGGGCGGAGTACGAGCCGCACCGGCTCTGCGGCTACCTCTTCGAGTTGGCGCAGTCGTTCTCGGCGTTCTACGAGAACTGCCCGGTGCTCAAGGCCGAGACCGACGAGGTCAAGGAGTCACGCCTGACCCTGAGCGCCCTGGTGCTGCGCACCATGGTCACCGGGCTCAGCCTGCTCGGCATCGAGGCGCCCGAGCGCATGTGAGCGTGGAGGATCACGCACGCCAGGGCGTGCCGATCCTCCACCCGCCATGCCGGTGCTCCACCCCATGCCGTATGCCGCTCAGTCCGGGCGGTCGTTCGGCTGACCCCGGGCGTCAGGCGAGGTGGGCGGCGTCGATCGCGGCCTGCAGGCTCTGTTGGTAAGCCTCGCTCGTGTAGGTCGCCCCGCTGACCACATCGATGTGCGCCGACTGCGCGGCCAGCGCCTCCTGTCGCAGGACCGGCGCCGCGTCAGCGCTGATCGCGACCGAGCGGCCGGAGCTGTCGGTCAGGTGGAGCGGCACGACGTTGGTGATGTGCTTGCCCGAGTAGATGACCCGCACCTGGACGGCCCCGTACTGGGTGTCGACGGCGGGTCCGTCGACGGAGCCGGAGCGGGGCGCCGCGGACTTCGTCCCGCCCTGGTGGGCCGGGCGCTTCCCCTTCGCGGTCGTCCTGCCGGTCGGGCCCGACGTTGTCGGTCCCGGCTGTGCCGGGCCGCTCTGCGTGGTCCCCGCCTGTGGGCCCAGCGCCACCGTCGGCGCGGGATGCAGCCCGCTGACCCAAGCCGCGCCGATCGCGGCCGAGCCGGCCAGGGCCATGGCGGCCGTCGTCGCTCTCCTCACCAGCTGAACCTCTCGTCGTGGATGTGGTCGGTCGGGATGCCGGCCTCGTGCAGGCTGCTGCGGACCAGCCGCATCCACCCGTTGGGGCCGCAGAGGTAGGCCTCGTGCTCGGCGACGTCGGGTATGGAGGCCCGCAGGCGGGCCACGTCACCGGCCCGTCCGGAGGGGGTCTCGCCGGGGGCGGCCGCGGGGAGCCAGGAGCCGTGCACCGGCGGGCCGACGAGCAGGTGCAGGCGGTGGCCGTGGCGCGAGACGAGGTGCTCGATCTCGCTGCGGAAGGTCAGCTGCGACTCGTGGTCCGCGCGGTAGATGACCGTGATGTCGCCCGGGCGCACGTCCCGCTGCCGCACGAGCTCCTCGAGCAGCGCCCGGACCGGGGTGATGCCGATGCCGGCGGCGAGGAGCAGGACCTTGGCCCGGGTCCGGCTCTCCGTCGTGAAGGCGCCGTAGGGTCCCTCGACAAGGATGGGTGTGCCGGCCCGGATCGCGCGCAGCTCACGGGAGTGGTCGCCGAGGTCACGCACGGTCAGGCGCAGGTGCCGTCCGTCCGGTGCCTTGGACAGCGACCAGGGGTGGGCCGCGAACAGCAGCCGCGGCGTCGCGAACCGCCAGGAGAAGTACTGCCCAGCGCGCACCGGCAGCCGGTCGAGGTGGCGGCCCCGGACCCACACCGACCAGACGCCTGCACCCTGGGGGACGACCCGGGACACGCGCAGCCGGTGGTAGGCGCTGCGACGGATCGGCAGGAGGATGCGCCACCACAGGATGCTCGCGGCGACGACGACGTAGAGGGTGATCCACCAGGCCTGGACCCAGGTGGAGCGGGTGAAGTCGGAACCCATCGAGAACTGATGGGGGATGGAGAGGGCGACAGCGGCATACACGCTGAGGTGCACGACGTGCCACCACTCGTAGGACAGCTTGCGGCGGGCGATGCTGACGGAGGTGACGGCGACGATGCACAGCAGCACGGTCGCGACCGCGGCGAAGAGCAGGTCGTCACCGCCCGTGACGAGCTGGAAGGACTCGATGAAGGGCCCGGTGAAGGGGCCGAGGTGGTCACGGATCGCGTAGCCGAAGACCAGCGTGAGCACATGGACGAGGACGAGGGGCACGGTGACCCGGCCGAGCACGCGGTGCGCCTTGAGGGCGCGGTCCATGCCGTAGACCCGGTCCACCCACGGAATGCGGGCCGCCAGGAGCATCTCGATGAGCAGCAGGTCCATGGCGACGAGTCCGGTCACCCGCGAGACGGCCACGAGGATCGTGCCGGCGTTGCCGCTGGCCAGGTCGTGGCTGCCCCCGCCGGCGAGGTACTCGACGACGATCACCACGAGGCTGAGCAGCGCGAGGACCTCGAGGACGTCCCCAGCGCGCGCCCGCCAGTCGCGGAAGCGGGCCCCACTGCGGAGGGAGGCCCGGGTGGGGTCGGCGGGTCGTCCACGCCGGAGCTGGGTCGGTGACAGAGTGTTGCTCACGGGCACCATCGTCGGGAGGGGATCTCAGAGAGTTATGAGACGGCGAGCAGATCGTGTGTCCGTGACCGACGACGTGACCCAGCAGGCGGCCGAGCAGGTGGCCGCGACGTTGCCGCGGACCCGGCTGCTCCTCGTCGAGGACGACGCCGACCTCTCCGCGATGCTGGCGGGTCTGCTCGACGAGGAGGGGTATGCCGTGACGGTGGCCCGCGACGGGCAGGCCGGCCTGCACCAGGGCCTGACCGGCGAGTTCGACGTGCTCGTGGTCGACCGGGGGCTGCCCGGGATCGAGGGCGTCGACCTGCTCGGCCGGCTCCGGTCCAAGGGAGTGGCCTCGCCGGCTCTCGTGCTCACGGCCCGCGGGGCGGTGGCGGACCGGGTCGAAGGGCTCGACGCCGGGGCACAGGACTATGTCGTCAAGCCGTTCGACGTCGACGAGCTGCTGGCCCGCCTGCGGGCGCTGCTGCGGCCCGTCGGGGCGGGGGCGAGCGAGCTCGCCGTCGGGGGTCGCCGGTTCCTCGTCGGCGAGCACCGCATCGTCGACGGGGAGGGCGAGGTGCTGCTCTCCCGGCGGGAGGCCCTCCTGCTCGAGGTGCTCGCCCGGCACCCCACCCGTGTGTTCACCCGGGACGAGCTGCTCGACCGGGTCTTCGACCACGCCGAGACGGCGGGAGCGGTGGACACGTACGTCTACTACCTGCGCCGCAAGCTGGGGAGGGACGTCGTGGATACAGTCCACGGCGTCGGCTACCGGTTGGGCGCCTCGTGAGGGGTCGGCGCACGGTCGCGGACGTCGACGACTCCGTCGCGCGGGCCGCCCGCTCCATCGGGCTGCAGGTCGGCCTGTCCACCGCCGTCATCGTCGTGCTCGCCATCGTCGCCGCGGCGTTCGTCTTCGACCGTCAGCAGCTCGGTGAGATCACCAGTCGGATCCAGACCGCGGCCCTCACCGCGGACGACGTCGTCGACGCACCGCCCGGGGTGTGGCTCGTGGCCGTGCGGGACGGCACCCCTGAAGCGGGCCGGTCCACGCCGGCCACTCTCGTCACCGCCGCGCTTCGGGCCGCGCAGGGTCCGGACGGCGAGACGACGCTGCGCTCGGGACGGGGCTATCCGGCCTGGGTGGCCCATCGCGGTCCCGCGACCTACGTGGCGATCTACGACCTGACCTTGCACCAGGACGAGGAGCTGCGCCTCATCTGGTCGACGGCCATCGCGGGAGGGGCGGGGATCCTGCTGGCGGCGCTCACCGGCTGGGTCGCCGGCCGGCGCGCGGTCCGGCCGATGGCCGAGGCGCTCGAGCTGCAGCGCCAGTTCGTGGCTGACGCCAGCCATGAGCTGCGCACGCCCCTCGCCGTGGTGAGCACCCGGGCCCAGCTGCTCCGACGGCGACTCGGCACGGCCGCGACCGCCGAGCAGCGCGCCGAGGCGGACCAGCTCGTCCAGGACACGAGGGCGATGGGTGATGTCGTCGCCGACCTGCTCCTGTCCGCCCAGCTCGAGGCGAGCGAGGCCCCGGCCGACGTGGTCGGGTTGCGCGCGCTCGTGGCCGAGGTCGTCGCGTCCCTCCAGCCGTATGCCGCTGGGTTCGGCGTCCGTCTCGTCGCGGCCCCCGTGGTCGGCGAGGCTCCGGACGCAGAGCCGGGGGGCGCAGGGCCGGCGGGCGCGGATGGGGACGGTGCCGACCGGGAGGTCGTCGTGCGCGGGGTCGCGACCGGCCTGCGAAGGGCCGTCGTCGCCCTCGTCGACAACGCCATCTCGCACTCGCCGCCGGACTCCGAGGTCGCCGTGGTCGTCTCCCGGCACGGTCCCTCCGCGCGGGTGGACGTCGTCGACCACGGGCCGGGCGTCGACCCACGGGACGTCGACCGGCTCACCCGGCGCTTCGCCCGGTCCGGCGGTGACGGGAGCCGGCGCCGCGTCGGCCTCGGCCTCGCGCTCGTCACGCAGGTGGTGCGCTCGCACGGGGGCCGGCTCGAGGTGGACCGGACGGCCGGTGGCGGCGCCACCTTCTCGATCGTCCTGCCGGCCGCCGACTGACGCAGGGCGTCGAGCGTGAGGGGCGGAGCCCGCGGGGCGAGCTGAGCGGCATACGCCCTGGGGTGCCTGCCCCGCGCCGACGCGGCGGTCACGCGCCGACGCGGCTCAGGTGAAGGCGTTGATGCCTGTCTCGGCCCGTCCGATGAGCAGCTTCTGCACCTGGCTGGTGCCCTCGTAGAGGGTCATGACGCGCGCGTCGCGAAGGTACTTCTGCATGGGGTACTCGTCGATGTAGCCGTAGCCGCCGAAGGCCTGCAGGCCGGAGTTCGCGGCCCGGACCGCGGCCTCCGAGGCGTAGTACTTCGCCTTCGAGGCGGCCGTGCCGAACGACTCCCCGCGGTCGACGAGGTCGGCCGCGCGCCACGTCAGCAGGCGGGCCGCGTCGGCGTCGACGGAGATCTGCGCGATGATCTCCTGGACGAGCTGGAACGACGCGATCGGCCGACCGAACTGCCGGCGCTCGGTGGTGTAGCGGACGACCTCCTCGAGGCAGCCCTGGACGATGCCGGTGCACCCCGCGGCGACGGACACGCGGCCCTTGTCGAGGGTCTGCATCGCGATCCGGAAGCCCTCACCCTCGGCGCCGAGGCGGGCCGACTCGGGGACCCGCACGTCGGTGAGGAACAGCTCTGCCGTCGCCTGCCCGCGCAACCCGAGCTTGCCCTTGATCTCGCGGCGCTCGAAGCCCGGCGAGTCCGTGGGCACGAGGAAGGCCGAGACGCCCTTGGGGCCCGGTCCGCCGGTGCGGGCGAACACGATGCACACGTCCGCCCACGTCCCGTTCGTGATGAAGATCTTCTGCCCGGAGATCAGGTAGTCGGATCCGTCGCGGCGGGCCCGGGTGGTCAGGTTGCCCGCGTCGGAGCCGGTGTCGGGCTCCGTCAGGCCGAAGCAGCCGAGCGCCTCGCCGGAACAGATCCGCGGCAGCCAAGCCTGCTTCTGCTCCTCGGTCCCGGCCGCGAGGACGGACTTGCCGAACAGGCCCGCGGAGACCGACACGATGCCGCGGATCGACGAGTCGGCGCGGCCGAGCTCCTCCATCGCGAGGCAGTAGGTGACGTAGTCGCCGCCGAGGCCGCCATACTCCTCAGGGAAGGTCAGCCCGAAGAAGCCGAGCTTGCCGAGCTCCGGCACGATCGCCGTGTCGACCGACTCGCGCCGGTCCCACTCGGTGCGGTGCGGGACGACCTCGCGGTCGAGGAACTCCCGGGCCACCGCCTGGAAGGCGCGCTGTTCATCCGTCAGGGACAGGTCCACGGGGGTCTCCTCACTCGGCCGCGTCGAAGCGGGCGCGCAGCTGGTACTTCTGGATCTTGCCGCTGGGGGTGCGGGGGAGCTCGGCGAGGACGTCGAGCCGCTCGGGCCAGTACTGCTTGGCGACACCCTTCTCGCGGAGCAGGGACTGCATCTCCTCGAAGGTGAGCGACGCCCCGGGACGCAGCACGACGCAGGCCGCCGCCCGCTCCTGGAGCCGCTCGTCCGGCATGCCGACGACGGCGACCGCCTCGATCCGCGGATCCTCGTAGAGGGCGTTCTCCACGTAGGCGACGGGGATGTTCTCGCCGCCGCGGACGATGATGTCCTTCGTCCGGCCCGAGATCTTGACGTAGCCGTCCGCGTCGATCACGGCGAGGTCGCCCGTGTCGAACCAGTCCCCGTCGAAGCTGTCCTGGGTCAGCTTCATCCGGTGGGCATAGCCGACGAAGAGGAAGGGGCCGCGGACCTGGAGGCGGCCCTCGCTGCCTGCCGGGACGGCCTCGCCGACGGCGTCGACGGTGCGGATCTCCATCCCGGGCCACGGGTAGCCGTCGGTCTCGACGATCTTCTCCTCGGGGTCGCCGGGGATCCCGAGCGTGACGAGGGCGTTCTCGGTCTGGCCCCACCCACCGAGCACCGCCATCCCGGGCAGCACCTCCTTCGCGCGCCGGACCATCGCCCGGGGGATCGGGGCACCCATGCAGCAGAACCGCTCGAGGGTGCTCATCTCGCGGTTCCCGATGCCGGGCAGGGACACGACGTCGTGCAGGAAGGGCGTCGCGGCGGAGGTGTAGGTGATGCCGTGTCGCTCGACGAGGTCGGCGAACAGCTTCGGGTCCCATACGTCCTGCAGGATCCCGGTCGCGCCGTTCTGGACGGGCAGCCGGGCTCCGTAGAGGAAGCCGGTCAGGTGCGCGAGGGTCGAGGCCATGTGGATGACGCTGTCGGCGGTGACCCCGAGCCGCTTGGGCAGCGGGGCGTTGGCCGCCACGGCGGTGTTGTGCGTGTGCATGACCCCCTTGGGCTCCCCGGTGGTGCCCGACGTGAAGATCAGCAGCGTGACGTCGTTGGGGTCCGGCCGCAGCCCGGTGAGCTCAGCGGGGTCGCGGCGCTCCTCCCACGGCGTTGCCATGAACGTCTCCCACGAGCCGGGCGCCTCCGGGTCGCCGACGACGAGGAGATGCTCGAACGCGTCCCAGTCGTGCTGGAGCGACTCCACGAGGGACACGTGGTCATAGCCGCGGAACTCGCGGGGCACGACGACGAGCTTCGAGCCGGCCAGGCCGACCATGAAGCCGACCTCGCGCTCGCGGTAGATCGGGATGAGGGGGTTGCTCACCGCGCCGATGCGGGTGCAGGCGTAGTGCAGCACGACCCACTCGATCCAGTTGGGCAGCTGGAACGAGACGACGTCGCCGGGCTCGATGCCGAGCTCGCGCAGCCCCAACGCGCACCGGTCCACCTCGGTGCGGAGAGCGGCATACGTGATCTCACGGCGTGAGTCGACGAACGCCACCTTCTCCGGCGTGCGCTCGGCCCAGTCGTCGAGGTAGTCGGTGATGGTCCGGTCCTGCCAGTAGCCACCGGAGGTGTACTTCTCGATGAGGTCAGGGGTGAGGATCGTCTCGAACGACATCGTTGTCGCCTCGTCTCTCGGGTCGGGTGGATGGGCTGGGTGTGCGCAACCGTCAGGACATCGTCAGGCCGCCGCTGACGCTGAGGGTCTGCCCGGTGACGAAGGAGGCGTCCTCGGAGGCGAGGAAGGCGACCGCTCCCGCCACGTCCTCCGGCTGGCCGAGGCGGCGCATCGGGATGGCCTTGATGAGGGCGTCGCGCAGGCCCTGGTTGTCCCCGGCGAACTCGGCGAACAGCTGGGTGTCGGAGGGGCCCGGGCAGATGCAGTTGACCCGGACCTTGCGGCGGGCCAGCTCGCGGGCGGTCGACTTCGTGAACGCGATGACGCCGCCCTTGGCGGCGGAGTACACCGCCTCGCCGGACGAGCCGACCCGGCCCGCGTCGGAGCTGATGTTGACGACGGACCCCGAGCCCTGTTCGGCCATGATCGGCAGGATGACATGGCTGGTGTTGAGCACGCCATAGAGGTTGATCCCGATGATCCGGGGCCACAGGTCGCGCTCCAGCTCGAGGAAGGGGGCCGCCTTGTCCCACCCCGCGTTGTTGACGAGGACGTCGATGCGGCCGAACCGCTGCGTCACCTCCTCGGCCATCGCCTCGACGGACGCGTAGTCCGACACGTCGCAGCCGAGGCCGAGCGCCGTGCCGCCGATCTCCTGCGCCGCCTGCTGCGCGCCCTCGGCGTTGACGTCGGTGACGACGAGGGTCGCCCCCTCCGCGGCGAGGCGCTCGGCGATGCCGCGGCCGAGGCCCCGCGCCGCTCCGGTGACGATGGCGACCTTGTCGGTGAGCCGGCTCATGGTGTCCCTTTCGATGGTTCGGTATGCCGCTGGGCTTGCTGCCGCTCGCGGGTTTCCTTGGTCCTCAGTGGTCCTCAGTGCTGTTCGGCTGGTCCGGGCTTCGGTCAGGGGGCGTACTGACGCCCCAGCAGGTGGCGGGAGATGACGAGCTTGGACACCTGGGCCGTGCCGTCGCCGATCTCGAGACCGATGACGTCGCGGAGCCGCTGGCCGACCTTGTGCTCGGTGGAGTAGCCGACATGGCCGATGGTGAGCAGGGCCTGGTGGATGACGTCGACGGCGAGCCTGGGCGCCCAGTACTTCGCCATCGCCGCCTCGGCACTGTGCTCGAGGCCCTGGTCCTTGCGCCACAGCGCCTCGAGGCAGACGTGCCGGGCCCCCTTCAGGTGGGTGGCGGCCTCGGCGAGCGGGAAGGCGACGCCCTGGAAGGCCCCGATCGGCTGCCCGAAGGCGACGCGGTCCCGCGCCCACTGGAGTGCCTCGTCGAGCGAGGCCTGGGCCGCGCCGAGGCAGGCGAGGCCGATGATGGCCCGGCTGTAGTCGAAACCCTGCATCGTCGAGACGAAGCCCTCGCCCTCCCGGCCGATGAGGTGGTCCTGCGCGACCGGTGTGCCGTCGAAGTGGAGGCTGGCCCGGCCGATCGCGCGGCTGCCGAGGTCGTCGAACGCCGACCGTGTCACCGTGGGGTCGTGCAGGTCGACCCAGAACGCGCTCACCCCTCGGGCCCCGGGGCCGCCGGTGCGGGCGAGGACGACGGCGCGGTCGGCCGCCATGCCGAGCGTGATCGAGGTCTTCTCGCCGTGCAGGCTCCAGCCGCCGTCGGCGCTCGCCGTCGCCTTGAGCTCGAGGCTCGCCGCGTCGGTGCCGTGGCCCGGCTCGGTGATGCAGATGCAGGGGACCGTCTCGCCCGAGGCGATGCCGGGCAGCCAGGCCCGTTGCTGCTCCGCCGTCGCGTTGCGCACGATGATGTCGCTGATCAGGGCCGTGTTGATGATGAGATAGGTCGCGTTGAAGTCCTCGCGACCGACCTCCTCGGCCGCGATGCCGGCGATAACGGCGGTCGCGGCCTGCCCGCCGAGCTCCTCCGGGATGCGCAGACCGGTCAGCCCCATGGCGCCCATGTCGAGGGCCAGCTGTCGCCGGAACTCGGCCGCCTTGTCGTCCGACTGGTAGTGCGGGGCGAGTGTCTTGACCGCGAAGCGGCGGACCTCCTGGGCGAAGGCCTGCTGGTCGTCGTCGAACCCGTAGTCCATCGGCTGGCTCCCCTTCTGTGAGTGTCCGCCGCGCCGTGCTGCCCGGTTGTTGAATGGACGTTCATTCAATAGACTAGGGAGGCGGCGGCAGGCCGTCAATGGTTCGGCGAGAAGAGGTGCACGACGTGCCGACGAAGCAGGTCGACGCGAAGGCGGAGCGAGCGCTTCGTCGCCGCGCGGAGATCCTCCGGGCGGCGGTCCAGCTCTTCCAGGAGGACGGCTACCACTCGACGACGACCCATGCGGTGGCGGACCGGGCGGGGATCAGCGTCGGCCTGATCTACCAGTACTTCGGCAACAAGGAAGATCTGCTTCGCGCCGCGATCGTCGACATCCTCGGCGAGTTCCGCGACCGCATCCCGGTCGCCATGGACGAGGCCGGCGACGACCCCGAGGCGCGGCTCCGGAGCGGGTTCCGCACTCTGGTGGCCGTGATCGACGAGAAGCCGGAGGCCACGGTGCTCTCCTACCGCGAGAGCATGACCCTGTCCCGCGAGGGCCGCGACGAGCTGAAGAAGCTCGAGGTCGAGACGGCCGAGCCGTTCCGGAGGGCGATCGAGGACGGCATCCGCTCCGGCGCGTTCCGGGCCGTGGACGCCGATCTCGTGGTGCACAACCTGCTGCTCGTGGCCCACGGCTGGGCCCTCAAGCACTGGCGCCTGTCGACGTGGCTCGACCTCGACACCTACGTGCAGCGCGAGCTCGACCTCGTCCTCGGCGCGATCCGGCCCTGACCGGCCATCGAGCGCCGGCCTGCCGACGGTCTCTGCGAGGTGGTCAGCGGACGGGGTCGACGCCGATGTCCTCCGCCCACAAGGTGGGCCGCTCGGCGAGCAGCCGCTCCATGAGGGCGCGGCACTCCAGGTCGTCCACCACCTCAACGGTCACGCCGTGGCTGCGCAGCAGGCCCTCGGCCACCGTGAAGGTGCGGTTCTCTCCGATGACGACGCGCGGAATGCCGTAGAGCAGAACGGTCCCCGCGCACATGTGGCACGGCGAGAGAGTCGTGTAGAGGACGCTCCGTTGGTAGGTCGCCGCTGGACGGCGGCCGGCCCGCTCGATGGCATCGGTCTCGCCATGCAGGATCGCGCTGCCGAGCTGGACCCTCCGGTTGCGGCCCGCTGCCAACAGCCTGCCCTCGTGCACGAGCGCAGCCCCGATGGGTATGCCATCCTCCGCCCAGCCCTGTCGCGCCTGGTCGAGCGCGACGTCCAGCCAGCGCCGGTCCTCGTCAGCGATCATCGTCCACCTTCCATCTCCGGCGCTGTAGGCACATCGGTATGTGGTCTGCCGCTCGCCAGGCCCTCAGGCCCTTCCGGCAGCGTCGCCTCCAGCATCGTGGGGCGGCAGAAGGTGGCGGAACCCGCCATCATCGGCAGGAGGGTCAGGGCGAGGAAGACGAACGGCGCCGTCCAGCCGCCGGTGGTGCCGTGGAGCAGGCCGGTGACGATCGGCCCGGTCGCGGCGATGAGGTAGCCGACGCCCTGCACGAAGCCGGAGAGGGCGACGGCGCCGGCGCTCGTCACGGTCCGGAGGGCCACGAGACAGAGGGCGAGCGGGAAGCCCGTCGCGGCGACACCGACGAGGACGGTCCAGAGCAGCGGCGCCCGCCCCGGCGCCAGCACCAGCCCACCGTAGCCGGCGAGGTAGCAGGCCACGCCGAACAGCGAGACGACGAAGGGGTTGCGCAGCCGAGCGGCCGCCCAGGGCACGGTGAGGGCGAGCGGGATGCTCATGAGGGCGTAGAGGCCCAGCAGCGAGCCGGCGTCGGCACGGCTCGTGCCCGCCTCGGCCAGCACCGTCGGGAGCCACGCGTAGACCGAGTAGGTGTTGAGCGAGGTCGTGCCGAGGAGGGCGGCTCCACCCCAGGCGACCCGGCTGCGGAGCAGCGCGGAGAGCGGCACGGCCGCGCTGCGTGCTTCGGTCTCGAGACGAGGGGCTCCGGTCCTGCCAGCGAGGCACAGCCACGGCAGCATGGCCACGACCGCGAAGCCGGACCAGATGCCGAGCCCGGCCCGCCAGCCGAGCCGGTCGGCCACGGGGACGACCGTCAGAGCCGGCAGCGCCGTGCCGAGCTGCAGGCCGATGCCGTAGAGCGCGGTGAGCACTCCGAGCCGATGCGGGAAGTGACGCTTGACCAGGGGAGGGAGCAGGACGTTGCCCATGCCCATCCCGACGAGGGCAACGAGCTGGCAGGCGAAGAAGGCCCAGGCCCCCGGGGCGATCGCGCGGGCGGCCAGGCCCACGGCGGCGAGCGCCATCGCCCCGGCCGCGGCACGTTCGTGGCCGATGCGGCGCACCGTCGCCGGCGTCCCGAGCCCGGCGAGGCCGAACAGCACCGGCGGGAGGCCGGCCAGCAGGCTCAGCGTGACGCCGCCGAGGTGGAGCTGCCCGTCGAGGTCGCCGAGCAGCGGCCCGAGCGAGGTCACCGCGGAGCGCAGGTTGAGCGCCAGCAGGAGGATGGCTGCGAGCACGGCCACGCGCCGGAGCGAACCGGCCCCCACCGACGGTATGCGGGGACCGGTTCGCAGTTCGAGCTCCGTTGTGATCTCAGACCGCCACGATGTTGTGCTCGGGGCCGAACGGGAACTTCGTGATGTTCTCCGCGCCGTCCTCGCCCACGACGAGGATGTCGTGCTCCCGGTAGCCGCCCGCGCCGGGCTGGCCGTCGAGGACGGTGATCATCGGCTCCATGGACACGACCATGCCGGGCTCGAGGACCGTGTCGATGTCCTCCCGCAGCTCGAGGCCGGCCTCGCGGCCGTAGTAATGCGACAGGACGCCGAAGGAGTGGCCGTAGCCGAAGGTGCGGTTGGGCAGCAGCCCGTAGCCGACGTAGATCTCGTTGAGCTCGGCGGCGATGTCCTTGCAGACGGCGCCGGGCTTGATCAGCTCGAGGCCCCGGCGGTGGACCTCGACGTTGATATTCCACAGCTCGAGGGAGCAGGCGTCCGGCTCACCGAGGAACAGCGTGCGCTCGAGGGCGGTGTAGTAGCCGGAGGTCATCGGGAAGCAGTTGAGCGAGAGGATGTCGCCGCGCTGCAGCTTGCGGGTCGTGGACCAGTTGTGGGCACCGTCGGTGTTGATGCCGGACTGGAACCAGACCCAGGTGTCGCGGATCTCCGAGTCGGGGAAGGTCCGGGCGATCTCGTGGACCATCGCCTCGGTCCCGATCAGGGCGACCTCGTACTCGGTGATCCCCTCGCGGATGGCGGCCCTGACCGCCTCGCCGCCGAGGTCGCCGATCCGGGCGCCGTGCTTGATGACCTCGATCTCCTCCGGGGACTTGATCATCCGCTGGCGCATCGCGGCCTGGGCGACGTCCACGAGCTCTGCGCCGTCGAAGAGGGCCTGCAGCTTCGCGTGCGCGTCGAGCGAGAGGGTGTCGAACTCCACGCCGAGGCGCCGGGGGGTGATGCCTCGCTCGGCCAGCGCCTGCTGGACGCCGTGCTGGAAGTTGTCGCGCCTCCAGTCGGTGTAGACGATGTTCTCGCCGTAGCTGCGTCGCCACGGCATGCCGGCGTCGATGTTGGCAGTGACCGTGACCTGGTCGTCGGGGGTGACGACGAGGGCGTAGGAGCGGCCGAAGTAGGTGAACAGGAAGTCCGAGTAGTACTTGATGCCGTGGTACGAGGTCAGCACGACGGCGTCGAGGTCCTTGGCCGCCATGATCCGGCGCAGCCCGGCGAGGCGACGCTCGAACTCGGCGTCGGAGAAGGTCAGCTGGACCTTCTCTCCGTTGTGCAGCACCTTGAGCCGCTCGAGCTCGGAGACGGACCTGACGGCGGTGTCGATGGACATGGTGAAACTCCTTCTTGCAGGGGTCGGTGGGGTGAAAGCGAGAAGCCGGGTGCGGCGTGCTGGCCGGGGCCGGGCTCACGGTTGTGGGGTCGGGACCTTCAGCTCGGGTCCGATGGACGCCGCGAGCGCTGCGGACGTCCGCTCGAGGAGCAGGCGGCCGGCCTGTTCCGACGCCGCGACGGCTGACGAGAGACATCCGGACGCCGGGGTGAGGTCGGCGCGGACGGGAAGGGTGTCGTAGCGGGGCAGCTGCGCGGCCGGCAGGTCCATGACCCGGTCCAGCCGCACGAGCTCGGGATACAGGTGCAGCATGAGGGAGGTCTCGAGGACGCCGCCGTGCTCGACGTCCCAGCCGGGGAAGGCGCCTCGGTAGATCTCCTCGATGGTGTCCTCGTCGACGAAGTCCCAGTAGGACAGGAGGATCGCCGAGACGTCCTGACCGCGCTGGGTAAGCTCGGTGGTCGCCTGCTCCACGCCCTCGTAGAGGAATTGGTAGTTCTCGAAGTGGCCGTTGAGGAAGACGAGCCGCCGGGCGCCGTGCCGGGCGAACTCGAGGGTCAGCGTCCGGGCGATCGAGATGAGGGTCGCCGCGTCGAGGCTGGTCGTGCCGCCGAGGTGGTTGCCGCCACCGGACCGCTGCTGCGACTTGTACCCGTAGACGATCGGTGCGGCCACGATGCCGTCGACCGCCTCGGCGAGGCGCCGGCTCATGGCCTTGGCCAGGACGACGTCGGTGTTGAGTGGCAGGTGGGGTCCGTGCTGTTCCACGGAGCCCACGGGGATGATGACCGGTGCACCGGCCGCGATGGCGTCGCGGTAGGTGAACGCGTCGAGCTCCTCCATGAAGACGGTGCTGGGCATGGTCTCTCCTGGGCAGGTCGAGATTGGGCCGGCGGGGATGGTCGTCCCCGCCGGCTGGGGGAGAAGAAAGCTCCTACTGGAGCGCGGGGCGGGCAACCGCCGCTGGCCCCGGAGCCGGTGTGCGGCCGTGGTCAGAGGCGTCGCCGTGGTCGCGGAGGTAGTCCTCGTCGCTCACGCTCGCCCGGATGCCGAGCGGGACGCCGTGGTGGATGCGGGCCCGGAAGCGCGGGTAGCCGAGAGCGAAGTAGACGAGCCCGGAGGTCAGGGTGCCGGCGAGCCAGGAGAGGTCGACGCCGCCCATCGCGGTGGCGACCGGACCCTGGAAGATCGGCAGGCTGCCGTACATGAACATCCAGGTCATGACGAGGCCGGCAACGAAGGCCACCAAGGCGGACACGTTGACGCTCTTGAGCCGCGTGTCACGCGGGTTGAGGAAGAGGTAGCCGAAGTCCTTGTGCCGACGCTCGAAGCCGAAGTAGTGCACGACCATGATCCCGCCCCAGGTGGCGACCCACGCGACGATCGTGCCGAGCCAGTTGTCGAGCAGGGCGGCGAAGTCCTGGGCGAAGAGGAAGAGGATGACGGCTCCCATCGACAGGAAGCCGACGAGGACCGAGAGCTTCTTGCGCGAGATCCGGATGTCCAGGGCCTGGAAGGCGACGCCGAAGGTGTAGAGGTTGATGATGTTCGTCGCGATCGGCCCGTGAATGACCAGGAGGATGACCGGGATCGCCAGGGCACCGAAGCTCTTGACGACCAGCTGGCCGGGGTCGGCCGTGCCACTCATCGTCGCGAGGCTTGCGCCGAGCAGGCCCAACCACACGACGGGCAGGAACTGGCCGAGGACGGAGGCGAGATAGAGCTTGGTCTTCGGCACACTCTTCGAGACGAAGCGGGAGTAGTCCGGCGCGTAGGTGAACCAGCCGATCCCCCAGCCGATGCCGATGACGGTCATGATCCCCGACATCGCGGCGATCCGGGCGCTGCCGTGCAGGACGTGCCCGGCCGGGCCGACGTAGCCCCAGTCGATGGGCAGCTTGGTCCAGGCGATCACGGACATGGCGACGAGCACGAGGAGCGTGGGCGGCATCGTGATGCGCTCGAACTTGGCGATGGCGCTGTAGCCCCGATAGCAGATGGCGACCTGGATGCCCATGATGATTGCCGCGACGCCGACCTTCCAAGGCAGGTTCGACTGGCTGGGATCGATCCAGCCGATCTGCCCGAAGAGGGCCATGACGAGGTCGAGGATGACCCAGGTGTTCACGGCGGACCAGCCGACCGCGACGATGGCCTGGATGGCTGCGGGCAGGTAGGCGCCCCGTCGCCCGAAGGCACCGCGGGCGAGCAGCATGCCGGTGGCGCCGGTCTTCTGGCCGAGGAGGACGAAGAAGCCGAAGCCGATCATGCCGATGACGTTGCCGATGACGAGCACCGTCATCGTGTCCTTGAGGCCGAGCCCGAGGCTGATGCCCAGGGCTCCGAGGATCCAGTTGATCGGGGCGACGTTGGCGCCCGCCCAGATCCAGAACTGGCCGGAGACTTTGGTCGTACGGGCCGACTCGGGGACCGGTTGCAGCACATCTTCGACGGTGTGCGTGACGTCCTCGGAGTGGCTCTCAGTGCGAAGGCTCATGTGGGACTGCTTTCTCGTTGGTTCCCCTGTCAGGAGCGAGTTAGCCGGCTGCCGACAACAGTAAATGTGGCCCCGGTCACCACCTAGACTCATGCTGTCGCCCATGGGCGGCCGAATGGGTGACACTTTTACTACGTGAGGCTGGGGGACCCGTGTCGCTTCTGCTGAGTGAGATCCTGGGCAGCGGCATCCTCGAAGCCGGTGCCCCCAGCGTCGTCGCAGGCCGGGATGTGCTCGCCCGCACCCGGGTCCGGTGGGTCCACTCGAGCGAGGTCCTCGAGATCGCGCCCCTCCTGTCGGGAGGGGAACTGCTGCTCACGGGCGGGGGTGCGCTGCTCGCGCTGAAGCCGTCGGTCCAGGTCGAGTACGTGTGGAGCCTCGCCTCCCGGCGCGTCGCCGCCGTCGCGGTGGAGACGGCCGGGACGGGGCGGCAGCTGCCGGCCGAGATCGTGACGGCCGCCGAGCAGGCAGGGCTGCCGCTCATCGAGCTGCGGCAGGTGGTCCCCTTCGTCGAGGTGGCAGAGGACGTGAACCGTCGCATCGTCTCCGCCCAGGTGCGGGCGCTGCAGGTGGCCGACCAGCTCTCGCAGGCCCTGGCGGAACGGATCGCCAACTGGGGCGCTGCGCTCGACCCGCTCCTGGCGCTCATCGCAGAGAGCCTCGGTGTCCACGTCCGGGTCCTCGACACCCGCGGGGGTATGCTCGGCGCTGCCGGACCTGAACCGGGCGAGGACGATCGCGGCCCGGGCTCGGAGTTGACGGTCGGAGGCATCGGTGTGGCACAGCTCGAGCTGATCGGCGGGCCGGGTGCCGATCTGGAGATGCTCGAGACGGTGCTGGCCAGGGTGCGCAGCATCGTGGCCCTCGCGCTCGCCGGGCAGAGCCGGCCCAGCCTGACCCGGCTCGCGGAGGACGAGCTGCTCCGCCTCATCGGGGCGGGCGGTGGGGGAGAGCGCCTCATCGAGCTGAGCCAGGCCGCGCGGATCGACCCCGAGAGGCCGATCGCCATGGCGGTGGTGCGCCGGCCGCCCGACGGCCAGGTCGACATCGAGCAGCGGACCCGCCGCGCGCTGCCGTCGACGCTGGTCGTCGCCGACGGGGACTGGCTCAACATCCTCGTGCCGCTCCGGGGCGGTGCCACTCACGCCGAGCGCTCCCAGGCACTCGCCGTGCTGCGGGATGCGGTCGCGGGCAGCGGGCTAACTGGTGCGCTCGGGCCCACCGCGCTGACCGTCCGCCAGGCCTCGTTCTCCCTCTCCGAGGCCCGCGCCACCTGGCGGCTCGGCCGATCAGCCAAGTGGCCGGACGCCATCTACGACGCGTCCGACTTCCTCGTCGAGCGGATGGCGGAGCGGTCACTCTCGCGGGGCGTCGTGGAGGCCCTTGTCGAGGAGGTCCTCGGGGAGCTCGTGCGTCTCGACCAGCGACACGGAGGCGAGCTGGTCCGCACCCTCGACGTGTGGATCTCGACCGGCTGCAACGCCACGGAGTCGGCTCAGCTGCTCTTCCTGGAGCGGCAGTCGCTGCACAAGCGGCTGCGTCGCATCTTCGAAGCGCTCGGTGGCGATCCCCGTGGCCGCGGCAAGCTGGCCGCCCTGGCCTTCGCGGTCAAGCTCGTCCGGGGCAACGCCCAGCTGCGCGACGACGTGCGACCCTGACGCGCCCGGTCAGCGCAGGGGTGACTCCGTCGCGCGGGTCAGAGGACCGCCCGGATCGTCGTCTCGAAGTGGGTGACGTGGATCTCGGCGAGCTCGGCGGCACGGTCGGCGTCCCGGTCCACGATCGCCTTGAGCAGGGCCACGTGCTCCCGGATGTGCTGCGACACGGAGGGCAGCCGGTCGAGCACGAGGCACCAGATCCGGGTGGCGAGGTTGTCGAGCCGCACGAGGGTCTCCTCGAGGTGCGGGTTCTCGGCCGCTCGGTAGATGAGGCGGTGCACGTCGATGTCGTACTCCATGAGCGGCCGCTTGTCCTCCGGCTCCTCGCCCATCGAGGCGATCTGCTCCGCCTTGGCCGAGAGCTCGCTTCGCACCTGGGGCCTCGCCATGAGGGCAGCCCGGCGGGCGGCGAGCGGCTCGAGCACCTGGCGCATCTCCGAGATCGCGGCGAGGTCGGTGATGTCGACCTGCGTCGCGAACGTCCCTCTGCGCGGGAACGACACGACGAGGTGGTCGAGCTCGAGCTTCTTGAGGCTCTCGCGGATCGGGGTGCGGCCGATGCCGAGGTCCGAGGCGAGCCTGCCCTCGTTGATGGGCGCGCCGGGCGGGATGTCGAGCATGACGAGGCGGTCTCGCAGCACGTGGTAGGCCTGCTCGGCCAGCGAGCCGTAGGCGAGCGTCGGCGCCGGTGCGGCCATCGGTCCTCATCCTCCCTGTCGTGAAGTCGTCTCCGAAGTCGTCGTGGACAACCCGTTGACGACCCTCGGTGGCAGACATACTATTGCCGACCTGATGATATATCAGTAATCGACAACAGCGACATCAACCTCGACGGAGGACCTCATGTCCCAGGTCACCCTTGCCCAGTCGGTCCTCGACACCGACCTCGGGCACCTCGATCCGGAGATCTCTGACGCGATCACAGCCGAGCTGCGCCGCCAACAGGGCACGCTCGAGATGATCGCCTCGGAGAACTTCGCGCCCACCGCTGTCATGCAGGCGCAGGGCTCGGTGCTGACGAACAAGTACGCCGAGGGCTACCCCGGGCGGCGCTACTACGGCGGATGTGAGCACGTCGACGTCGTCGAGACCCTGGCCATCGAGCGGGTCACGGCGCTCTTCGGGGCCCAGTTCGCCAACGTCCAGCCTCACTCCGGAGCGCAGGCGAACGCCTCGGTCATGCACGCGCTCCTCCGGCCGGGCGACACGATCCTGGGCCTCGACCTCGCACATGGCGGGCACCTGACGCACGGGATGCGGCTCAACTTCTCCGGGCGGCTCTACAACGTGGTCGCCTACGGGGTCCGCGAGGACACCCATGTGGTGGACCTCGCCGAGGTGGAGCGGCTGGCCCGGGAGCACCGGCCCTCGATGATCATCGCCGGCTGGTCGGCCTACCCCCGGCAGCTCGACTTCGCCGAGTTCCGTCGGATCGCCGATGCGGTCGGCGCCTACCTCTTCGTCGACATGGCGCACTTCGCCGGGCTCGTCGCGGCCGGGCTGCACCCCTCGCCTGTGCCTCACGCGCACGTCGTCACGTCGACGACGCACAAGACCCTCGGCGGCCCACGCGGCGGCATCATCCTCACCAACGACGCCGAGATCGCGAAGAAGCTCAACTCCGCCGTCTTCCCGGGCCAGCAGGGCGGTCCCCTGGAGCACGTCATCGCCGGAAAGGCGGTCGCCTTCAAGGTCGCCGCCACCGAGGACTTCCGTGAGCGGCAGCAGCGCACCCTCGACGGGGCCGCCGCGCTGGCCGAGCGCCTCACCGCGCCAGACGTCGCAGCCAAGGGGATCTCCGTCCTGACCGGTGGGACGGACGTGCACCTCGTGCTCGTCGACCTGCGCCACTCCGAGCTGGATGGGCGGCAGGGCGAGGATCTGCTCCACTCGATCGGCATCACCGTCAACCGCAACGCCGTGCCCTTCGACCCCCGTCCCCCGATGGTCTCCTCGGGCCTCCGGATCGGCACCCCGGCACTCGCGACCCGCGGCTTCGACCGTGAGGCCTTCACGGAGGTCGCCGACATCATCGCGACGGCGCTCGCCGGTGACGGCTCGGAGGAGACCCTCGCCCCGCTGCGCGAGCGGGTCCGTGACCTGGCCGCGCGATTCCCCCTCTATCCGAACCTCGACAAGGGGCAGTGACGATGAACCAGCGCGAACTTCCGCAGCACCCCGACTTCCTCTGGGCCAACCCTGAGCCGAAGAGCGGCTACGACGTGATCATCGTCGGGGCCGGTGGGCACGGGCTTGCGACCGCCTACTACCTGGCCAAGCACCACGGCATCACCAACGTCGCCGTCCTCGAGCGCGGGTGGATCGCAGGCGGGAACATGGCCCGCAACACGACGATCATCCGGTCGAACTACCTCTGGGACGAGTCGGCCGCCATCTACGAGCACTCCCTCAAGCTCTGGGAAGGTCTCGAGGACGAGCTCGGCTACGACGTCTTCTTCTCCCAGCGTGGCGTGCTCAACCTCGCGCACACGCTGCAGGACGTCCGCGACTCGGTCCGCCGGGTGGAGGCCAACCGCCTCAACGGGGTCGATGCCGAGTGGGTGGACCCGCAGCAGGTCAAGGAGCTGTGCCCGATCATCAACATCGGGGACGACATCCGCTATCCCGTCATGGGCGGCACCTACCAGCCGCGAGCCGGCATCGCCAAGCACGACTGGGTCGCCTGGGGCTATGCCCGGCGCGCGAGCGAGCTCGGCGTCGACCTCATCCAGAACTGCGAGGTCACCGGCTTCGTCATGGACGGTGGCCGCGTCACCGGGGTCGAGACGAGCCGTGGCCGGATCAACGCCGGCAAGGTGGCCCTCTGCGCGGCCGGTCACACCTCGGTGCTCGCCGACCTCGCCGGCTTCCGGGTGCCGATCCAGTCCCACCCGCTCCAGGCCCTCGTCTCCGAGCTCCACGAGATCATCCACCCGACCGTCGTCATGTCGAACCACGTCCACGTCTACGTCTCCCAAGCGCACAAAGGGGAGCTCGTCATGGGCGCCGGCATCGACTCGTACAACGGCTACGGCCAGCGCGGCTCGTTCCACGTCATCGAGCACCAGATGTCGGCGGCCGTCGAGCTGTTCCCCGCCTTTTCCCGGGCCCACCTGCTCCGCACCTGGGGCGGCATCGTCGACGTGACGATGGACGCCTCGCCCGTCATGGGGCCGACCCCGGTCGACGGCATGTACGTCAACTGCGGCTGGGGCACTGGTGGGTTCAAGGCCGTCCCCGGCGCCGGCTGGGCCTACGCGCACACGATCGCCACCGACCAGCCGCACGAGCTGAACCGGGCCTTCGGCCTGGACCGCTTCGTCAGTGGCGCCCTCATCGACGAGCACGGCGCCGCCGCCGTCGCCCACTGACCACTTCGACCGCACCGCATCGAAAGGACGACCCGATGCTCATCATCGACTGCCCGCACTGCGGGCCCCGCCCCGAGACGGAGTTCGGCTACGGCGGCCAGGCACACGTCGCCTACCCGGAGGACCCGCACGCGCTCACCGACGAGCAATGGGCGCAGTACCTCTTCTACCGCGACAACCCCAAGGGCGACTACGCCGAGCGCTGGGTGCACTCCGCCGGTTGCCGCAAGTGGTTCAACGCGATCCGTGACACGCGCACCTACGAGATCGCCAGGGTCTACGCAGCCGGCGAGCCTCGCCCCGACCTGAGCAAGGGAGCCTGACCATGGGAGCCCACCAGCCCCAGCGCCTCGACGTGGGCGGCGCGATCGACCGTTCCCGGGCCGTCGAGCTCGTCGTCGACGGCGAGACCTTCACCGGATGCGCCGGCGACACCGTGGCCTCCGCCCTGGTCGCCAACGGCCGGCTGCGTGTCGGCGACTCGATCTACCGCCGCCGCCCGCGTGGCATCCTCTCGGCGGGAGTCGAGGAGCCCAACGCGTTCGCTCTCGTCAACGGTGAGCACAACGAGTCCATGGTCCCGCTCACGAGCCTCGAGCTGGTGCCGGGCCTTGACCTGACCCTCCTCGACGGCATCGGTGTCCTCGACCAGAAGGTGGACCCGGCCGAGTACGACAAGATGCACGTCCACGCGGACGTCGCCATCGTCGGCGCTGGGCCGGCTGGTCTGGCCGCCGCACGTGAAGCCGCCGCCACCGGAGCCAGGGTCGTCCTCTTCGAACAGGACTTCCGCCTCGGCGGCAGCCTCCTCGCCGACCCGGCCAGTCTCGTCGAGGGGGTCCCGTCCGAGCTCTGGGTCGAGCGGGTACGGGGCGAGCTCGAGGCCGCCCCGGAGGTCACCATCCTGACCAGAACCACGGCCTTCGGCAGTTACGACAACAACTACCTCATCGCACTCGAGAAGCGCACGGAGCACCTGCACGGAACCGCCCGCGACGGCGTCTCCCGGCAGCGGCTCTGGCACGTGACCGCTCGCCAGGTCGTTCTTGCCACCGGCGCCTTTGAGCGACCGATCGTCTTCGCCGACAACGACGTTCCCGGTGTCATGCTGGCTTCCGCCGTGGCTGCCTACATCGGGCGGTATGCCGCTGTCCCCGGCCGTCGCGCTGTCGTGTTCACGACGAACGACTCGGGCTATGCCACCGCCCATGCGCTGCTGCGATCGGGAGCCGAGGTGCACGTGGTCGACGCGCGCGAGGCGGGCCCGAGCGCGCGCGTGGGGACCGCCGCAGCGGATGCCGGCCTCCGCATCAGCACGGGGTCGGCCGTCGTCGGCATCGACGGCGCCCAGGCGGTCGAGGCGGCCTGGGTCGCCCCGATCGACGACGAGGGTGCCCTGGCCGGCCCGGCCGAGCGGGTCGCGTGCGACGTCGTGGCGGTCTCCGGTGGGTGGAGCCCGAACGTCAGCCTGCACAGCCAGCGCCAGGGAGCCCTCCACTGGGACGACGCCCTTGCCGGCTTCGTCCCCACGGTGCCCGTCCGCAACCAGCACCTGGCCGGCGCCGTCCTCGGCACGTACTGGACCGAGGGCTGCCTGACCGAGGGTCGCGCGGCCGGCCTCGCCGCCGCCGCGGCGTCGGGCTTCGCTGCCGAGCAGTCGGGTCGCACAAGCGGATCCGAGGTGGACACTGTCGCGGAGGAGCGAGTCGCTCGAGCCGGAACCACTCGCCAGCTGTGGGTGGTCGAGGGCCGCGACGGCGGCTACACGACGCACTTCGTGGACCCGCAGCGGGACAACACCGCTGCCGACGTCCTGCGCGCCACCGGGGCGGGCATGCGCTCGGTCGAGCACGTCAAGCGCTACACGTCGATCAGTACGGGCGTCGACCAGGGCAAGATCGGCGCCGTCAACACGATCGGCCTGCTCACCCGAGTCCTGTCCGGTGAGGACACTCGGGCGATCCCGCCCGGCCAACCCGGCCAGGACGGGACTGGCAGCCGGGCAGCGAGCGAGCTCAGCGGCATACCGGCTGCGCCGCCTTCAAAGCCGACGCCGGGAGCGATCGGCAACACGACGTTTCGGGCGCCCTTCACGCCCGTGGCCTTCGCCGCACTCGCGGGCCGCTCACGGGGCGAGCTCTTCGACGTGGCGCGCACGACCTCGATCCACCCCTGGCACGTCGCCCACGAGGCCCTCTTCGAGGACGTCGGGCAGTGGAAGCGCCCGTGGTACTACCCCAGGGCCGGTGAGGACATGGACGCCGCAGTGGCCCGCGAGTGCCGGGCAGCCCGGGAGGGAGTCGCCTTCATGGACGCGACGACGCTCGGCAAGATCGAGATCCGCGGTGCCGACGCGGGGGAGTTCCTGAACCGCATCTACACCAACGCGTTCAAGAAGCTCGGCGTCGGCAAGGCCCGCTACGGCGTCATGTGCAAGCCCGACGGCATGGTCTTCGACGACGGCGTCGTGCTCCGGCTCGAGGAGCACCGCTACTTTGCGACGACGACGACCGGTGGCGCGGCCCGTGTGCTCGAGTGGCTCGAGGAGTGGTCGCAGACCGAGTGGCCGGAGCTCGACGTCGTGTGTACGTCGGTGACGGAGCAGTGGGCCACGATCGCGGTCGTCGGACCGAGGTCGCGGGACGTGATCGCGCGGATGGCGCCGGGCCTCGACGTCTCCAAGGAGGGTTTCGGGTTCATGGAGTTCCGGGAGACGGTGCTCGCCTCGGGCATCGAGGCGCGGATCTGCCGGATCACCTTCTCGGGTGAGCTCGCCTTCGAGATCAACGTCCCGACCTGGTACGGCCTCAAGGTGTGGGAGGACGTAGCCGAGGCAGGCGCGGACTTCGACATCACGCCGTACGGGACCGAGACGATGCACGTCCTCCGCGCCGAGAAGGCCTACCCGATCGTCGGGCAGGACACCGACGGCACCGTGACGCCTCAGGACCTCGGGATGGACTGGATCGTCTCGAAGACGAAGGACTTCATCGGCAACCGGTCCTACTCCCGGTCGTCGCACCAGGGGCCAGGGCGCAAGCAGCTCGTCAGCGTGCTGCCCGTCGACCGGTCGCTCCGGCTGCCCGAGGGTGCCCAGCTCGTCGAGCGGGTTGCGCTCGGCGACTACACGGGGGAGGGGCTGCCCGAGCGGCCCATCCCGATGCTCGGCCACGTCACGTCGAGCTACCACTCCCAGGCGCTCGGCCGCAGTTTCGGCCTTGCGCTCGTCAAGGACGGCCGGGACCGCATCGGCCAGACCCTCATTGCGTCCTTCCTGGGACGCTTCGCCGAGGTCGAGGTGGCCGACGCGGTGCTCTACGACAAGGAAGGGACCAGGCGAGATGACTGACAGCACACTGACGATCGAGGCGCCGGAAGGCGCAGCAGGCTCGGCCGGAGGCGCGGGGGGCACGAATGCCTCCGCGAGCGGCGCCGACGTCGGCCGCGCGGCGGTGCTCGCCCACCGGCGCAGTCCCGCACAGGACCTCGCGGATGAGATGACCCAGGGCTCCGGGCAGGCCGTGTGGCTGCGGGAGCTCCCGTTCCTCACCCAGGTGACCCTGCGCGCCCAGCCCGACGGTCCCTCGTCCGAGGCGCTCGCCGGCGCGCTCGGGGTCGGGCTGCCGACCCGCGTCGGCGAGGTCGCCGGGGCGATCGACGGCATCGGGGTCGCCGTGCTCTGGCTATCACCCGACGAGTTCCTCGCCGTCGCGCCCGACGAGGCACAGACCGGAGTCTCGCCGGAGGCGTGGGCGGGTCGGCTCTCCACCGCGGTCGGTGCCGGGCCCGGTCAGGTCGTCGACGTGTCGGCCAACCGCACGACGCTCGAGCTCTCCGGGCCGCGGGCCCGGTCCGTCCTCGAGAAGAGCTGCGAGATCGACCTGCACCCGCGGGCGTTCCCGGTCGGCACCGCCGTGGTGACCCTCCTCGAGTCGACGGGCGTCATCGTCTGGCGCACCGGGGAGGAGACCTGGCGTGTCATGCCGCGCGCCTCGTTCACGACGCACGTCGTGCGGTGGCTCCTCGATGGGATGCGGGAGTACTGCTGATGGCGCTCAGCGTCCTCGACCTCTTCTCGGTGGGAATCGGCCCGTCCTCGTCCCACACGGTCGGTCCGATGCGGGCAGCCCGGCGGTTCACCGCCGGGCTGGCCGAGTCGGGCCTGCTCGATCGTGTCGCGCGCGTCGAGGCACAGCTCTATGGCTCGCTCGGTGCAACCGGGCACGGCCACGGGTCTGGCCGTGCCGTGGTGCTCGGGTTGGAGGGAGAGGATCCGGAGACCGTCGACCCGAGCGATGCCGTGGATCGGGTCGCGGCGGTCGAGGTCGATCGCAAGATCGCCCTCGCCGGGACCCACCGGATCGACTTCGACCCCGAAACCGACCTCGTAATGCACCGGCGCAAGGCGCTGCCGGCCCATCCGAACGGCATGACGTTCGAGGCCTTCGACGAGGCGGGGCGCTCGCTCCGACTGCGCACCTACTACTCGGTCGGTGGCGGTTTCGTCGTCGACGAGCAGGCGGTCGGCGCCGACCGGGTCGTCACCGACTCGACGCGCCTGCCGCACCCCTTCAGTAGCGGCGCGGACCTGCTCCAGCGCTGCCGTGAGACCGGCCTGTCAATCGCCGGTGTCATGCTGGCCAACGAGGTGTCGTGGCGACCCGAAGCCGAGGTCCGCGAGCGCCTCCTGCACATCTGGCGCGTCATGCAGGAGTGCGTGGAGAGCGGCTGCACCCGCAGCGAGCGGACCCTGCCCGGCGGCCTCAAGGTTCGGCGGCGAGCCCCCGAGCTGCGTGAGCGGCTGCGCGAGCAGGAGGCAGCGGCGCGCCAGCGCGACGGCGGCCCCATGCTCGATCCCCTCTGGGCGATGGAGTGGGTCAATCTCTATGCGCTCGCCGTCAACGAGGAGAACGCCTCCGGCGGCCGGATCGTCACCGCACCGACGAACGGGGCCGCCGGGATCATCCCCGCGGTCCTGCACTTCTACAGCCGCTTCATCGACGGGGCCGACGAGGACGGAGTCGTCGAGTTCCTCCTCACCGCAGCGGCGATCGGCATCCTCTTCAAGCTCGGCGCCTCGATCTCCGGGGCCGAGGTCGGCTGCCAGGGCGAGGTCGGCTCCGCCTGCTCGATGGCCGCCGCCGGGCTCTGCGCGGTGCTCGGCGGCACCCCCGAGCAGGTCGAGAACGCTGCAGAGATCGGCATCGAGCACAATCTCGGCCTGACCTGCGACCCCGTCGGCGGTCTCGTCCAGATCCCGTGCATCGAGCGCAACGCGATCGCCTCCGTCAAGGCGATCAACGCCGCCCGGCTCGCCCGGCAGGGCGACGGCGATCACAAGGTCACCCTCGACCAGGCCATCACAACGATGCGCGAGACCGGAGCGGACATGAAGACCAAGTACAAGGAGACGTCCCGTGGCGGCCTCGCTGTCAACGTCATCGAGTGCTGAGCCGGCCGGGGCAGCACCCACGAGGAGGCGGACATGAGCACGGTCACGACCGACGAGCCTGCGGGCTACGTCCTCACCCTCGACTGCCCGGAGACGCCCGGACTCGTCCACGCGGTCACCGGCTTCCTCCTCGAGCACCACGGGGACATCGTCGAGCTCAAGCAGTTCGACGACGTCCGGGGCGGGCACTTCTTCCTTCGGGTGCACTTCACCGTCGGTGCCGACCACGCGGACCCGGGTGCAGCGGCACTGCAGGACGCGTTCGCGCCCCTGGCCCAGCGGCATACGATGCGCTTCGAGCTGCGGGAGGCCACGGCCCGGCGGCGGGTCCTCGTGATGGTCTCCAAGTTCGCGCACTGCCTGAACGACCTGCTCTTCCGCTCCCGGATCGGCGAGCTGCCCATGGAGATCGCCGCGGTCGTATCCAACCACCCGGACCACCGGGCGCTCGTCGAGTGGCACGGCATCCCCTTCTTCCACGTGCCGGTGACCAGGGAGACGAAGCCGGAGGCGGAGGCGCACCTGCTCGAGCTGGTCGACCGGTTCGAAATCGAGCTCGTCGTGCTCGCCCGCTACATGCAGATCCTCAGCGACGACCTCACCCGCGAGCTGACGGGGCGCGCGATCAACATCCACCACTCGTTCCTGCCCAGCTTCAAGGGTGCGAAGCCCTACCACCAGGCGTGGGAGCGGGGCGTGAAGACGGTCGGTGCGACGGCGCACTACGTCAACAGCGAGCTCGACGAGGGGCCGATCATCTCCCAGCAGGTGAGGGAGGTGGACCACTCCTACAGCCCCGAGGACCTGGTGGCCGCGGGCCGCGACACCGAGTGTCGCGCGTTGTCGAACGCCGTCAAGTGGCACTGCGAGGGTCGCGTGATCCTGCATGGGAACCGGACCGTCGTGCTCCTTTGAGGCCTTGGGCCGCAGGACCTTTCGCCTCTGGTGGTGCCCGCTTCGCCGTCGAAAGGCCAGTTCCCGACGTCCTGGCCCGTCGGG
>NZ_AWQS01000019.1 GCF_000576575.1 Intrasporangium chromatireducens Q5-1
CTCTCGACGGATAACACCGTCGAGAGGCCACTTCCCGTCATGCCGCTGCGGGGGGTCAGAGCAGACCGGCGCTGGTCAGCCACTCCTTGGCGACGACGTTGTCGTCCTTGTGGTCGACGACGACCTGCTTGACGAGGTTGGCCAGTGCCGGGGTGTCGAGCTTGGCCGACACCGCGTTGAGCGTCTCCTTGACCACGTCGGCCTTGTCCGTGCGGACGAGGGGCACGACGTTGTCGGACGGGAAGAGCTGCTTCGGGTCCTCGAGGACGACGAAACCGTTCGCCACGATCGAGGGGTCGGTCGTGAAGATGTTGGCGGCCTTGACCTGGCCGTTCTTCAGGGCGTTGACGGTGGCCTGGCTGTCGAGGGGTCGGAACTCCTTGGGCGTGATGCCGTAGATGTTCTTCAGGCCGACGAGGCCCTGCGCCCGGGTGCGGAACTCCGGCGGCGCGCCGATGGTCAGCTCGGACTCGTGGGCCTTCAGGTCGGGGATCGCCTTGAGGTTCCAGGCCTGGGCCGTCTCCTTGGTGACGGCGAGGGAGTTCTTGTCCTCGGCCGCTGACTTGTCGAGGATCGTGAGCCCCTGCGGGAGCTTGGACTTCAGCAGGTCGTAGATCTTCTGCGGGTCCGTCTCGTTGACGGTCTTGTCGTAGTAGTTCAGCAGCGACCCCGTGTATTCGGGCAGCAGGTCGATCTCACCGCCGGTGATCGCCTTGAGGTAGGTCTCACGGTTGCCGATGTTGAAGTGCCGGCTCACCGTGACGCCCTTGGCCTCGAGGGCCTGCGCGTAGACCTCACCGAGGAGGGTCGACTCCGGGAAGTTCGCCGAGCCGATCGCGACGGAGCCGCCACCGGACCCCGAGGCGCCCCCAGTCGCGCCGCCCGCGGGGGCCGACTGCTGACCGTTGGACAGCGGGTTGCTGCCTCCGCCACATGCCGCGAGCGGCAGGGCGAGGGCCGCCATCGTGATGGCGGCGAACGTGCGCGTGCGGTTCATGGTCGATCTCTTTCCGTGTGGGGCGGTGCCGGGGCGGTTGCCTCGGCGAGGTCGAGCTCCGGCCTGTCGACCGCAGCCGCGTCGGCGCCACGTCGGGCCGACTCGTCAAGGGTGCCAACACGGGGAACACGTCCGGTGATTCCCGGCGAGACCACATACCGCTGGGCGAACGCGAGGACGGCCTCGGCGACGAGTGCGAGCGCGGCCACGAGTACCGCCCCGCCGACCATCTGCGCGGCATCGCGCGCGGCAAGCCCGTCGAGGAGGAAACGGCCCAGGCCGCCGAGGCTGACCGACGCCGCGATCGTCGCGGTGGCGATGACCTGCAGGACCGCGCTGCGCAGGCCGGACAGCACGAGCGGGAGCGCGTTGGGCACCTCCGCCCGCCACAGCACCTGCCACTCGGTCATGCCCATGCCACGGGCCGCGTCGCGCACGGCTGCGTCGACGCTCTCGATGCCGGCGTAGATCCCGGACAGGAGCGGTGGGATGGCGAGCAGGACGAGGACGACGATGCTCGGGATGACGAAGGCGAGGTCGCTCTGGATGAGCGGGCCGACCAGCATCGAGACCGCGAAGAGCAGGCCGAGGCTCGGCACGGCACGGACCGCGTTCGTCCACGTGACGAGCCAGCGGGCGCGCCCCGTGTGGCCGACGTAGAGCCCGATCGGCAGGGAGATGAGAAGCCCGATGAGCACGACGACCCCGGTGTAGCGCAGGTGCTCGTCGATGCGGTTGGCGATGCCGAGG
This sequence comes from Intrasporangium chromatireducens Q5-1, assembly GCF_000576575.1. Taxonomy (GTDB): domain Bacteria; phylum Actinomycetota; class Actinomycetes; order Actinomycetales; family Dermatophilaceae; genus Intrasporangium_A; species Intrasporangium_A chromatireducens. The sequence goes on from NZ_AWQS01000019.1 coordinate 1,748, forward strand.
TCGCCCGACCAGTTCGCGGGATCGGTGAGCCAGGCGATGAGGTCGTGGATCATGCGACCGCCCTCACCCACGGGGTCAGCACCCGCTCGACGAGCTGGATGACGAGGTCGAAGAGCAGGGCGAGGACGACGCAGGCGATGATCCCGACCCAGACCTCGGTCGCGAACGACTTGGCATAGCCGTCCGTGAGGAAGTAGCCGAGCTGGTCGACACCGATCAGCGAGGCGACGCTGACGATGCTGACGTTGCTGACCGCGGCGACGCGCAGCCCGGCGGCGAGGACCGGCACGGCCAGCGGCAGGTCCACGGCGACGAAACGAGCCGGGCCGCTGTAGCCCATGGCCACGGCAGCCTGCCGCGTCGAGGGATCGACGGCCCCGAGCGCGTCGGAGACGGTGCGGGTCAGCAGCGCGATCGTGTAGATCGTCATCGCGATGAGGACGTTGACCGGGTTGAGGATGCCGTTGCCGAGGACGACCGGCAGCAGGATGAACAGCGCGAGCGACGGGATCGTGTAGAGCAGCCCCGTCGCTCCGAGCAGCGGCCCGCGTAGCCAGGCGCGACGCTGGGCGAGCCAGCCGAGCGGCAGTGCGAGGAGCAGCCCGATCAGCAGGGGCAGCCCGGCCAGCCACGCGTGTTCGATGGCCCGACCGACGATGTCACCCAGGTGGTCGAGCGCCCAGCTCACGGAGCGTTCTCCTCGTCCAGGCCGTATGCCGCGGTGCCGGCCTGCGCTTGGGACGCGCGCTCGGCATCGCGCTCGCGTTGGATGGCGGAGACGACGTCGGTGGCCAGGACGGTGCCGATGAAGCGGCCATCCGGGTCCGCGACGACCCCCCGGCCGCTCGGTGAGCTGAGCGCGGCGTCGAGGAGCGCACGAAGCGATCCGTTGGCCCGGGCCACGGTGCCGCCCCGGTGGAGCAGGGTTCGGTCGACGGGCCGGTCGACGGCTGCGGTGCGGACCCAGCCGATCGGTGCCTTGTCGTCATCGAGGGCGAGGACCCAGTCATTGCCGACCGACCGGACCTCGTCCGGGGTGGCGCCGAGGGCGATCGTCGCCTCGTCGCGCAGCGGCAGGGCGGGCGCGGCGGCGAAGGCGAGGGCGCGGTAGCCCCGGTCGCGGCCGACGAACTCGGCCACGAAGTCGTCGATGGGGTCGGACAGGAGCTTCTCGGGTGCGTCGAACTGGGCGAGGTGGCCGCCGACCCGAAGCACCGCGACGCGGTCGCCCAGCTTGATCGCCTCGTCGATGTCGTGGGTGACGAAGAGGGTGGTCTTGCCGAGCTCGGCCTGGATGCGGAGGAACTCCTGCTGGAGCTGCTCCCGGACGACGGGGTCGACAGCCGAGAACGGCTCGTCCATGAGCATGACGGGCGGGTCCGCGGCGAGCGCCCGGGCGACTCCGACGCGCTGCTGCTGGCCGCCGGACAGCTGGGCAGGGTAGCGCTTCGCCAGGTCGGGCTCGAGCCCGACGAGCTCGATGAGCTCCATGGCGCGGCTGCGGGCCCTGGCCTTGGTCCAGCCGAGCAGGCGCGGGACCGTCGCGACGTTGTCGACGACGGTGCGGTGCGGGAAGAGCCCGGCGTGCTGGATGACGTAGCCGATGCCCCGCCGCAGCTGCGTGAGGTCCATCGTCGCCGTGTCGACGCCGTCGATGGAGACAGTGCCAGAGGTCGGGGCGATGAGCCGGTTGACCATGCGCAGCGTCGTCGTCTTGCCGCAGCCGGACGGCCCGACGAGGACGCTGATCTGGCCGGTGGCCGCCTCGAGCGTCAGGTGGTCGACGGCGGGCGGGCCACCACCGTAGGTCTTGGTCACGCCGTCGAAGCGGATCATGCGACCTCACGCTACAGACTCCGCCCGACAGAACCCCTCCCAATCCTCCGTCGACCGGTCACTTCTCCTCGATCGAGCGGTCACTCCTCCTCGCTCGACCGGTCACTTCTCCTCGCTCGACCGGGCACCGGGAGCCCAGGTCAGATGTCGTAGATGCCGCCGTCGCTCACGGCGTGCTCGGCGATGGACCGGGCCGGGTCGGGCCAGGGCGGCGTCGCCCCGCCGAGGGAGTCGGCGAGGCCGGCGACGACGACGTCGGTGACGAGTCGGGACCACAGTCGCGCCCGGATGAGCATGGCGTGGTCCGAGCGGGCGACCCGGATCAACGACGCGGCCCGGCCCTCGGCGCGCAGCCTCTCCACGGTCTCCCGAGAGGCCCATAGGGGACAGATCGTGTCGCGGTCGCCATGGATGAGGACGGTGCTGAGGTCGGCCCTCGCGGGCAGGGGGTCGCCGGCCTCGATCCAGGGCGACATGCCGACGAGCAGCCGGACGTCCGGCTCGTCGGCCACGTGGATCGCCGTGCGACCGCCCATGGAGTGTCCGACCAGGGCGATCGGCCGCCCGGGATAGCGGGTGCGCACCTGCCCGAGAGCCCACAGCGCATCGGTGACCGGCGACCGCTCGTCACCGTTCCAGCCGCGCCACCTGAAGCGGAGCCGAGCGACGGCGAGCGGCTCGGGCGTCGCAGCCGCAGCGACAGCGCGACTGATCGGGTAGAGCCGGGCGACGTTGTGCGACCACGGCCGGTTCGCCTGCCGCCCCTCGATGGCGCCCCCGTGCAGGATCAGCGCGACGGCGCCCGCCGAAGCGGGAGCGGCGTCCCAGGCGAGGGAGCTGAGCGGCATACGACCTCTGGTCAGACGTGCGTGCGGTGGAAGTTCTGGAACGAGCGGCTGGCCGTCGGCCCGCGCTGGCCCTGGTAGTGCGAGCCGTACTTGCCTGAGCCATAAGGGTGCTCGGCCGGCGAGCTGAGCCGGAAGAAGCAGAGCTGACCGATCTTCATCCCCGGATAGAGCTTGATCGGCAGGGTGGCGACGTTGGACAGCTCAAGGGTCACGTGCCCGGAGAAGCCGGGGTCGACGAAGCCGGCGGTCGCATGGGTGAGCAGCCCGAGCCGCCCGAGCGAGCTCTTGCCCTCGACCCGCGCCGCGAGGTCGTCCGGCAGCGTCACCGTCTCGAAGGTGGAGGCCAGGACGAACTCCCCCGGGTGCAGGACGAACGCGTCCTCCTCGCCGCCGACCTCGACGAGCCGCGTCAGGTCAGGCTGCTCGGCCGCCGGGTCGATGAACGGGTACTTGTGGTTGTCGAACAGCCGGAAGAACTTGTCCAGCCGGACGTCGACGCTCGACGGCTGGACCATGTCGGGGTCCCACGGCTCGAGCACGACCCGTCCCGAGTCGACCTCCGCGTGGATGTCCTTGTCTGAGAGCAGCACGACCCGAGACTAGTGGAGCGGCCTTGGCGTTCGGTCCTGCATCGCGTCTGCGGTGCCCTAGCGTGACCACATGACGGACGACAGGGTGGTCGCCGCGGGCGACGAGGGCCGGTCCGACCGAGGCGAGGACGGGCTGGCCGACTTCATGCGGCAGTTTCGTCGCTTCGTGCAGACGGCACTGGAGCGGTTCGGCGACACGGAGGGCACCGGGGACGGGCTGACGCAGGCCCTCTCGGGTCACCTCGGCACGGACGCGCGGCGCCTGCCCGTCGTGGCGGAGAACGTCCCGGCCCACCGCGTCGTCGACGCCGACATCGCACTGGCAGCGCTCGTCGAAGCCGACGACGAGGCCCGTCTCATCGGAATCGCGGGCGACATGCGACACCACATGACCCTGGCCGACCTGCTGCAGGTCGGCGGCCCGTGGGGCGGGTCGGTGCGGCTGGGACCGGTCGACTATGCACAGCTGCCGACCGGCCCACGCCCCACCGACCGCCGTCAGGTCGTCTCGTCCGGGGTGCACCTGTTCCGGTGGGACGGGACACCCGTCGTGGTCCGGGTCATGGGGTACGCACCGCAGTTCGGCCGGGAGGAGGCGCTCCTCGAGGTCATCGCCGCCGATCGTGCGGTCGCCGAGTCCCTCATCGACCGGCTGCGGACCCTCATGGACGAGCGCAGCGTCCTGCGCGGGCAGATCATCACGTTCGGCTCGGACCCGTACGGGCGGGGAATGGCGGGGATCACGTTCGTGGAGCGCCCCGCGCTCTCGGCGTCCGACGTCGTGCTGCCCGAGGGGGCCCTCGACCGGATCGGGGCCCACGTCGTCGGGATCGGTGAGCACCGCGAGCGCCTCCGGGCGCACGGTCAGCACCTGAAGCGGGGTGTGCTCCTCTACGGCCCGCCGGGCACGGGCAAGACGCACACGGTGCGCTACCTGCTCAGCTCGACGCCGGGCACCACCGCCGTGCTCCTCAGCGGCGGCGCCCTCGGTCACATCCATGCCGCGGCCAAGGTCGCCCGCGCCCACCAGCCCGCCATCGTCGTCCTCGAGGACGTCGACCTCGTCGCCGAGGACCGGTCGTTCGCGATGGGCCCCCAGCCGCTCCTGTTCGAGGTGCTCGACGCCCTCGACGGCCTCGACGCCGACGCCGACGTCGCCTTCCTGCTCACGACGAACCGCGTCGCCGACCTCGAGCTGGCGCTGTCCCAGCGCCCGGGACGCGTCGACCTCGCCGTCGAGATTCCGCTGCCCGACGAGGCCGGCCGGCTCGCGCTCCTGCAGCTGTATGCCGCTCAGCTCTTCTCGCAGGACGCGCTCGCTCACGCTGCGGCGCGGTCGGAGGGCACGACGGCGTCGTTCGCCAAGGAGCTCGTCCGCCGGGCGGTCCTGCATGCGGCGCTGGCGGGGGATGACCCCTCGGACGCGTCGCTCCGGTCGGCACTCGACGAGCTGCTGTCCGACGCGGAGGTGCTGACCCGCAGCCTGCTCGGGGTCTCGCCGGGTGGACCCGAGTCCGGGGAAGAGGGCGGGTTCGGCGGCTCGGCCGAGGGTGGCTGGGCGGCCCCGGCACCCGCGCCCGCGGTCTACCGGGGCGGCCGGGGTGTCGGGTGGTTCGCCTACGCGCCGCGTCCGGGAGCGGGGCCACGGGGCTGAGCCGCGCCCCAAGGCCACGGCCGAGCGGGACCCAGCTCGGCGGCATACCCCTTGCTCGTGCCTCAGCCGCCGAAGGTCAGGGTGGGCTTGCCCGGCACGTCGACGCGCAGCCGGAAGACCGAACCGGCCGGTGGCTCCGGGTCATCGAGGTTCTCCCGGGAGGTCGTGATGAACAGGTCCCGCCCGTCGGGGCCGCCCAGCGTGCAGGCGGTGACGAGGCGCAGTGGGAGCTGCTCCTCGTGCAGGACCTGCGCATCGGGCGAGTAGCAGCGGACCTTCCCCACCCGGTTGAGCGCGACCCAGACGTTGCCCTCGGAGTCGACGGTGAGCCCGTCCGGTGAGGTGCCTTGGGCCTCGTGGAAGACGCGGCGGTTGGTCAGTTCCTCGTGCTCGACGTCGAAGACGTCGGTGCGTCGGGTCTTCGTGTCGTTGTAGTAGGCGCGGGTGCCGTCGGGCGAGAAGTCGATGCCGTTGGAGGTCGTCACGTGCGGCAGCACGACGGTGACGTCCCCGGTCGGGGTGACGCGGTAGAGGGAGGCGGCCCCCTCGGTGCGGTCGTAGGCCATCGAGCCGCAGTAGAGGTTGCCCCACGGGTCGCAGCCGCCCTCGTTCATCCGGATGCCGGGGTCCTGCCACACCTCGAGCATCGGCTTGGGCGCGTCGTCGGGTGTGTCGGAGAGGGCGAGGCCGCGCTCGGTGCCGACGACGTAGCCGCCGGAGGCGCGGGGCCGGACGAACGCCGCGATCTTGCTGCCCACGTTGAGGCGGTCGACGCTGCCGTCGGCGCGCAGCGTGAGCAGGTCACCGGCGAGCATGTCGACCCAGCGGAGCCCGCCCCACGTGTCGGACCAGACCGGGCCCTCGGCGTGGTAGGCGATCGGGTCGGTGATCTGCTCAAGCTCGCTCATCGACCCATCATGGCCCAGCCGCTGGTCGAGGTCAGTCCCACCAGACGCCGACGTAGTGGTGCCCCTCCGGGATGGCGGGCGCGTCGACGAGCCAGTCGACGGAGGCCGCCGGGCCGCCGCTCGGCTCGGTGCCGGCCTCGCTCGTCAGGGCGTCGACCTCCTCGGGGTGCAGGGTCGTGATGACGGCGGCGCCGCTGGCGAAGGGCCACTCGTCGTCGGGGTAGACGTCGAACTCGAGCGGGTCGAGCTCCACCCGGACGTCGTGGACCTCGGGCCGGTTCCGCAGGGCGAGGAGCACCCGCCGGACGGTGTCGAGGTCGATCTCCTCGTCCCGGTTCGGGCCGATGCACCAGTCGCAGTCGTTGCCGTCGAAGAACTGCTCGAGCGTCACGGCGACCTGGGCACGGCGTCCCCCGCGGGCCTCGACGTGCTCGACGAGCGCCCGTTGCCTGGCGAGGTCCATGGGTGAGATGGGCCCTTTCGTGACGGGGGCGCGGTGTCGGCTACACTGACGCCGCGTGCCGCCTCCGGTCCGGTGGAGCGGCTCCGCGAGCGTAGCTCAATGGTAGAGCGCCAGCTTCCCAAGCTGGATACGCGGGTTCGATTCCCGTCGCTCGCTCCGACACGAAGCCGCAGGTCAGACGATGTCTCCTGGCCTGCGGCTTCTTGCACGCGAGGGCACTCGTATAGTGCGTGTGATCCAGGTGCGCTCACTCGGCAGCATCAGCCTGCTTCTGACCGCGGTTCTGGTGCTCTCGGACCAGTTCATCCAGCCGCTCGACTTCCGCGATCAGCCGGCCGACGGCCTCGTCCAGTGGCGCCAAGTCCGTCTTGATCGTGTCCTCGACAATCTGCACCTCGGTCGCGAAGTAGTGATGGACCAAGTTGTCTCGCGACCGCGCAATCGTGGGCCACGAAATGCCAGGCTCCCGTGCCGTGAGCTCTTCACTGAGACCCTTCACGGCCTCGCCGATTTCGAGAAGTCGCATCCGCACCGCGTCGAACACCACAGCCTCACTGAGAGGCCCCTGCGCGACGTGGGACCGGATAGCCGCAATTGCTTCGGCGATGTCATAGAGCCGGTCGAGGTCCGAACGGCTCATAGGGCAACCAAGTCTCGTTCCACGCCCGGACGGATGCGCGGCTTGAGGCTTCCGCGGGTACCGAGGTCGACCTCAACGCCCAGAACCTCTTCCAACTCGGCCTGAATGCCGGCCAGGTCGAAGAGGCTGGTCCCACGGGGGAACTCGACGAGCAGGTCGAGATCGCTGCCAGGGCGATCGTCTCCACGTGCGACGCTTCCGAAGATATGGGCGTCGGTCACACCGTGGCGGCGCAGCACCTCGCGCAGCTCCTCACGGTGAGCTGCGACGAGTCGGCCTGTGGGGCCACTGAGTGGCGCACGAGCCGGCACGGCAGCCTCAGTCATAGCACCATGGTATCGGCGTTGCATCGCAGCACGGCTAGGCCGGAGTCGGGCACTACACCAACAAAGTGCAGTGCCGGGAACCGGTTGTCCACCCGTCCCGGGTGCACGGTGCGTGCACTCACCGTGCACTCAAGACGGGTCACGAGCGGGTAGCTATGGGTAGACGTGGGCGCCGTGCTGAAGCCGCCTCGCGTACGACCGCCGCCAGCGGCAGGATTCCCAAGTTGGATGCGCGGGTTCGATGCCCGTCGCTCGCTCCACATACAAAGCCGCCGGTCAGGAGACGGTTCTCGACCTGCGGCTTCGTCGTTTGCTCGGCTTGTCCCCGGTCTCGCGCGACGCGCGTGCAACGGCACCGAGCCGCGTCAGTCGAGGACGGTCCGGCCGTCGTCGGTGACGGTCCAACCCGGGTTCCAGGCCACCTCCCACAGGTGCCCGTCCGGGTCGGCTCCGTAGCCGCTGTAGCCGCCCCACTCGGCCTCGACGGCCGGCTTGGTCACCGTCCCACCGGCGGCAGCGAACCGCCGCAACACCTCGTCCACCTCGTCGCGGCTGCGGGTGTTGTACGCGATGGTGATGCCGGCGAACCCGGTCGGCTCGAGGGCGACACCGGCGTCTGCCGCGAGCGCCTCGCGGTCCCAGAGCGCAAGGACCATGCCGGGAAGCTGGTAGAACGCGACGTCGTCGTGGGCGTTGCCGCGCTCCCAGCCCAGCCCCTCCTCGTAGAAACGGCGGGTACCGCCGAGGTCGGACACTCCGAGGGTGATCAGGCTGATGCGCTGCTCCATGCGGTGACGCTATCGCCCACCCCAGACACCGGGGCGGGTCGCATCGACCCGCGGGGTCACATCGACCCGCGTCGCCGCAGGTCCCAGGGCCGACCGTCCGGGTCGTAGAGGAGGCGGTACAGCGGGGTCGCCCAGAGCCGGGTCGCGAGCCCCAGGGCGGGCTCGACCAGCGGGCGGACCCGTCCCGGTGGCCGGGGCCCCACTCCGCCGCCGTCGTGCCACGCCTGCAGCGCGGCGGCCTGGCGCGCGTACGCGTCGAAGTGCTCCTCCATCGGGACCGCCTCGGTCGTGTCGAGGTGCTCTCGGGCCAGCCCCTGGCGCAGGTCCCGGGCATAGTCGGGATGGACGACCGCGGCGGTCAGCTCCGAGTCGTGCGTCCACGAGCGCCGGTTGAAGTTGTCCGAGCCGACGGTGGCCCACGTGTCGTCGATGACGCACACCTTGGCGTGCACGTACACCGGGGTGCCACGGTGGTTCTCGACGCCGTAGACGCCGACGCGGCCGGGCCCCGCACTGTGCAGTTGCCGGAGCAGCCGCACGCGGCTGACGAGATTGGGCGGCTGGCTCACCGCTCCGTCCTCGTCGGGCAGGTGCGGGAGGACCGCGACGAGACGCAGCTCCGGGTTGGCCCGCAGCGCGCCGGCGAGCACCGCTGCCACCTGTTCGGACCAGAGGTACTGGTCCTCGAGGTAGATGAGGCGCTGGGCCCGACCGATCGCCTTGGCGTAGCCGCGGGCGACGCTCCGCTCACCCCGCGGCGCGAAAGGGTACCCACCGAGGCGGTGCCCGTACGTGCGGAGCAGCTGCACGGGATGTGGCCCGGTCGGGGCGGGGTCGGGCAGCTGCGGAGGCAACGGCGTGCGGGACGGCACGTCGTGGCGAAGGCGGTCAGCGACATACCGCACCGGCGAGCGGCTGAGCGCCTGCCGGTCCTCCCACCGCTCGCGGAACACCGTCTCGACGTCGCCGACGGCCGGCCCCGTGATCGCCAGCTGCACGTCGTGCCAGGGCGGTCGAGGCCCGTATGCCGCTGACATCGGCTGCCGCTGCGGGTCCCCTTCGTGGGTGGCGTCGTCGCGCCGGCTGTGGCACAGGTCGATGCCCCCGACGAAGGCGATGTCGCGCTCCGGGCGCCCCGGGTGGCGCAGGACGACGAACTTCTGGTGGTGCGAGCCGCCGACCCGCACGCGCATGTCGAGGAAGCACTCGCCGCCGGCGGCGTTGACCTCCTCGCCGAGGTGCCGGTTCTCTGCGGCGGAGAAGGCGAAGCGGTCCCAGTGCGACCGCCAGACGAGGCCCCGGACGTCGACGCCGCGCCCGGCCGCCGCTGCGAGGAGCTCACCGATCTCGCTGCCCGGCTCGCCGGTCAGCCGCTCGTCCGGGTCGCCGCGCCAGTCGACGAAGAGGATGAGGTCACCCCGGGACATGCGCGAGACGCGCTCCACGAGGGCCGCGAAGTAGGCGCTGCCGTGCACCAGGGGCGTCACGCGGTTGCCCTCGCTCCACGACCGGCCGTCCGGATGGCGCCGGTCGAGGCGGGTGGCGGGGTTGCCGCGCTCCTGCGGGGAGAGAAACCAGTCGGCGGGAGCCCGGCACGCCATCACGCCTCCTCGGTTCGGTCCCGGACCAGTGTGACACCGGCGCTCCGGGGATGGGGGCTCAGATGGGCAGCCGGCGGAAGATCGACCGCGGCGTGACGGCGAGCGCGGCCATCGCGTAGCGCATCGACGCCGGCACCCACACGGTGCGCGAACCCCGGCCCAGGTTGGCGACGATGGCCGCCGCGACGTCCTCGGGCCCGACGGCGAGCGGCGGCGGGCGTCGACCGGCCGTCATCCGGGTCCGCACGAACCCCGGTCGGACGACGAGGATCGACACCCCGCTGCCCGCCAGGGTGTCGCCGAGCGCAGTCGCCAGGGCGTCGACCCCCGCCTTGGTGGCGCCGTAGACGGCAGTGGACCCGCGCGGCCGGACCGCCCCCGCGGAGGAGAGCACGACGATGACGCCATGCCCCTGAGCGCGCATGCGGCGCGTCGCCGCGAGGAGGGTCGTCACGACGGCGGTGCAGTTCACGTCGACAACCTCGGCTGCGGCGAGCGGTGCGGCGCGCACCGAGTCCTCCTCCGGCAGCACGCCCCACGCCAGCAGGGCCACATCGATGTCGCCGCCGTCGAAGGCGACATCGATGACGCCCTCGTGCCCCACCCGGTCGCGCGCGTCGAAGTCGACCAGCTCCACCGCGGGCACCCTGAGCGCCGTGACGCGACCAGCAGCCGCGACACGACCGCGACCCGGGCGTCCGGCGAGGACCACTCGCTCCAGCCGTCCGCCCTCCGCGAGCCGGGCCACCGTCGCACCAGCGATCTCGCTCGTCGCCCCGAGAACGAGCACGGACTGGGCCGCTCCACACGCATCGATCACAGGTGCAACCTCCGGGCCAGGTCCGAGACGAAGACGTGGTCCGGGTCGAGCCGCTCCCGCAGCCGGCGCCATTCGTCCAACCTCGGGTACATCTGCGCGAGCGCCGACGGCGCCAGGCGCGCGTCCTTGGCGAGGTAGACCCGGCCGCCGCCGGCGATCACGGCGGCGTCGACCTCGTCGAGCAGGGCGCCGACGCGGCGGTCCCCGGCGGGCAGGTCCACGGCGAGGGTCCACCCCGGTTGGGGAAACGACAGGGGCGCAGCGCTCCCCGGCCCGAACCGCTTCAGCACGCACAGGAACGTCGGAGCGCGGTGTGCGGCGAACATCGCGATCACCTGCCGGACGACCTCCGGATCGCGAACGGCCAGCTGGTGCTGCACGAAGCCGCGGGCGCCATACAGCCGGTTCCACTCGCCCACGACGTCGAGGGGGTGGAAGAAGGAGCCGAGCGGTTCGAGCGAGCGGCGCGAGCGCGGAGCCGCCCGGTGGTAGGCCTCGTTGAAGAGCCGCACGGTCCGAGGACTGAGCGGCAGGCGGGGAGCCCAGGACGGGACGGCCCACGCCGTTGTGGGCAGGCGACCGCCCCCGTCGTGCTCGCCGGGGCTCGCGGCGTGCTCGCCGGCGGTGACGACACCCCGGCCCAGTCCCCCTCCGCCGGCGAGGCAGTCGACCCAGGCAACGCTGTACCGGTGCGTCCGGTCGGCCTCGGCGAGCGCCTCCATCGTCTCGTCCAGGGATGCGGTGCGGACGGTGTCTACGACCATCCGGTCGGACCGGACGGGGATGAGCCGCAGCGTCGCCGCGACGATGACCCCGGTGAGACCCATGCCGCCCGGGACCGCCCAGAAGAGGTCGTCCTCCGGGGTCAGCGTCCGCAGCTCACCACGGCCGTCGACAAGGACAACAGAGTCCAGATGCGCGCAGATCGACCCGTCACCGTGGTGGTTCTTGCCATGGATGTCGGCTGCGACGGCGCCGCCGACCGTCACCTGACGGGTCCCCGGGGTGACGGGGACGAACCAGCCCTGCGGCAGCACCGTCCGGATCAGCCCGTCCAGGCTCACCCCGGCACCACACGTCACGAGCCCGCTCGTGGGGTCGACCGGCCCGATCTGGTCCAGGCCGCCGGTCTCGAGGACCAGCCCCCCGGCGTTCTGCGCCGCATCTCCGTAGCTGCGGCCCAGCCCGCGGGCGATGACACCCCGGGACGGCTGCCGCTGGATGAGGCACCGCAGGTCGTCCACCGTGGCCGGCACGACGACGTCGGCCACGGTCGGTGCCGTCCGCCCCCACCCGGTGAGCGGTCGCCTCTCGTGCGGCCGCGTGGTGCCGCTCATGTCATCGCCGCGAGCCAGAAGGTGACGGCCCAGACGAGGGCGAGCACCTGAAGGACCCGGTCGCCGACCACGACATGCTCCGGCTCCTGAGCGCGCGCCCGGTCGACGTCGAGCGCGTAGCGCAGCACAGCGAGCACGAACGGCACGACGGACAGAGCGGCATACGTGCTCTCGACCCCCTCGGTGGTGATCCCGAAGGCCCACAGGCAGTACCCCGCGATCGCCACGGCGGCGCTGACCCCGAGCACGAGGCGCAGGTAGCTCTCCGAGTAGGCGCCGAGGCTGCTGCGAGTGCCGCTGGCGGCGCCGGACGTGACGAGCTCGGAGAGCCGCTTGCCGGTGACCATGAACAGCGACCCGAAGCCGGTGACGATGAGGAACCACGTGCTGATGGGGGTGTCGGTCGCCGCCCCGCCAGCGATGGCGCGCAGCAGGAAGCCGCCCGCCACGACGGCCAGCTCAACGACCGGCTCCCGCTTGAGGCCCATCGAGTAGGCGCTCGTCAGGAGGAGGTACGCGACGACGACCCAGCGCAGCGAGCCCGGCCACGCGAGGACGACGGAGGCCACCATGAGGACCGCCGACAGGACCACCGCCTGTGCCGCGCGCACCCGCCCGGAGGCCACCGGCCGGAGCCGCTTGCTCGGGTGCCGGGCGTCGGCGGGCGCGTCGACGACATCGTTGAGACAGTAGGCGCCACTGGCCGCGAGACACAGGGCGACGAAGGCCTGCCCGGTCCGAAGCAGCACCGACTGCTGGAGGAGGGTGCCGGCCGCGATCGGGGCGGCTGCCACGAGCAGGTTGCGCGGCCAGAGCTGCGGCCGCAGGACCTGGAGGAGTGCAACCGTGGTGGAGGGTGCCCCGGCCCGGGCGGACGTCACCATCAGCCGAGCGTCACGTAGAAGAAGTCGCGCTGGTCCGGGCGGAGGAACCGGTCCGCGCGGGAGGGCATAGCCGGCAGCAGCTTCTCCGGGGCGATGGCCCCCGTCCGGCCGGGGACCCAGCGGGCGAAGAAGACCATGCCTGCATGCATGTCGAGCTCCACGGCACGGACCGCCCGAGCGGCGACGAGGGCATTGGTCAGGACGCGGAGGGTCATGTGGTCCCCGGCCACATAGATGAGGTTGCCGTGGGCGTCCACACCGAGTCCGGACCGCCAGGTGAACTGGCGCTGGTTGCCCGGCACTCCCCACGGGCCACTGGCGTTTGCGATGCCCGGCGCCGGTTTGCCGGCTGTCACGATGAGGTGCAGGTTCTGCCGGACCGCGACGACGTCCTGCGACATCGAGACGTCTCGTCCCCATGCCCCGATGCTCACGTGCCCGGCGCGGTCGATCACGACCGACCCCGCGCCCTGCTCGAGGGCATGGGAGTAGCGCCCGCCCTCGTAGAAACCGCCGAGCAGGTCCTGGAAGCGCCAGCCTGAGTTGAAGGTGGCGACCAGGCCCGGGACGTCACGGGGTGCGACCCGGGCATCGCCCGGCCAGCTCGGCCCGCCCGGCTGGGCCGTACCGGGCACGAGGTGGACGGCTGTGTCCGACGCCCGGATCCACGCGACTCCGGCGACGACGCTGGCATGGGCGGGGTCGGGCTGCACGAACGTCGTGTAGAGCGCTGGCACCCCGTTCTTGTCGACCCGACCGGGGACCCACCGACCCTCGCCGGGGACCGCCGTGATCCCGGGCGGGATCGCCATGGGTGTCGGGGCCGGTGCCGCAGTGCGATGGGTCGGCGCAGCCGGGCGGGCGGCCGCTGGCGGCGCGCCGAGCACCGGCAGGTCGGAGCGCGAGGGCGACGCGTTCGTCGGGGCGCTCCGGGTGTACCACCAGTTCTCGATCGCGTCGACCAGCCCGGCGCCACCGTTGTCCCGGACCCACTCGACCGTCCGAACCGTCCACGACGCGTCGCCCGGAGCCGTGAGGGCCTGCCCGTAGGAGACGCCGGCGACGGCGACCGCCACGGCCAGGAGGGCCAGGACGGCCCTGCGGGCGGCGCGGCCGCGCCGCGTCATCACCCGGCGTGTGGCGCGCCGCCGGCGAGCTGGCTGTGGGTCCATGAGCCCTCCACCTGTGGCACAGGAACGCTCGCCTCATGCTCGGCGCCGCCCTTGTGAGCGCCCTGAGCGTTCGGCGTGGACGGCCGATGAGTGCGCGGCCGCCCCCGGGCGATTGGGATCCGCGCCCCCGACTCGGTATGGTTGCGCCGTCTGCGGGTGTAGTTCAGTAGCAGAACATCCTCCTTCCAGGAGGAAGACGTGAGTGCGATTCTTGCCGCCCGCTCGAGTTGAACGCCGACGCGCCTGACCCCTCGGGGCCGGGCGCGTCGGCGTTTCACCCCCTGGGCGCTGCCTCACGAAACGACAACAAATGGCATCAGTGGGGCGAATGGGGCGAAAGGGCGCTACCGTGCTTCACGTCTCTTTCGCACCAGTTTGGGGTCGCTCGTGTTCTCCACCCGCTCTTTCCTAGGCCGTACGTCCGCTGCCCTCCTCCGCGTGGCACTGGCCCTCGCGGGCACGACCGCCGCCATCGCCGCGGCCCCCGCAGCCACCAGCGCCAACCCACCAGACACGACAGCGGCCCCTGCAATCGCTGGTCCTGCCGGCTCTGCCGACCCGGCCGCCGCTACGCCGACGAAGGCCGACACCACGACGAAGCCGGTCCGGGCCAAGGTCGACAAGCACCGCCTCCAGGCGGACCCCAAGCAGGCCGACGCCGCCCAGCTGTCGGGTGCCGACGTGACAGAGGCCAAGCGCGAGGCGAAGGGCCGCGCCGTTCGTGTCGCGTCCGCCTCCGCCGAGGTGGCCCTGCCCAAGCTCGCCGTCGTCGGCGTCAACTGGCGTCAGGGGTCCGCCCCGGGGACCACCGTCCAGTACCGGACGAAGACCGCCACCGGCTGGGGGGCGTGGCAGTTCGTCGACTCCGAGGGCGAGCACCGGCCCGACGGCGCCGAGGCCGCCACGGCCGCGCGCCGCACCTCCGGCGCCCGCGAGTCGTCCGCGCCGATCATCACGACCGGCGCCAAGGACGTTCAGGTCCGTCTCGTCGCCCCCTCCGGCACCGCCCCGGCCGACCCCGAGCTCGTCGTCGTCGACCCGGGCAGCCAGCCCGCCGACGCCACCCCGTCCCCCAGCCCGGCCAGCGCGGTCGCGCAGTCCAGCTCCGCCTCGACCGGCGCTGAGATCACGCCGGCCGCACTGAGCGCCGGTGTCGCCACACAGCCCACGATCTACTCGCGCGCCCAGTGGGGCGCGGACGAGAGCATCCGGGACCAGTCCCAGCCCGACTACGGCGTGGTCCGGGCCGCCTTCGTGCACCACACGGTCGGCACCAACAACTACACCCGCGACCAGGTCCCGGGGATCATCCGGGGCATCTACGCCTACCACGTCAACGGCAACGGCTGGCGCGACATCGGCTACAACTTCCTCGTCGACAAGTTCGGCCGGATCTGGGAGGGCCGCTACGGCGGCATCGACAAGGCCGTCGTCGGTGCGCACACCTACGGCCTCAACTACTACGTGTTCGCCGCGTCGGTCCTCGGCAACTACCAGACCGCCCAGCCGAGCAGCGCGACCATCACGGCCCTCGCCAGGCTGATCGCCTGGAAGGCCTCGATCCACCACTTCGACGTGCAGGGCCGCACGACCATCAACGGCACGACGTACAACAACATCTCGGGACACCGGGACGCCAAGGACAACTACACCGAGTGCCCGGGCCAGTACCTCTACAACAAGCTCGGCGCGATCCGCACCCAGGCGGCCAGCTATGCGCCCGCGGTGGCGCGCATGGCCGGCTCCGACCGCTATGCGACCGCCTCGGCTGTCTCCGCGCAGACCTTCGGCGCCGGCGCCCCGGTGGCGTTCGTCGCGACGGGCACCGACTTCCCCGACGCCCTCGCCGGCGCCGCGGCGGCCGGCTCGCTCGGCGGACCGATCCTGCTCACCCAGCGCACCAGCCTGCCCGCCGCCACGGCCACCGAGCTCCGGCGTCTCAAGCCCCGCAGGATCGTGGTCCTCGGCTCGACCGGAGTGATCTCCGCAGCCGTCGAGTCGACGCTCCGCTCCTACGCGGGCACCGTGCAGCGTCAGGCTGGGTCGGACCGCTACGCCACCGCCGCCGCGGTCTCGCGTGCGACGTTCGGCGCCGGCGCCCCCGTCGCCTACGTCGCAACTGGCACGAACTTCCCCGACGCCCTGGCCGGCAGCCCCGCCGGTGGCGCCAAGAACGGGCCGGTGCTCCTCGTCAAGGGCGGGACGATCCCCGACGCGACGGCCGCTGAGCTGGCCCGGCTGAGGCCGCAACGGATCGTCGTCCTCGGCAGCACGGGCGTCGTCCCGGCGTCGGTGGAGCAAGCGCTGCGTGCCTACTCGACGAACGTGTCGCGTGCGGCGGGTTCCGACCGCTACGGGACGGCCGCCCGCGTCTCCGCCACGACCTTCGGCACCCGGGTCCCGATCGCGTTCGTGGCGACGGGCGCCGACTTCCCGGACGCCCTGGCCGGCGGTCCGGCCGGTGGCTTCCGCGGGGGTCCGATCCTGCTCACCCAGGCGACCAAGGTTCCCCAAGCCACGCTGGACGAGCTGACCCGCCTGAAGCCGGCACGCATCGTCGTCCTCGGCAGCAACGGGGTGGTGAGCGACGCCGTTGCGAAGCGCCTCTGGGCCTACGAGGCGCCGCCCACCAGCTGAGCCCACCCATGAAGGGCCCGGTCCGCTCGGACCGGGCCCTTCGCCTGTCCCGACCAGCCGACGAACTGCGCGGTATGCCGCTGAGCCGGCTCAGCGGCATACCGCGGGCTTCCGCTTGCGATCGTTACTGACGGGTAGCATCATGGAGTTAACTCGTCGGTAACAAGGAAGCTGGTGCAGCGGTGGGCCACTACAAGAGCAACGTGCGTGATCTCGAGTTCAACCTGTTCGAGGTGTTCGGTCGCCAGGAGATGCTGGGGCACGGGATCTACGCGGACATCGACGTCGATGCCGCCAAGGACATCCTTCGAGAGGTGTCGCGTCTCGCCGAGAACGAGCTGGCGGAGAGCCTGCTCGACTCCGACCGCAACCCGCCCACCTTCGACCCCACGAGCCACTCCGTCACGATCCCCGAGTCGTTCAAGAAGTCGTACCGCGCCTACATCGACGCCGGCTGGGGCAACCTCGACACCCCGGCCGAGCTCGGCGGCATGGTCGTGCCGCCGTCGCTGAGGTGGTCCGTCGCAGAGATGGTCTGTGGCGCCAACCCGGCGGTGCACATGTACTCCGCCAGCTACTCCTTCGCGAACCTGCTCTACCACCTCGGCACCGAGGACCAGAAGAAGCTCGCAAAGCACATCGTCGAGCAGGGGTGGCACACGACGATGGTCCTCACCGAGCCGGACGCGGGCTCCGACGTCGGCGCCGGCCGGACCAGGGCCACGCAGCAGCCCGACGGCACGTGGCACCTCGAGGGCGTCAAGCGCTTCATCACCTCGGCCGAGTCCGACATGGTCGACAACGTCGTCCACTTCGTCCTCGCCCGGCCGGAGGGCGCCGGCCCGGGCACCAAGGGCCTGTCGCTCTTCATCGTCCCGAAGTTCCACGTCGACCTCGAGACCGGCGAGCTCGGTGACCGCAACGGCGTCTACGTCACCAACGTCGAGCACAAGATGGGCCTCAAGGTCAGCACCACCTGCGAGGTGACCTTCGGCGAGCACGAGCCTGCCGTCGGCACGCTCCTCGGCGACGTCCACGACGGCATCGCGCAGATGTTCAAGGTCATCGAGAACGCCCGAATGTTCGTCGGCACCAAGGCGATCGCGACTCTCTCGACCGGCTACCTCAACGCCCTCGAGTACGCGAAGCAGCGCGTCCAGGGCGCCGACCTGACCCAGCAGACGGACAAGACGGCACCGCGCGTCACCATCACGCACCACCCCGACGTGCGCCGCTCGCTCATGCTTCAGAAGGCCTACGCCGAGGGCCTGCGCGCCCTCGTCGTCTACACGGCCGCGCAGCAGGACGTCGTCGCCCAGGCGCAGGGTGGCAACCCGGCCGCTCCGCTCGAGAAGGGCTCCGACGCCGAGCTCGCGGCGAAGGTCAGCGACCTGCTCCTGCCGATCGTCAAGGGGCTCGGCTCGGAGCGGGCCTGGGTGCTGCTCGGCACGGAGTCGCTGCAGACCCTCGGCGGCTCGGGCTTCCTGCAGGACTACCCGATCGAGCAGTACGTCCGCGACGCGAAGATCGACACCCTCTACGAGGGCACGACCGCCATCCAGGGCATGGACTTCTTCTTCCGCAAGATCGTGCGGGACAAGGGCCAGGCGCTGCAGCACGTCGCCGGACAGATCCAGGAGTTCGCCAAGGACCTCGGTGGCTCACTCGACCGTGAGCGCGAGCTGCTCGGCAAGGCGCTCGAGGACGTCCAGGGGATGCTCGGCCACCTCGTCGGCGAACTGATGAGGTCGGACCCGCGGATGGGCGGCGAGGTGTCCAACATCTACAAGGTCGGCCAGAACACGACCCGGTTCCTGCTCTCCGCCGGGGACCTGCTCGTCGGGTGGCTCCTGCTCCGACAGGCCGAGGTCGCCCAGCGCGCCCTCGAGTCCGGCGCGACGGGCAAGGACGGCGACTTCTACACGGGCAAGGTCGCGGCCGCCTCGTTCTACGCGAGGAACGTCCTGCCGAGGCTCGCTGCGGAGCGGGCCGTCGTCGAGGCGACCGACAACGCCCTAATGGAGGTGCCCGAGGCCGCCTTCTGACGGCCACCTCGGGGTCGTTCGCTCGTTCCGGGCAGGATCGGGGCGCGCTCCGATCCTGCTCGCCCGCCCGGTCAGGCGCCCTTGACGTGTGGCCGGGCGGCGCGCAGGAGGAGCAGACCGAGCGCCAGGACGACGAAGCCGACCGCCGGGGTGATGTCGCCGACGAGGAAGAAGGCGGGTCGGTTGCCCAGCAGGTCGACGCCGACGATCGAGACCATCAGGATCCCGAAGAAGACCACGAGCGCTGCGACCCCGGCCAGCGGGTCGGGCCAGTACCGCCGCTCCTGCACCGTCCCGGCGTTCCGGCTCGGCCCGCTGTCGAACCTCGCGAACGTGGCGACGAGGGCGGCCAGGATGACCGCGAGGAGGAGGAACAGCCCGGGCCTGGTCGCCCACCACAACAGCGAGGCCACCGGCGGCTGACCGAGACCGATCGCGCGCCGTCCGAGCTCCACCACCATCAGCGCGGTCAGGTGCCAGAGGAAGGCCGTCATCGCGAAGGGGGCGACCCGCACGACCGCCGCCCACACCGCCGGCCTGACCAGCAGCCGTGCCGCCGGGCCCCGCAGCACCACGGCGAGCCCGATGATCCCCACCCCCTGGGCGAGCAGTGCCACCGTCGGTGGGGCCATGTTGCTGACCGCCTCCCCCGGCAGGCCGACCATCGAGGTGGGGTACGGACCGACGGTGATGAGCACGACCATCACGCCATAGCCCCCGACCAGCATGGCCCAGCCCCGCGACACCGTGAGCATCCCGTCCCGCCACGCGAAGCCGAGCTGGTGCAGGGCCAACCAGACGAGGGCGAAGTTGAGGTTGCCCACGAGCCCCAGCGCGGGCACCGTGAAACGCACCACGTCGACGAGGACGGCCCCGAGCGCGAGGAGCACAGCGGCATACAGCCCGAGCCGTTGGTGCAGGCGGCGCATCGCGGGCGCGCAGGCGCACACCCCGAGGTAGATCCCCACGAACCACAGGAGCTGGGGCACCATGACGAGCGCGTCCCGCGCGAGACGACCGTCCGCGCCGGGCAGCGACGTGAGCCCCGCGGCGTGGGCGACGACGCCGAGGACGACCCAGACGGCGAGGAAGGCGAGCGTCGGCCGCAGCAGTCGCGCCGCGCGACGGCCGAGGAATGCCGCATAGCGGCCCCGACGCGATCCGCCGCGACGGTCGAGCGACTCGAGGGCGTAGGAGTGGGCGACCCCGCCCACGACGAAGAAGAGCGGCATCACCTGCAGCAGCCAGGTGAGCGGCTGCAGGGACGGCACGATGGTCAGGGCGTTGCTGACCGTACCGTCGGGTGTCACGACGACCATGAGCCAGTGGCCGAGGATGACGACGAGGAGCGAGCCCGCTCGCAGCAGGTCGGCGAAGCGGTCGCGGTCTGCCGGCGTGGCGCGCGCGACCGCGTCCGGCGAGGGGTGGGCCGGCTCGGCGAGGGCACTCACCTCACCATGACAGCAGAAACGGCGGCCCGAGCACGTGAGTTTCGGTGCTCAGGCCGCCGCGGGCCCCGAGGTGGTGCTGTTTGTCAGTAGTCGTCCCGCCGCTCGACGACCTCCGGGTCGCGCTCGACGACGCGGTCACGCTCGACCGGGCCACGGTCGCGCTCGACCACGTCGGGGCCGCCCCGGCGCTCCACGACGGTCGTGTGTGCGGTGCGGGTCCGCTGCGCGTTCATGATGAGCGCGAGGATGATGGCCAGCGCACCGGCGGCCATGAGGATGATGCCCACCGTGTTGAGGTTGGTGTTGAGCACGCTCGTGTCGAGGTTCGTGAAGTAGAAGATCGCGCCCAGCACGAGCAGGATGATGCCGAGACCGATACCCATGTTCGTCTCCTTGTCCGGGGCGCGCGGGGCCGCGCGCCTCGGGAACCCTCTACCCGCAGTTGGTCGCTGTCACACGCCCCGCAGGTCGAGGGTCAGACGGGAGTCGCCCGCGGGGTCGATGACGACGGGGATGCCCCAGTCCTGCTGGAAGAGGTGGCAGGCGGCGTGCTCGGGCACCTCACCGGTGACCGGGTCGCCGTCGCAGGCGGCGGCCTGGACGGACACATGGAGGGTGCCCGTTGGTATGCCGCTCACCACCTCGAGCGCCCGACGCAGCCCCCGCGCGCGGCCCGCTCCCGATGCGAGCAGCTCGGGTGGAGAGGCGGATACGTCAAGCATGGTCGGGTCGCCCCAGCGGTCGTCGAGCTTCTGGCCCGGTGGCGGGACGAAGGCCACCTCGAGGTCGACCTGGCCCGGCGGCAAGGTGGTCGGCGGCCGCTGGGTGCGGCGGGAAGGGCCGTCGACGTGCTGCACGTCCTCGGGGAGGGGAACTCGCACGAGCCGGTGCGCCGCCGACTCGACGACGACGAGGCGGACCTCGCCGGTGTCGGGATCCGCTTCGACGACGGCGTCGCTCGGCTCACTGAGGCCCTGGGCCAGCGTCGTGACCTGGCCCGTGGCCGGGTCGTAGCGCCGGATCGCGCCGTTGTACGTGTCACTGATGGCGACGGACCCGTCCGGGAGCTCGGTCACCCCGAGGGGGTGCTGGAGCAGCGCTTGGTCGGCCGGACCGTCGCGGTGGCCGAAGTCGAACAGCCCTGCCCCCACGTGCGACTCGACGACGAGGTCGCCACTGTCGTTGCGGCGCAACGAGCGCAGGGCAGACGTCTCTGAGTCGGCAATCCACGTGCGGCTTCCGTCCCCGGCCGCCGCCAGGCCGGACGGCTGGGCGAACCACGCCTCACCCGCCGGGCCGTCGACGAGCCCCTCGTTGGAGGTGCCGGCGACGACGTCGACGACACCGTCCTCGGGGGTGTCCCCTGGCCGCCAGGCCCACAGTTGGTGGGTGCCGGCCATGGCGATGAGGACCCGGTCCTCGACCCAGGCCAGGTCCCATGGGGTCGACAGCGGCTGGCGGAGGGCCGGCCCACCGCCGCTCCGCTCGCGCAGCTGCTCGCCGGTGCCGGCCAGGACATGGATCGTCCCGTCGGAGAAGCGGATTCCCTTGAGCTGGTGGTTGACCGCGTCGGCGACCACGAGGTCGATACCGAGCCGGTCTCGCAGTGCCGGCGGAGCGAGCAACAGGCCCTGCGGCTCGTTGAAGACGCCCGGACCGCCCCAGCGCGCACGCTCGCTCTCGAGATCGGGCGCGAGGTGGACCACCTGGTGGTTCGCGGTGTCGGAGACGACGAAGGACCCGTCGGGCAGGCTCACTGCCTTGCCCGGGAAGCGCAGCGCCGTGTCTGCCGGGGCGGGCGGCACATACGGGTCGTCGCCGGGCTGGAGCGTGCCCTTGGCCGTGTGTTCCTCGACGAGCTCCCGCACCAGCGCCGCCAGCCCCGGCCCGTGCCCCTCGCCGGACATCGAGGCCGCGATGAACCCCTCGGGGTCGATGACGACGAGGGTCGGCCACGCGCGGGCAGTGTAAGCGCGCCACGTCGCGAGGTCCGGGTCGTCGAGGACCGGGTGGGTCACGGCGTACCGCTCGACAGCGGCCGCGAGCGCATCCGGGTCTGCCTCGTGCTCGAACTTCGGCGAGTGCACCCCGATGATGCTGAGGGCGCCCTCGAACTCCCGCTCCAGCGGTCGGAGCTCGTCGAGGACATGCAGGCAGTTGACGCAGCAGAAGGTCCAGAAGTCGAGGACGGTGATGCGGCCGCGGAGGTCCGTCAAGGTGAGGGGCCGGCCGCCGGTGTTGAGCCAGCCCCGACCGGTGAGCTCGGGCGCCCGGACCCGGGCTCGGGCCCTCGGCGCCGCTTTGACCGTTCGCATCAGAGCCTCCGGTCGGCGAGGACCGGGAAGGCGGTGCGCACCTGGTGGATCGTCGGGATGTCGATCTCGACGCTCAGCACCTCTTCGTCCGGGCCGGCCTGGACCAGGACCGCACCGGAGGCGTCGACGACCTGGGAGTGACCCCCCATCTCGTGCCCGGCGTGGCTACCGGCCGTGTTGCACTGGACGACGGCGCACTGGTCCTCGATCGCCCGGGCCCGGCCGAGCAGGGTCCAGTGCCCGATGCGCGGCTTCGGCCAGGCGGCGGGGATCACGAAGACCTCCGACCCGCGGTCGAGCAGGGCACGGTAGAGCTCGGGGAAACGCAGGTCGTAGCAGGTGGACAGGCCCACTCGGACCGGCTCGCGCCCCGCGACCGGCACGTCCACGGTCACGATGTCGGCACCGGGGTCCATCAGCTTTGGCTCACCCTGGCCGAACCCGAAGCGGTGGATCTTGCGATAGGTCGCCACCAGCCGCCCCTCCGGGGAGAAGACGAGCGAGGTGTTCCAGCAGCCGCGCCCGTCAGCCGTCTGGGGCTGTCCGGACTCGACGATCGACCCGCCGTGCAGGGTGACCCCGGCGTCGCGTGCTGCCGAGGCGAGCGCCTGGGCGATCGGTCCGTCGACCGGCTCCGCACGCTCGGGCCAGTGCCGGTGGTCGAACCCCCCGGCCGGCCAGAGCTCCGGCAGCACGACGAGGTCGTGGCCCCGCTGCCGCCGGACGAGCTCGGTGACCCGAGCCGTGCGCTCGGCCACCGACTCTCCGTCACCGTAGGCGAGCTGGATGACTGCAACTCTCATGGGTCAAGCCTCACATGTGCGACAGGTCGAGGGGTCGCCGGTCCACCCGTCAGGAGGCGGGGCGACGAGCCTGCACCTCGCGGCGCTTGTCGGCGAGCTGCTCGCGCCACTCCGGGTCGGACTGGACCAGGTAGACGAGCCCGCAGTCCTGCGGTCCGGTGGCCCCGGGAAAACACAGCGAGCACGGCTCGCCCACCCGGATCGGGCACCTCGGGGTCGGTGTGGTTCGCGGCATGTCGGGCCTCCTCGTACAGCATTCTACTACTAGGCGTAGTAGTCCGAGGCCTGTCAGGAGGAGGGGGTCGAGTGGCGCTGGTCGTGCCTGGCGAGGGCGGCGAGACGCGCGTTGTAGGCCGCCAGCTCGGCCTCGCCATCGCGGTCGGCCTGGCGATCGCGCCGCTTGGTCTCGGCTCGGTCGGACCGCGCCCACTGCACCGCGACGATCAGGGCGAGCGCCAGCGAGGGCAGCTCGCCGACGGCCCAGGCAATGGAGCCGCCCAACCGTTGGTCCGCGAGCGGGTCGGTGATCCATGGCAGGTGGATCGTGGTGAAGAACTGGGGGGCGAGGATCGACTCGCCGCCGATGATGGCGACGCCGAAGAAGGCGTGGAACGAGATCGTCGCGAAGAGCACGACGAGACGCAGCGCCGGCCCCCACTTCTTGGGACCGGGGTCGACCCCGACGAGCACCCAGGCGAAGAAGTAGCCGGCGAGGATGAAGTGGACCGTCATGAGCACGTGCCCGGTGTGCGTCGTCAGGGCCAGGTAGAACAGGTCGGTCCAGTAGAAGACGACGAGGCTCATGAAGAAGAAGGCGCCGGCGAAGATGGGGTTGCCGACGACCCGCACGTAGCGCGAGTGGATGATCCCGAGGATCAGCTCCCGTGGGCCGACCGTCCCGTCCTTGCGCGGCTTGAGGCTGCGCAGGGCGAGCGTGACGGGGGCGCCGAGGACGAGAAAGATCGGGATCAGCATCGCCTCGATCATGTGCAGCGTCATGTGCCACGAGAAGGCGACTCGGCCGTAGACACCGAGGTAGCCGTTGGTGGCCCAGATGAAGACGAGCCAGCCGACGACCCAGTTGATCGTGCGGCTGACCGGCCACCTCACGCCGCGCCGTCGCAGCCGGACGACGCCGGCGAGGTAGAGGCCGACGGCAAGCAGCCCTGCCGTGAGGAAGAGGTACTCGAACCGCCAGGTCGTGACCCAGGACAGGGCGGTCGGCGCCGGCGGTGCCGGGAAGCCCGTGAGCGCGAGGACGATGCTCGGGTTCGGCACGGTCTCGGGAACGGGCGGGGCGCTGCGTGCGAGAGCCGTCGCGACCCCGAACGTGATGCCCATCAGGAGGGTCTCGCTCACCGCGAGGCGCAGGAACGGCCGGGCCGTGGAGTCGCCGGACGAGAGCGCGCCGTCGATGCGGCCGATCGTCGACTGCCGGTGCCACCAGCCGGCGACGCCCAGCAGGAGGAACGCGACGATCTTGATCGTCAGCAGGATCCCATAGCGGGTCGTCACCAGCTCGGCGACCGAGGCGAGCCGGGTCGAGGCCGCCATGACCCCCGAGATACCGAGAGCCGCGAAGCACCACAGGGCGACCAGCGAGTAGCGGCGCACGACGACACCGAGGGACCTGCCGAGCCGGCCGCGCAGCAGGACGAGGGCGAGCAGGCCCCCGACCCAGACGGCCGCGCTGAGCAGGTGGGCGGCCAACGCGTTGACGGCGGTCTCGTGGTCGGCGGAGCCCCCCGCATGGCCCGCGAGGCCCAGCACGACGACGCCGAACAGGGCGATCGCGAGCAGCCACACACCGGTCCAGCGCGACCGGGCCAGCGACGCGCCGGACGCGGCGACGACCGCCGCACCGGCAGTGAGGAGGCCGATCCGCAGGGGCTCGATCGCCCACACCGTGGCCGCGAAGCTCGCGCCGAAGCCTGGTGCGCTGAGCGGCATACCGGCCAGGTCGGCGAACTGGAGCACGACGATCACGACGGCGAGCAGCGCCCAGGCGAAGCCACTGAGCGTGGCGATGCGATAGGCCGCGGCCCGGCGCGGCTCGTCGAGCCCCTCCGTGGCCCGGCGGGTCTTCCCGGGCACGAGCATGGCGCCGAACAGCAGCGCGCCGACGGTCAGGGCAGCGGCCACGTCGTGCGCGGCGCGCAGGAGCGGCAGTGCCCAGCGCACTCCCGCGCCGGCCGAGTTGAGCCCCGCCTCGAGCGGCGCTGCAGCCCCGGTGAAGGCCGCGGCGAGCGCGGAGGCGAGCAGTCCGAGGAGCACGACGAGCGGCACGAGCGTCCAGCGGCGCGTGCCGCCGGCCCGGACAGGGGGCGGGGACGACATGGCTCAAGGGTAAGTACTCTGACGGCATGCCGATGCACCCGTCCCCGCCCGAGGACCGCGATGGCCTGCTCGACGCGTTCGAGCAGAACTGCCAGGCCATCATCGATCTCGGGCTGTCGTGCCGGGAGAGCGACTTCGAGATCCAGACCGAGT
Source organism: Intrasporangium chromatireducens Q5-1 (assembly GCF_000576575.1). Classification (GTDB taxonomy): domain Bacteria; phylum Actinomycetota; class Actinomycetes; order Actinomycetales; family Dermatophilaceae; genus Intrasporangium_A; species Intrasporangium_A chromatireducens. The sequence goes on from NZ_AWQS01000019.1 coordinate 27,356, forward strand.
GCCCCGGCTGGACCGTCAAGGACCAGATCGCCCACGTCGTGGGTGCCGAGAAGTCCTTCGCCGGCATCCCGACCCCCCGCGTCGAGGTGCCCGACTACCCCCACATCCGCAGCGAGTTCGGCCGGCGGATCGAGCACGACGTCGAGGCTCGACGCGGCATCCCGGGCAAGCTCGTCGTGCACGAGCTCGCCGACCACCTGCCGATCCGGATGGCCGCCCTGCGCGCCGCCGCGACACCGCTCGACGAGGTCATCGGGGGGATCTTCGGGCCGGAGACGACCTACGGCACGCAGCTGCGGCGCCGGGTGCTCGACACGTGGGTGCACGAGCAGGACATCCGCGCCGCCCTGGACCGACCCGGCGACCTCGACTCCCCCGGGGCCGCCGTCTTCGTCGACGCGATCTTCCGTTCGCTGCCGCGCATCGTGGCTCGCGAGGCGCGGGTCCCGATCGGTCACGCCGTCGTCCTCGACGTCACCGGGCCGCTGGTCGGACGCGAGGGAGCCCGCGTCATCGAGGCGGAGGACGGCCGGCCGCTGGGGGCTCCCCTGTTCACCGGCGCGGAGCCGACCGCGACCGACGAGCTGCCGCGCATCACCGGCATCAAGCTCACGACCGAGGCGCTGACGCGCCGCGCCGCCGGACGCCGGAGCACCGACGAGATCCGCTACACCGTGCACGGCGACGAGGAGGTCGCGCGGCGGGTCCTCGACGCCCTGGTCATCACGCCCTGACCCGCCCGGCGAGCAGCGGGTCAGGCGTCGTACTGGGTTTCCTGCCCCTCGATGACCTCGGTCGCCACCGAGGCGAGCTTGACGTTGAGGTCCTGAGAGGTCCTGCGCAGGATGTCGAACGCCTGCTCGGCCGAGACCTTGTGGGCCGCCATGAGCAGGCCGACCGCCTTGCCGATCTCGCGGTTGCTCTCCAGCCCCTTGCGCAGGCTCTCGGCGTCGTCGCGCGCCGCGAGCGCCATCAGCGCCACCGAGGCGAAGGCCGCGAGGACAGCACCCTGGTCGGCAGAGTCCGTCGACAGCCCGCCCGGCTGCTCCGAGAAGATGTTGAGGGCCCCGACCTTCGCGCCCGCGACGAGCAGCCGGTAGCCGATCGCCGAGCGGACCGGAGTCTCGGCGAGGATCCGCTCGCGGAACGTCGGCCAGGGGGAGGCGGTCGTCAGGTCGGCGTCGTGCTGGTAGGCCTCCTCCTCGATCGCGTCCACGCACGGCCCTTCGCCGACCTCGATCTCGATCTGGTCGATCCGCCGGGCGATCTCGTCCGTCGAGGCCACGGACTCGTAGCTCCTGCCGCGCCGCAGCATCAGCGAGGCGTGCTCACAACCCGCGACGAGCTGGGTGGCCGCGTCGACGACGGACTGGTAGATCGCCTCCGGCTCGGCCCGCCCGTAGATGAGGGTCGACAACCCCGCGAAGACCTGCCCCACCTCACGTTCGCCCATCTGCTCCGGCATGCTTCCTCCCGCCCTTGTCCGCCGCGCGCCCCCGACGGGACCCGGCGGTTCATCGGGGGGAAGGATACCTGCCGCGCGCGGAGGGCACGGACCCGCGAGGCTGGCTGGGCGGCATACATGAAGCGGTATGCCGCTGGGTGGGCTCAGCGCAGGTCGTGCAGCGCGCGCCGGCTGAGGAAGGCCCGCGTGCCGACGGCCATGACGAACGCGAGGACGCCGGCGAGGATGGCCACGAGGTAGCCCTGGTGCGGGCCGACCCGGTCGACGACGGTGCCGGAGACCGCCGAGCCGAGCGCGATGCCGACGATGAGGCCGGTGAGCACGATGGTCATGCCCTCGTTGATCTGGGCCTTGGGCACGAGGCGTTCGATGAGGTTCATCGTCGTGATGAGCGTCGGGGCGGTGGCCAGCCCGGCGACGAACATGACGGGCGCGAGCACCGGCAGCGGCCCCGCGAGCAGGACCGGCGACTCGAGCAGGAACATGCCGAAGGTGCCCGCGATGAGCAGCTTGAGCAGGTTGCGGCCGTGCGAGCGGGCCCCGAAGACGACCCCGGCGATCGCCGAGCCCATCGCGTAGAGCGCGAGGATGGGGCCGGCGGCGTTCTTGTGGCCCGCGGCGTCGGCGACGGCGATCGTCACCACCTCGTTCGCGCCGAAGATGACTCCGGTCATCGTCATGATGAAGGCGAGCGGGACGAGCCCCGGCTGACGGAAGGCGTAGCCGCGCGGGCGTTCGTGGTGCGGGACGACCGGCGGCTCGGTCGAGCGAGCCGAGATGAAGACGAGCACGCCGATGCCGTAGCAGGCGGTGGCGAAGACGAACCCGGCCTCGGGGAAGAGCGCCGTCGCCAGCCAGACGGCCAGGACCGGGCCGATGACGAAGGTGACCTCCTCCATCACCTGCTCGAAGGACATCGCGGTGTGCAGGCTCTGGGGGTCGTCGTGGAAGATGTGCGACCAGCGGGCGCGGGCCATCGTGCCGAGGTTCGGGATCGCGCCGCAGAGCGGGTAGGTGACGAAGAACATCCAGCTCGGCCAGCCGCGGAGCGAGACGAGGATCGTCATGACGGCCCAGAAGCCGGACCAGATGAAGAAGGGGATCGCGATCCGGCGCTGGCCGTAGCGGTCCACGAGCCGGCCGAGGAACGGCGCGAAGAGCGCCAGGGCGGTCATCCCGACGGCCATGACGGCGCCGGCGAGCTCGTACGACCCGCGCCGGGCGGCGATCATCGCGACCGTCGCGACGCCGAACATCGCGCCCGCCGAGCGCGCGATCATGCCGCCCGAGATGAAGACGCGCGCCCCGGGGACCCTGAACAGCGGTCGGTAGTGGGACAGCACGGACGGATCTCCTCGGGGGACGGCAACCGCACCATACTCGCATCCCCACACGGCGGTTCGTGCCGTGGATCGACGGCGCGAGTGTCGGTGGGTCGTGCGGCGTTTCGGCGGCCGCTGGTCGCGGTCGGCCGGACGCGGACCGGGCCGTCAGTCGGCGGCGGACGCGCCGTGTTTGCGACGCAGCGACCACATCTGCGGTGCACGCTCCAGCTCGACCGCGGCGGCCCAGGGCAGGCCGCCCGGGCCGGTCTGGTGCCGGAACGACGCCACCAGCCGGCGGGCGAGGGCGGGGTCCCGGGCGACCCGACGCGCCAGCGCGATGGCCTCCGGCTCGACGCTCACGTCGTCGTATGCCGCCCACGCCAGTCCCAGCTGCACGGCGCGCTCGCCGTCGACCTCCTCCCCGAACAGGCCCATCGCGGCGGCTGCCTCCCGCCCGGCCGTCCGGTTCAGGAGGGTGAAGTGGCCCCCGCCGGGGTGGATGCCGATCTGGGCGAAGCCCGGCAGCAGGCGCGCGGTCCGCGAGACGACGCGCAGGTCCGTGGCGAGGGCGAGGTTGAGGCCCGCGCCGACCGCCGCGCCCCGCACCGCCGCGACCGTCGGCAGGCCGATGCCGCCCAGCCGCGTGAACGCGTCGTAGACGGCGCCGAGGTTGCGGTAGTTGCGGTCCTCCGTGGGATCCGCTCCGGTGTCGGCGAGCACGTTGCGGGCTGCGCCGGCGCAGAAGTGGGGGCCGCCGGTGACGACGACCGCCCCCACGGTCGGGTCGGCCTCGGCGGTCAGGGCCGCCTCGGTGAGCTCCCCGGCCATCTGCACGGACAGGGCGTTGCGCCGCTCGGGTGCCGCCAAGGTGATGACGGCGACGTGCTCCTCGACGGCGTAGGCGATCTCTGTCACGGGGTTCTCCTTCATGCGTTGTGGCGGCCGGTTCGAGGTATTCCGCGGTCACGGGTGCCCGCGGAATACCTCGAACGAGGGCGGTTGGGTGGGGGGTGTCAGTGCGGCGGGGCGGCCCGGCCCGTGGTGACGAGGGACCAGAGCCGGTCGTGGCCGGCCGAGGTGGCGAGCCGGGTCAGGGTCTCGTCCCACTCGTGGATCGACCCGAACTCGCTGCGGCGGGCCAGGGCCGGCTTGGTCAGGGTGTGCAGCTCGTGCTCGAGGGTGGTGCCGATCGCGCCGAGTGCCTGGTGGGCGTTGCGCACGACGACCGAGGCCGCGTGCCCGACGCAGGACTTGGCGACGCCGACCGCGAAGAGCAGCCCGGGATCGGTCCAGTCCGAGTCCGTGGCCCGCGCCACGGCCGTGTCGGTGGCGGCCCGGGCCAGTGAGGCTTCGGCGGCGAGGTCGGCGACGAGGCGCTGGACCGCCTGGAACCGCCCGATCGGCCGGCCGAACTGCTCCCGTTCACGCACGTGCGCCACGACGAGCTCGACGATGCGCTCGAACGCCCCGCAGACCTGGGCGCACCGGGCGAGCGCGCCGCGGAGGTGGAACTGCTCGCCCACCTCCTCCTCGACGGTCGCGCCGGCGGCGAGGTCGGCCAGGTCGAACTCGACCGTCTCGCTCGGCTCCCCGGCAAGGTTGCGGCCCCGGGTGATGCTGCGGCGGTCGACGGGGACGTCCGCGACCCGCCACTCGTCGCCGTCCTCGAACAACGCGACGATGCTGGCCGCGTCCCGGCCGTAGGTGACGTTGAGGGCGACCCCGGCCGGATCCGGCCGGCACACGGTGCGCAGGCGACCGTCGTTCGGCAGACCGGCGGCCTCGAGCAACCACGCCGCGAGGAAGCCGTGCTCCAGCAGCGGGACCGGGGCCCCCGCGCCGGCGGCCAGCGCGAGCAGCGCCGCCCCGTCGAACCAGCTCGCCCCGCTGCCGCCGCTCTGCTCCGACGCCGTCAAGCGGGTCAGGCCCAGCTCGTCGAGCCGCGCCCACAGCTCGGCGTCGAAGTCGATGACCTCGCGCGGCGCTGACCGGGCCGCGCGGTAGTCGTCGAACAGCTGGCTCAGCATGGCGACCAGGTCGGGGTCTGCCGAGGTCGACCGGGCCAGCCGCGGGTCGAGTGACGCGCTCATCGCAGCCCCAGCCCGCGGGCGATGACCCCGCTGAGGATCTCGTTGGTCCCGCCCCGGAGGGTGAAGCCGGGCCGCTGGAGGATCGCCGCGTGCAGGAGGCGGTAGAGCTCCTCGTCCTCGACCCAGCCGGTCGCCGTCAGCGTGTCGACGTAGTCGGCGATGTCGCCCTCGCTCGTCGTGCCGAGCACCTTGACGACGGCAGCGGCGACGTCGGCCTCGGCGTGCGCCTCGAGCGCCGTGGCGACGGCGAAGGACATCTGGTGCAGTGCCGCGACCCGGGCGACGTGCCGGCCGAGGCCGACGTCCTGCGGCAGCCGTCCCTCGTCCATGGCCGAGGCCGCCTCGGCCAGCAGCTGGAACGTCGAGAGGAAGCGCTCCGGGCCGCTCCGTTCGAACCCGAGCTCCGAGGTGACCTGGCGCCATCCCTCCCCGACCTGGCCCAGCACGCGCTCGTCCGGGACGAACACCCCGTCCAGGTGGACCTCGTTGAAGTGGTGGTCGCCGCCCATCGACAGGATCGGCCGGATCTCGACGCCGGGAGCGCGCAGGTCGACGATGAACTGGCTGAGCCCGGCGTGGCGGTCCGCCGGGTCCGGCTGCGCCGTGCGGGCCAGGACGAAGAACGCGTCGGCCTCGTGCGCGCCGGACGTCCACACCTTCGTCCCGGTCAGCCGCCACCCGTCGTCGACGCGCTCGCCGCGGGTCCGCACGCCGGCCAGGTCGGAGCCCGCGTCCGGCTCGCTCATCCCGATGCCGAAGACCAGGTCCCCCGACGCGATCCGCGGGAGGAAGGCCCGCTTCTGCTCCTCGGTGCCGTGCCGCAACAGCGACGGGCCGATCTGTCGGTCGGCGACCCACTGTGCGGCGACCGGAGCCCCGACCACGAGCAGCTCCTCGGTCACGACGAACCGCTCGAGGAAGGTGCGGCCGTGTCCGCCGTACTCCGTCGGGATCGTCATCCCCAGCCAGCCGCGGCGGCCCAGCTCGCGGGTGAACTCGCGGTCCCATCGCGTCAGCCAGGTGTCGACGTGCGGCACGAACCGGCCGTCCGCCACCTGGTCGTCGAGGAACGCCCGCACCTCGAGGCGCAGCTTCGTGAGGTCGGGCCCCTCGGTGACGACCGGGGGCACGAGAGCACGCGTCATCGCGGGCCTTTCTCCAGGCGCGGTGGGGACGGGGTCCACCTTGGCACGAGGACGCGCGTCGTGCGCAGCGGTCCGCGTGGGTGCCGGCTCAGCGGAGCAGGGAGGCACCGCCGTCGACGAAGACGGCGACGCCGGAGACGTGCCGGCCGAGGTCGGAGGCGAGGAACAGGCACGTGTCGGCCACGTCGACCGGTTCGCCGAACCCGCCGTGCAGCGCCGGGCTGCCCCCCGGCAGCTCCACCTCGATCCCGATCCGCTCGGTGTCGCGCCGCTCCGTCCGCTCGCCGATGTCGGTGTCGATGGCGCCGGGACAGATGGCGTTGCACCGGATGCCGTCGCGACCGAGCTCGAGCGCCATCATCTTCGTGAAGGCGACCTGACCGGCCTTCGAGGAGCTGTAGGCCGCGGCGCCCGCCGTCGCGAAGCTGCGGGTGCCGTTGACGCTGCTCGTGATGATGATGCTTCCGCCGCCGGCCCGGCGCAGGTGCGGCACGGCGAAGTGGACGGTGAGGTAGGTGCCGGTGAGGTTGATGTCGAGCGTGCGCCGCCACTCGTCCGGCTGCAGCTCGTCGATCGGGGCCCATACCCCGTTGATGCCGGCATTGGCGCAGACCACGTCGAGGCGGCCGTGGCGGGTGGCCGTGCCGTCGATCGCCGCGCGGACCGACCCGGGGTCCGTCACGTCGCAGTGGACGTAGTCCGCGGCGCCGCCTGCGTCGCGGATCGCGTCCCGCACGTGCTCAGCGTCGCCGGTCTGGACGTCGGCGAGCACGACGGCAGCCCCGTGCTCGGCGAAGCGCCGGGCGGTGCCGGCGCCGATCCCGCTCGCCCCGCCGGTGATGAAGGCGACCTTGCCATCGAGCATCCCCATGCTCGGCTCCTCTCCGTCGGCACTCTCCTACCCGGACACCCCGGACCTACCCGCGAGCGAGCGTGCCGTCAGCGCGTCAGAGGCCGGTCACGACGAGGAAGGCGCAGAGCCCCACGATGACCGCGGTGACGAGGGCGGCAACGGCCGTCGTCACGGGCCGGTTGGTCAGCACCCCCATGAGGCGGCGGTCACGCGTGAGGACAAGCAGCGGGATGAGGGTGCCCGGCAGGGCGAAGCTCAGCACCACCTGGCTCCAGACGAGCGCCTGGGTCGGGTTGACCTCGATGCCCAGCACGATGAGGCACGGCACGACGGCGAGCAGCCTCCGCACGACGGCGGGGATCGGTCGCCGCCCGAAGCCCTGCATCACGACGTCCCCGGTCTGCACGCCGACGAGGGTCGCGGCGAGCCCGGAGGCGAGCAGCGCAACGCCGAGCATGGTCGCCGCCACCTCACCGGCTTGGGTCTGGAGTGCGACATAGGCCGCCTCGAGGCTCTCTCCGGCCGCGGCGGGCAGACCGGCCGCGAACACGACCAGGCTGATGTTCGCTGCTGCGGCGACGGTCATCGCGATGACGATGCTGCGCACGGCGCGCCGTCCCGCGCGGGCCCGCTGGCCGCCGGCCCCGGCAGCGGTGCCGTCGTTGGCGACGCGCGAGGCGGCCGAGTGGAAGTGCAGCGCGTGCGGCATCACCGTCGCTCCGACGATCCCGACGGCAAGCAGGGCGGCGGACGAGTCGAGCGGTCCCGGCAGCACCGAACGAAGCAGCGCGGCACGGTCGACGTCCGCGACGAAGACCTGCCACAGGAGCGCGCCGATGATGACGAGGAGCAGGACGAGGACGACGGCCTCGAAGTGGCTGCGGCCGCGCACCTTGAGGGCGAGCACGACCAGGCTGAATGCCGTCACGACGAGCGCGCCGGCGATGAGCGGCCAGCCGAAGAGCAGCTGCAGGCCGAGTGCGCCGCCGACGATCTCGGCGAGGTCGGTCATGATGACGACGACTTCCGCCTGCAGCCACAGGGCGATCCGTCCGGCGCCGGGATACCGCTCGGCGCTCAGCTCGGCGAGGCTGCGGCCGGTGGCGATCCCCACCTTGGCCGCGAGGTACTGGATCAGCATGGCGCTGCAGCTCGCGAAGACGACGACCCACACGAGGGTGTAGCCGTGCTCGGCCCCGGAGGCGATGTTGACCCCGAAGTTGCCGGGGTCGACGTAGGCGACCGCCGCGAGCAGGGCCGGCACCAGCGTGCGAGCGCCGGGCCGGGAGGCGAGGGCCTCGCGCGCCCGGGAGCGCAGCGTCACTCCAGCGCGGTCGTCACCCATCCCCTCAGGATCGGCGCTCCCCCCGCCGAGTGCCAAGGGCCGATCCGTCATCGGGCGGCGCCGAGCCCGAGCAACGCCGCGAGCCCCAGGGCGCTGCGCGGGTCGTAGGCGCAGGTCCACAGCCCGCCGTGCACGGCACCATCCGCCTCGTCCTGCCACGGGTGGGGCTGCCCCGGGTTGCCGGTGCGGAGGTCGTGGACGAGGAGCGCCGCCATGAGCGTGTTTGCCGTCCCCGGCTCGAAGACCTCGACGCCGAAGCGGTGCGCGCCGGCGTAGGCCGCGGCGAGCGCCCGGTTCTTGAGGACCGACCGCGTCCGTGTCGGCGGCGCCACCTTGAGCGAGACGAGCCCGCCGTCGGTGCGGTAGCTCGTCGCGCGCCAGCGCTGCAGGCGCTTCGCGAGCAGGTAGTTCGGTCCCTGCTGGAGCACGACGGAGTCGTTGATCCCCGGCTCGCTGCCCGGCCGGTAGTTCCGGCGCAGCAGGCGTCCGCCGCTCAGGGTCCGCAGCGGGACGCGGAGCCATTTCGAGGTATGCCGCTCAGCGTAGTTCCGCACGGACCGCTCCACCGCGTGGGCTGGGACCGCGAAGACGTCGGTGGGCGTCGCGAGGAAGGCCAAGGCGACGTCGGAGACGCCGCGCTCACGAATCACCTTGTCGCTCAAGACGTCCACGGCCATCGAGACGCGCACGTTCGTCGCACCGTCGGCATAGACGTAGTTGCCGAGGACGAGCGGTCCGTCCAGGTCCGCGACCCACCGCGTCACGGTCCCCAGGTCATGGACGAGGTCACCGCCGGCCCGGGGGGCCAGGTCCCCGTCACGGGCGGCGACCGGCACCGTCATCGAGCCGGCCAGCTGCCGCGTGTCGGCGAACAGCCGGTCCCACAGGTCAGGTCGCGGCAGGTCGACGGCCGCGACGCGCGCGCCCCACCGGAGCAGTGCCCGCAGTGGGCCCATCTCGGCGGCGGCACCGAGCACGACGACCGTCCGGTCCGACAGCTCGAGCCAGTCGGGGTTTTCGATCACTGCCGAAACGGCTTGGTGGGCAGTCGGTTCCAGCACGCCTCGATCGAGCCAGTCGTCGAGCCTGCGGCGCAGCCGGTCACCGGACAGCCGGTCGCCGCGGTAGGGGATGGACAGCTCGCGCTCGGGGGCACCTGTCCCGCGGACCGTCTCCGAGGCGAGCGCCGCCCCGGTCCCGTCGAGGGCTGCCGCGACCGGCTCCTCCGAACCGTCGACGACAACGCGCATCCGCTCGTGCAGGGACGCGAGCCCGGCTCGCGCGATCCCCGTCGCCGCCTCGGCCGAGGGGAGCCCGGCCTCGACGAGACGGCGGAAGTGCGGCAGGTACCCCTGGCGCCAGTTCGTCTCGCGCTCGGCGGAGGCGGCGCCGACCGGGTCGGCCGCGCGCAGGGCCTCCGCGACGACGGCCCGACCGGTGGCGGTCGTGCTGCGCCGGCCCTCGGTCCATGGAAAGACGATCCCGTGCTGACCGTCCCCCTGCTCTTCGCTCATGGGCACATCCTGCCCGACCTCATCACGCCGCACCCCCGCACCGTCGAGAGGCCAGTTCCCGACGAAGGGCC
>NZ_AWQS01000020.1 GCF_000576575.1 Intrasporangium chromatireducens Q5-1
CTCCCCGGGCCCCATGCAAGATCGAGGCTAGGTATCGGCTCCGGCGTAGAGCCCGCACCCCGCATGGCCGCCCTCGCCCGCCAACGCGGCATCCACGTCACGGACGCTGTCGCCGAGGCACTGCCCTTCCCCGACGACCGGTTCGCACTCACCGCGTTCATCACCTCCCTGTGCTTCGTCACCGACCCCCCTCGCGCCCTGGCCGAAGCCAGCCGGGTCACCCGGCCGGGCGGGTCGGTATTGATCGCCTATCTCAACCTGGCCAGTGCTGCCGGAGCACACTTGGCCGCCACGCAGCACGAGGACCCCTACTTCGCCCACGCCCGGCTCCGCACCACCACAGAACTGCGCGCCCTGCTCGCCGATGCCGACCTCGCCGCCGACGGCGCCCAACAGGTCATCGCCGAAGCCGGTCAGCCGCCCCGAGTATCTTCCGGCGCCGACCAGGGCTTGTTCTGCGTCCTTCGCGCCCGGGTCGCCTCAACTACGAAACCGCCTCGTTGACCCAGTCCGCCGCGACATCCTCTCGCATCTGACCGCCGCACTCAGCAGTCCTCAGCGCGACTGGTTCGTTCATCGGGAGCGCGGAGGCCATTACGGAGTTTGACACCGCGGTGGCTGAGGTGCCGCAGATCGTCGAGGGCCAGCGCCTCTTCGGTGAGCCCGACTACCTCCTTCGGGTAGTGAGCCGCGACCTCGCCGCCTACAAGCTCCTGTACGACTCCGTCCTGTCCAAGCTGCCGGGGCTCCGGGTCCCCAACTCGACCGTCGTGATGAAGGAGACCCTTCCCCGGCGTCCACTGCCCGTCCCGCCGCACAAGGCGGCGACCCCGCGCCGGGGCAGCTAGTGACCTGTCTTTGACAGAGTCTTGTTGGTTGGCCTTCGTAATAACGCGCACGGTGGCCTTCGTCCCAATCGATGGCGGGCGCGGTACGCCCAGGTCTTCTGGGACGCCGGCGGTCAGGCCTGCGGCGATCGTCGTGCCTCTGGTCCATCGCGGCGCGCGACCTTGCCGAGCCACCGAGGCTCGACTTCGGGGCTCTGTTCGCGACCGTCCAGCCAACGTCTGCGCCGATCTGCGTGCGCACCACGTCCCGAGCCGCATGATGGATCTCCACGACACGCTCCCAGATCTCAGTATCGAGCGCCGACAGGAGTAGGCGGGCGCGGGCGGTCGTCGGCTCGGCCACCCGGGCGCTCCCTCGGCGGCGTACCAGCGTGGTCATCATGCGCGAGCATATTCAGCTCGTTGCTCGTTACTCGTCGCGATCCAACACGATCCCACCGCTATGCCGCATGGCGACACCTAGCCCGGTGATTGTCCCTCCACGTCATGACTCGGTGAGTCTCGGCGCGGTCTGATCATGACTCTTGGTTCGCGAGGTCACCGTGTGACGTGCCAGGGACGCGCGGGATCAGTTGCCATCGGCGTGCCGCTGGTGCGTACCGCGTAGGTGGGGGTTCCCGGGCCGTCGATAGGGCCGAGGTAGGTGTGTCCGGTCATGCGGCACCACGCGGGTAGGTCGATCGGTGCGACAGGGTCGGTCGTGGTCAGGTGGATGACGGTGCCTGGTGGGACCTGGGCGGCTTGGTTGCGCAGAAGGATTAGCAGGCGGGCGCAGCTGAGATCGCTGCCGTCGAGGTGGTCGATGCGCGGTCCTTGGGTGGCGCTCATGCTGCGTCTTCGGTGGTGACGGGGAGCTGTGCGGTGTCCCGTTCTGCCAGGCTATCGGCGAGTCGTCGCGCACCGTCTTGTCCGTCTCGGTGTGCGATCGTCCGGTTGGTTGCTCGGCGACGAAACTCATCCATCGGCATGGTGCTCCGATCACTTCCCATCGATGGGGACAACAGACGCCGGTTCCGTTCCACTGGCTGCGGTAGGTCGTCGGTCACGGGCCTGGTTCTTCCCCCATGTCACGGCCTGGATGTCAGTCGGTTGGTTGCGAGGGGGCTGGTTGGTGGGGCGCCTGGGGTAAGTCTCGTACATCCGCACAGCGACGGTGGTGCCGGAGATGAGTGGTGGCGCCCCTGCGGCCGAGGCGGCTGCGGACATGCCCAGAGCTAGAACGGCGTCTGGAAGGAGTTCACTGGGCCGCGGGGGGCTGTGGCAGTGGGCAGCTTTGTTCGCGGCGTATGCGGAGCACGAGCGCGATGAGCAGCAACGCTATTGACCCGGTGGCGAGGAAGGGCTGGATGGGTTCGAACATCTGTAGGGCGCCGGTGTAGCCGAGCGCGAGGAGCACTAGCTTGTTGCATACCGGGCAGCCCACGGCGAAGAAGGCTGTGATCGCGCCGATCGTGCCGAGGGAGCCGCTGCGAGTGCGGGCTTGGCCGTCTTTGCGGGCGACGTAGGTTGCAGCGACCAATCCAGCGAGCAAGCTGGTGACGACCAAGACCGGCCACGCCCAGGGCGTGGGAGGGATCTCACGGGTGAACCAGGGGGTGGAAATGAGCGCGGTGGGGATCGCGACCACGATGATGGTGGCCGCTGCGGTGAGCACGGCGAACCACCAGCGCCGCGGGGGCCAGGTGCGCAGTTCGCTGAAGGTGCTGCGGCGGGTGGAGCGGTCGGTTGTCTGGGTCATCTGTCACATCCCCGGGCGTGTAGGGCGGGTCAGAGGTGTTCGGGCAGGTCGGGGTCGTGGCGGAGGGTGACGGGGTGTTCGGCGCCGTGGTCGAGGGTGTGTCCGATCGTGCAGAGTCTGTCGATGGCTCGTTCGGCTCGCTCGGTGAGCACGGTGATCTTTTCCTCGTCGAGTGCGCTCATGTTGGTGCGGATGGTCGCGGCGATCAGGTCGTAGCGCTGGCCGTCGTCGGTCTTTCGCGGGGTGACGTCGACGATCGCGGCGAAGTCCTCGCCGAGGCGGCCGGCGAGGGTGTGGTCGGTGGAGAGGAGACCGCAGGCGGCCAGCGCGAGGGCGAGTAGCTCCCCGGGAGCGAGCGCGTCGTCGGCGTCGGTGCCGCCGATGCAGACTTCTCCGCCGCGGGCGTTGCGTCCGATGTAGGTCTTGGGTCCGGTGCGTTCGATGTGCAGGGGCGTGGGCGGGGTGTTCATGGGGGGGCCGTCTCCGTTCTGATTGCGGGGGTCAGTTCATGGTGGTGAGCAGCGGCGGGTGACCGGTGGTGTCCGCGAAGGTGCGGAAGCCCTTCCAGGTCAGCCCGATGCTCTCGGTGTGGGTCATGGGGTGGAAGTTGACCTGGGCGGCGCCTTCGAGGCGCTCGTCGACGACGAGGGCGATCTGTGGTGCGGTGTCGTGTCGCAGCGCCAGCGGGGTCGCGGTGCCGGGGGTGACGTGCAGCAGCTCGGCCATCACGTGCGCGGCGGCGAATCCGAGCCGGCCGCGCGCATCGATGCGGGTGTGCAGGGTCTTCAGGTCGATCTCGGTGTCTTCGTGTGCGGTGACGAAGAACAGGTTGCCCTTCTTGTCTTTGAGGAGGAGGTTCTTGGTGAACACCCCTGGCAGGTCCCCACGCAGCCGCTTGCCCTCGTCGATGCTCGTGTGCGCCGGATACGGCACGATGGGGGCGACGATCCCGATGCCCGCCAGGTAGGTCAGCAGTGCTTCGCGTTCGGCGGTCTCGTCGATGGTGGCGGTGTCGGTCATCAGCGGGTCACCTCGTCGAGGGCCTGGGTCAGGTCGGCGATGAGGTCGACGGTGTCTTCCAGGCCGACCGAGAGACGGATCATCGAGTCAGTGATGCCGCGGCGCTCACGTTCGGCAGGGCTCAGGCCGTGATGGGTCGTGGTCACCGGTTGCGTTGCGAGGGATTCGGCGCCGCCGAGGCTGGGCGCGAGCGCGAAGAGGTTCAACCGGTCCGCGACGCGGCTGCTGGTCTTGCCATCGGCGTCGACCTCGATCGTGATGATGCCGCCGAATCCATGCATCTGCGACACGGCCAGCTCGTGCCCCGGAAAAGAGGGAAGGCCTGGGTAGAGAACGCGGTTCACGCGGGCGTCTGCTTCCATCGCCTCAGCGATCGCCTGCGCGGACGCATTCTGTGCGTTCACCCTGATGGTGAGAGTGCGCAGGCTCCGGGCCAGCAGTGCGGCAGGTTCCGGGGCGATCGTGGTGCCGAGGTTCTTGCGCCACGCCCACACCGGGGTGATGAGCTCCGCTGCTCCAAGGAGGAACCCGGCAGTGACGTCGGAGTGCCCGCCCAGATACTTGGTCGCGGAGTAGACCACAATGTCGGCGCCGAGGTCGAGGGGGCGCTGGTTGACCGGTGAGGCGAAGGTGTTGTCGATCGCGACGAGCGCACCGTAACGGTGGGCCAGGTCACTGATCGCGGCGATGTCGAAGATCTCCAGGCCCGGGTTGGTGGGGGTTTCGAAGAACACCAGTCGGGCACCGGCCTCCAGGAGCGACTCAAGCTGGTCGAGCTCGCTGCCCAGTAGGAATGTGGTCTCGATGCCCAGCAGCGGGAGCTGATCGGCCAGCAGCTCAAGGGTGCCGCCGTAGGCGTCGCCCAGACACACGATCCCGTCGCGCCCGTACTGGGCGAACACCGCCATCTCGGCGGCCATCCCGGAGCAGAACGCCAAGGCGGCTGGGGCACCCTCGATGGCGGCCATGGTTTCTTCCAGCGCGAACGTTGTCGGGTTCATCCCGTACCGGGTGTACAGAGCCCCGGGAGTGTGGCCGTCGACTACGTCCAGCAGCGCCGCGGTGTTCTCGAACGCGAACGTGGTCGTGTTGTAGGTGGGCAGGTGCGGCGCACCATGGGCATCCTTCAAGGTGGTGCCGTGGATGGACCGGGTCGACTGGCCCGGGGCGTGTGGCGTGGGGGTGTTGCTCATGACGGGGAGTGGCCTTCCTCATGTGATGTTGACGCCGTTGATGACGTCAGCGCCGTGGTGGTTGGTTTCGTACGGGGTTCGGCGGGGTCGGATGTCCGAGTGCGGTGGCTTCGCCACCACCACAGGAGGGCGCCGATCACGGTGATCAGGACCGCGACGGCGAGGATGACGAGGTTGGAGGTGCTCTGCCCGAGCCGGGCGACCCCGGTTTCGAGCTCATATTGCACGGCGATCGGCAAGATCCCGCCGCCTTCGGGGTCGCGAGCGACCACGAACAGCAGCGCACCGAGGATGATGGAGAGCAGGCCGGAGATGAGTGCATGCCAGCTATTGCGCCACCGCCTGATCGTCAGTGTGCGAGGCGTCAGCGCGGCGCGGAGCGTGCCGGACCATCGTTTCCAGGCCAGAGCGAGCAGCAGCAGAGGCAATGCCATCCCCGCGGCGTATACGGCCAGCAGCACGCCTCCGTAGACCGGGTTCGCTCCCACAGCGGCGATCATCAGCACCGACCCAAGGATTGGGCCGGTGCACACCCCGGCCACACCGTAGGCGGTGCCCAGTACATAGACCGTCCATGCCCGGCCGGTGTCCGCGCCCTGGCCGGTGCGAGAGAGCCCCGGCAGAGGGACTCCGGCGACCTGTATGAGGCCGAACACGACCACAACTGTCGCGACCACGCTCAGCAGCACGCCGCGGTTCTGGTTCAAAAACGCGCCCGCGGTACCGGCGAACACCCCCAATGGAACCAGCGTGGTGATCAGCCCGAGGTAGAACACCCCGGTGCGTGCCACCAGGGTCGCCGGATGGGAGAAGGCGTACGCGAAAAACGCCGGCAGCAGCATCACCGAGCACGGCGACAGTAGGCTGAGCAGCCCGCCGAGGAACGATCCGAGGTAGCCGATGTCCATCACTGACTGGTTTCCTCTTCGAGTTGGGCATCGATGATCTGTCGGAACACCTCGATGGGTTGTGCCCCCTGGATCACCTGCTCACCGACCACGAACGTCGGCGTGGAGGTCACACCGAGCGCCCGGGACTGGCTGCCCTCCTGCTCGACGGCTGCGGCAAGCTCGGGGTCGTCCAGCCCGGTTTCGAACGCGGCGAGATCGAGGCCGTCGACCTCGCCTGCGAGGGCGAGAAGCCGGTCGCGGCTAAAGTCACCGTCCCCGGTGTAGGTGTGGGCGTAGAGCACTTCGTAGAACTGCCAGAACAGGTCCTGCTGTGCTGCGGCGCGTCCGGCGATAGCGGTACTCACGGAGCTCTCGCTGAGGATCGGAGTGTCCCGCCACTCCATGCGTACGTGCCCGGCGTCGATGTACTCCTCGATCAGGGTCGGGAGCGTCTCCTCGGCGAACGCACCGCAGTACTTACACGTGAAATCGGCGTACTCGATGATCACCACAGGCGCATCCACAGCCCCCATGGCGAACGGGTCGGCGTCATCTCGACGCGCCAGATCAGCCAGAGCGTTGGACTCCGCGGACGGTGACGCCGTTGTCGCGGGGTCTTCGTTGGCGGCGGTGGTGTTCTGCGTGTTCGATCCGATCACGGTTCCAATGCCCAACGCGAGCACGACTGCGGCGATCACTGCGGCAATCTTCCAGGGGAAGGCCCGGCGGGGTGTGGTAGACGTAGCGATACTGATACTCCTTGTTCAACAGACGGCGCACGCACTGCGCCCGGGTGCCCATGGGGCGATATTCCGCGTAGTTTCGGGGGTCGATGCAGGCTGCGGGGTTCACGCGATGCTGAGCGTGACCCCCTTGGTCGCACGCCACTCCACGACACCCTCATCCATGGCTCTCGCGTCCACCCCGCGCTCCCGCAGCCAAGCGGCGGCCTCACGGGCCATACGACACAGCTCCCCGCGGCAGTACACGACCACCTCAGCCCCGTCTGGCAGCTCGCGATACCTCTCCTCAAGCTCGTCCTGCGGCATCGAGATCGCCGCCGGGAAGTGCGCCGCCTCGTACTCCTGGCGAGGTCGCACATCGATGACCACCATCGCCGAGGTCACCGCCGACGGGTCGATTCCCGGGGCCTGCGCCTCCGAGTACCCCATGTAGTCGTCCAGCGCCTGACGCAGCTGCGGGTAGCGCGTCAAGGCGACACGCTTGGCCGCCGTGTACAGCTCGGCAACATCGTCACCGGCTAACTGGTACAAGACGCTCGTGCGCTCCCGGCGAGCCCGAACCAGACCGGCACGCTTCAGCGTCTGTAAATGCGCCGACGTGCTCGTCAAGCCCATCCCCGCCATCCGGGCGAGGGTCTCGACACTGTGCTCGCCCTGGGCCATCAGCTCCATGAGCTCCAGGCGGCGACCATTGCCGAGGGCCTTCACCACCGCGGCAAAAGAGTCGAAAACGGACTCCTTGCCACCAGACTCGCTATTCCATGCATCCATGGAACACAATGCTAGCATTGCGGAGGAGAGGGCTTCGCTGTGAGCGCGACGCATCGCATGGCCTGAGCGGAACAGCACTTGCCCACTGGCCTGTCGGTCACTGCCGGTGTTGACCGCAGGCGGGCCGGGTGCATTTGGAGAGGCCAGGATGAGCGAACAGAAACCGATCTACCTTGACCACAACGGGACCACCCCGGTGGACCGCGAGGTGGCAGAAGCAATGTGGCCATATCTGACAGAGGTGTATGGCAACCCGTCCAGCACTACGCCCCAGGGACTGCAGGCGCGGCGTGCGGTAGAAGATGCGCGCGAGCAGGTCGCCGCGCTCCTCGCGGCCCATCCTGATGAGATCGTCTTCACCTCCGGTGGCACCGAGGCGAACAACCTCGCCATCCGCGGCGCCGCGGCTCAGGCCGCGACCCCGGTAATGGTCACCTCGGCGATGGAACACCCCGCCACGATCGCTCCAGTGGCACACCTACGTCGACAACACGGATGGCGCGTGCATGAGCTGCCCGTGGATCACGTCACGCGGATCGTTCTAGACCAATGGCCGGCCGGGCCGATCGGACTGGGCACACTGATTCTGGCCCACAACGAGACCGGCACGATTCAGCCGATGCAAGATTTCGCCGAGACCGTCCATGCACACGGTGGTCTCGTGCACGCCGATGCTGCGCAGGCGGTCGGGAAGATTCCCGTGCAGGTCGACGACTTACATGTGGACCTGCTCAGCGTGGCCGGGCACAAGCTCTACGCCCCCAAAGGCATCGGTGCTCTCTACGTGCGCCGCGGAACATCCCTCTCGCCGGTGCTGCTCGGCGCTGGACAAGAACGAGGAATCCGGCCGGGCACGGAGAACGTCGCCGGAATCGTCGGCCTGGGTGCCGCCGCCGAGGCTGCCGGGCGACTGCTGGCCACCGAACCGGGCCGGCAGTCAGAACTTCGGGAACACCTGTGGCGCCGGCTGAGCGCGCGTATCCCTCACCTGGTCCGGATCACGCCAACCGAGAATGCGCTGCCGAACACGCTGATGGTCGCCGTCCCCGGACGGCTCGGCGCCGACATCCTTGACGCGGCCCCTGCCGTGGCCGCATCAACCGGCAGCGCTTGCCACGCCGGAACACACACCCCATCCGCGTCGCTGATGGCAGCAGGCCTCAGCGAGAACGTAGCGCTCGGCGCACTACGCCTAACTCTCGGGCGATCCACCTCCACAGCAGACATCGAGACCGCGGCCGACACCTTGATTCGAGCCATAGCCGCCGAACGCCAGACGGCATGACCACTTGATGTTCTAGGCGGCCGCACCTTGCCTCGCGCAAATCATGGATTGCAACTGAGACCCCATTCGTCAACCGGATAAGCCACGAAGGTGTCGATGCGCATGATGAGCGCCAGCGACGGCTACGAGTACCTACCGCGCACGATCGCCGCGGGTGATGGTGACCGGTCGCTCTCGACCGCGCGGCCTGGCATTACACGGAAGAGGGTACCCCGCCAAGACGCAGGGAACGTCCTCTTCGATGACGGCTGGGTTCACCTGGGTGTCGAGAGCTCGTGCCGGCGACGGCTCGGGTGGGCGGAGAGGGGATGGTGGTGGCGGAGCGGATGGTGCTTGTGCTGGACGAGGGCGAGCGTGCCGCGATCGCTCGTGATTTGCTCCGCTACGGGGCCTACCGGCAGCGGGTCGCTGACGATCTCGTGGACGCGCATGTCCTCCCGGAGCCCGGCGAGCCGGACCCGCCGGGGATCACGCCGCAGGTCGTGGCGATGACCGAGTCGCATGTGGCTGCGGCTAAGGACTGCGAGGATTTGGCTGCCGCATTCGAGAGCGACGACCTGGTACCGCTCACGCCCCTGACATCCGTCTCATCGAGGATGCCTTGGATGAGGCGTACCCTGATGATCTTCCGCCGGAGGTGGCGCGCACTGCGATGTTCTGCCGCGTCGTGTACCGTCGCCTGGACGATGCCGACAGCCCTGGTGATGTGGTTGCGGTCAGCATGGAGCCGCAACCTGCTGCGACGGAACGGTATGTGCTCGGCATGATGCACCGGCTGAGCGAGGCGAACGCGGCACTCAGCACGCAACTCGCAGAGTTGCGCCAGAACCTGGAGTCGCTGAACGTACGCCTTCAAGCGCAACAGCGCGAGATCGTGCAACTGCGTGGTCAGGGCGGGAAACGCCGGCGGCTCCCGAACCCGTTCACCTCGGCGTTCGAGCCCACCAGCCCGGCCCGGCGACGGCCCGAGACCGAGCGAGGACGCTCACTGCAACCGGCCCGCGGAGGGTCGGGTGCGCCCCGGCATCAGTGGTCGGGCGGTTCACCTGGTCTGCATGACGGTCTCGATGCGGGTGATGAGCGCGGGCGATGGGTACAAGTACCTGCTGCGCACGATCGCTGCCGCTGACGGCGACCGTTCCCTCTCGACCCCGCTGACGAGGTATTACGCGGAGGAGGGAACACCACCCGGCTTTTGGATGGGGTCGGCCCTGCGCGGCCTCGGTGACGGGCGGATCGGGGCTGGGGATGTGGTGTCGGAGGCGCAGTTGCAGTTGCTGATCGGGATGGGCCGCGACCCCATCAGCGGCGAGCCGCTGGGCCGTGCGTTCCCGAAGTACGTGTCGGTCGCGGATCGGATCGACAAGCGCGTCGCCGGCCTCGACCCGGCGTTGGGGATGGGCGAGCGTGCCGAGCAGGTCGCCCGGATCGAGGCGGAGGAGACCGAGCGTGGGGGCCGGAGGGCGGTCGCAGGGTTCGATTACACGTTCTCGGTGCCGAAGTCAGTGTCGGTGCTGTGGGGTGTGGCGGATGCGGGCACGCAGGCGCTGATCGCCCAGGCCCATCATGAGGCGGTGGCGCAGGTGCTGGCGTTCATGGAGCGGGAGGTCGCCGCGACCCGCTCCGGGTACACCGCTGTCGACGGCGCGGTCGCGCAGGTCGATGTCACCGGGCTGGTGGCGACGGCGTTCGATCACTACGACAGCCGCTCCACCGACCCGCAACTCCACACCCATGTGATCGTCTCGAACAAGGTGCAGACTGTGCTGGACGGCAAGTGGCGGTCGCTGGACGGGCGGCCGATGCACGCCGCGGTGGTCGCGATCTCGGAGCATTACAACGCGGTTCTGGCCGACCGCCTCACCGCCATGCTCGGTCTGGGCTGGGAGAGGCGGGACCGGGGCCGGGACCGGAACCCGGCGTGGGAGATCACCGGGGTGGGTGAGGAGTTGATCGCGGAGTTCTCAACCCGCTCGCACGACATCGACGCCGAGACCGACCGGCTGATCGACGCCTATGTGACCGAGCACGGGCGCCGGCCGTCGGCGCGGACGATCCTCCGGCTGCGCGCCCAGGCGACGCTGGTGACGCGGCCGGACAAGCAGGTGCACTCGCTGGCCGATCTCACGACCGAGTGGCGCGAACGCGCCACCACAGTGTTGGGCGAGGACGCCACCGCCTGGGCGCGCGGCATCGCCCAAGCCCAGGCGGCCCACGCTTTGCGGGCCGATGACGTGCCCTTGGAGACGATCACCGAACTCGGGCAGCAGGTGGTGGCGATGGTGGGTGAGAAGCGGTCGACGTGGCGACGCTGGAACCTGCACGCCGAAGCTTCCCGGCAGTCGATGGGCTGGCGGTTCGCGACCGTCGCCGACCGGGAAGCGGTCGTGGGGATGATCGCCGACGCCGCCGAACAGGCTTCGCTACGCCTCACCCCGCCACAGCTCGCCTCCAGTCCGGCCGCGTTTCGCCGCCCGGACGGCACGAGCGTGTTCCGCCCGAAGCACTCGACCGTGTTCTCCTCAACGCTCCTGTTGGAGGCCGAAGACCGCCTCCTGAATCTCGCCGCCACGACCACCGGCCCGACAGTAAACGTAGCCGTGGTCGAGAGGATCACCGGCAGGCCGGATCAGCAGGGCCGGATGCTCGGCCCGGACCAGGTCGACGCGCTGACGAAGGTCGCCGTCTCCGGGCGGGTGCTCGATGTGCTGGTCGGGCCCGCCGGGGCCGGGAAGACCACAGCTATGTCGGCGTTGCGGCGGGCGTGGGAGAAACAGCACGGCACCGGCAGCGTGGTCGGGATGGCGCCCTCGGCAGTCGCCGCCGAAGTGCTCGGTGACGACCTCGGGATCGCGACGGAAAACACGGCGAAGTGGTGGCAGAACCACCTCATGTACGGCGAGACGTTCCAGGCAGGCCAACTGGTCATCATCGACGAGGCCTCCCTGTCCGGCACCCTGTCGCTGGACCGGATCACCGCCCTCGCCAGTGATGCGGGGGCGAAGGTGCTGCTGGTCGGCGACTACGGCCAGCTCCAATCGGTCGATGCCGGCGGCGCGTTCGGGATGCTCGTGGCCGACCGCCGTGGCGACACCCCGGAGCTGGCCGAGGTGCATCGTTTCGTGCAGGAGTGGGAGAAGACCGCCTCCCTCAATCTGCGACACGGCCGCACTCGCGTCATCGACACCTACCTCGCCCAGGGCCGCATCAGTGACGGCGACGCGGAGGCGATGATCGATGCCGCCTATGCCGCGTGGCGGGCCGACCGCGATGCGGGGCGGGCGTCGGTGCTGATCGCCGAGACACGGGAGGATGTGACCGCGCTCAACGCCCGCGCCCGCGCCGACCTGATCCTCGAAGGCCGCATCACCCCGTCCCGCGAGGTCGCTCTGGCCGAAGGCACCCGAGCGGGCGTCGGAGACACGATCATCACCCGCCGCAACGACCGCCGCCTGCGCACCGGCACCGGGCGGGACTGGGTGCGCAACGGGGCCACCTGGCAGGTCACCGATGTGCGAGAGGACGGGTCGATCACGATCCGCAAACCCGGCCGCCAGTTCGGGGCGATCGTGCTCCCGGCCGACTACGTGGCCGAGCAGGTCGACCTCGGCTACGCCGTCACCGCCCACCGCGCCCAGGGCGTCACCACCGATACCGCGCACGTGCTGGTCGCACCGACGACGACGCGGGAGAACTTCTACGTCGGCATGACCCGTGGCCGGGAGGCGAATCGTGCCTACGTGATCCTCGACCGGCCCGACGACCACGCCGCCCCGCACCCCTCGGACAACGAGGAGGCCACGGGCCGCTCGGTGCTGTTCGGGGTGGTGCAGCACTCCGGGGCGGAGGAATCCGCGCATGAGGCCATCACCTCCGAGCAGGAGCAGTGGGGGTCGATCGCGCAGCTCGTCGCCGAGTACGAGACCATCGCCGCAGCCGCCCAGCACGACCGCTGGGCCACCCTCATCCGCGCCAGCGGGCTCACCACCGAACAAGCCAACGCCACCCTCGCCTCCGAAGCTTTCGGAGCCCTGATCGCGGAGCTGCGGCGGGCCGAGGCCAACCACCACGACCTCGACACCCTCTTCCCGCGGCTGGTCGCCGCCCGCGGGTTCGAGGATGCTGACGACATCGCGAAAGTGATGCACTATCGCGTGGCTCGCGCCACCACCGGGCCGGCGGGGTCGGGGCGGACGAGGAAGGTGCCGGCGTTGATCGTCGGGCTCATCCCGCACGCCCGCGGCCGGCTCGCCCCCGACATGCGCCAAGCCCTCACCGAGCGCCGCGAGTTGATCGAGGCCCGCGCCGATGCGATCCTCGACACCGCCCGCCAGGCGGCCGAGCCCTGGACGACCCTGCTCGGCAATCCGTCGGCGGATGAGCGCGGCGCGGCCCGGTGGCGGCGTGACGCCCGGACCGTGGCCGCCTACCGCGACCGGTACGGCATCACCGACGACGCCCCGCTCGGCCCGGGCCCGGTGGGCACATCGCAGAAGATCGACCACGCCCACGCCGCCACGGCCCTACGACGCCTCACCCCACGCCCCTCGGGACGGGACGAGGCGCGGCGGCCTCCGGTCGGCGTGGATCGGCACGGGCCGTCGCTCTAGTCTTCGACTTCTGGTAGCGGGTTGATGACGTGGAGATGGGTGAGGCCTCCCTGGTTCACGCAGTCCTCAGCCAGCTCGTACACCTGTCGATGGAAATCGGCCGCGGAGGCCGATGCTCTGACAGTCGATCGTATCGATGTAAAGGCCCGGAGCGGGGTGGAGACCCCGTCGTAGGTGAAGCCGGAACCGTCGACTGTCAGGATGCTCAATGGCTGCTCGCCGGCCCACTCGACGCCGACCCGCACGTCATATTCGTCGTGATGCAGCGCTTGGGCATTCGCGTGCACGAGGGCCATGAAGTCCGCCACGGCAGATTCGATTCCACGCCCCTCGACCTGCCAGCCCTCGAAGTATCCATCAGCGCTCATGCGGTGGCCGCCGACGGCTGCGGCCAGAGAGACCGACCCGTCATGATGCACGCTGGCCCATGCTTCCCTCCAGATCGACCGGTCACCTGTGGCGGTGTTCGGTGCGACCCAGCGACGCAGTCCAGGGCGAGGATTCACGTGCTCGACGTTCTCCAGCGGATGGACGCCGGTGTTCTTCGAGAACGAGAGCGTGGTCGTCCGAGCCGCTTTGAAAGCCTCTCGTGCCTCGTCCCGGGTCAGTCGCGTCAGGGCTCCGGGGATACGCGGATGAGCCACCGCGACCAGCCACGCTCGTTTGTCTACGTCGCGGCCCTCCGCAGCTTCCGCGAACAGCGTGTCCACGGCCTCTGTCGCGCGGCGTCGTTCATCGAATCGCGCTCGATACATGACCTCGATCTGGCGCTCTTTCATCCACACCGTATCGGAGTCGTTCCGGACGGGAGCGCCAAAGAAATCGTTCTTGTAGATCAGGTGCGGTCCGTCCACGCTTGCGGGGATGACCACAGCAACCGCGCGGCAATCGGCGCCGAGCCGGTGAATGTCGAGCCCGAATACGGGCGGGGTGATCGCGGTGACCGCTACGCTCCGATAGGCGCGCTCGTGCCCTTCGGTGAACTCTCCGGTATCGCTCCGCCCCGTCGCCGCCTTCTCCCGTTCTTCGACGCCGTAGACGATCATCCCGCCGCCACTGTTCGCCATCGCCGCGATGTCCTTGGGCACATCGGTCTGCGCAAGGTTCTTGATCGGCGGGAGTTCAGACTTCCAATCCAAGTCGTCGCGCTCCGTCACACCCGCTGTCACCGCGTCGGTCAGGATCTGATCCGTCAGAGGGCTCGGCGGCAGCCCGAGCGCGCGGTGCAACGGTGTGAAGTTCATGCCTCTAGCGTACTGAGACGCGCCGGCCCCACGCCTGACTTCCATCGACGCTGCGACCGCGACAGCCCGAGTAGCCCCATCGAAAGATCAAGGCCGCACAGGCCGTGCGCTCGTGGTCAGAGGGTCGGGGTGTCGGTGCTGCGCTGTTGTGGTGGTGCCGCCCGGAACCGCGACGGGTGCAGGGAACCGGTTGGCGCTTCGTTCAGTGCTTCGGTCATGTGCAGCAAGTTGATGATCTGGCTGGCATCGGTGACGAGCTCGCCGCGGCGTTCCTGCAAGAGCCGGTGCGGGCCGGTGCTGGTCGCGCTGGTCACCGGACCCGGAACCGCTCCGACCCGCCGGCCCAGATCATGGGCCTGCTCAGCCAGCCGCATCACGCCCGAACGTGCGCCGGCTTCGACCAGGATGGTGACGTTCGACAGGGCGGCCATCAGCCGGCCGCGTGCCTGGAATCTGTGCCGGGAGGGTGTCTCTCCCGGCGGGACTTCGCTCACGACGAGTCCGACGTCGGCGACCTGATCCAGCAGGTCACGGTTCCCTGCCGGGTATGGCCGGTCCACGCCGCCGGCGAGCACCGCGATCGTGCTCCCTCCGCTGGCCAGGGCCGCGCGATTCGCTGCCGCCTCGATCCCATACGACCCGCCGCCGACGACCACACGATCATCCCTGGCGAAGTCCGCGGCGAACTCCCCGGCGACCAGCTCCCCGTAGGAGGTTGAGGCGCGGGAACCGACGATGGCGACGAAGTCGAGGAGCGGGCGAGACAGGAACGAGTCCGCGCCCCCGTCCACAACACATACGGTGCCCGCGCCCCGAGGACATCCAGCGATCCCGGCCACGACGTGTCGGCGGGGATCACCGTGCCGATCCCCGCCGCCTCCGCCTGCCGCACCCGGTCGACCAGCACCTCCGGTCGCGTCGCAGCGGTGAGGCGGTCGCGCCAGGCCAGCGCGTCGGCACGGTTCATCCCTGGCACCGCTGCACGGTCGTCCTCGATCAGGCGGAGGGTCTCGACGCCGCCGACCCGACCCAGCACCCGACCCGTGGCCGGATCGTCGGGTTCGGCGATCATCGACAGCACCATCCGCGCCTGCCGCTCGCCCTGTACCTGCTCTGCCAGCCTCACCATGATCGCTGTCCCTTCCCGGCCCTGTCTCTCGTCGGCAAGGTGCGCACCTCCCTCTCGGCAGCAGGAGGGGCGAGGGGTTCCGTCTGTCCCCGGTCGGGCGTATCGTGGGTGTAGAGGCAGGTTCTCAACTCTGCGGGTCCTTCGGGACAGCCCTTTCGGGCACTCACTACACGTACTGCCTCCCTAGCGATACGTGTCTTGGAGGCCCGTCATGTTCCGACTCATCTGGATCGCCAGCATCCACATCCGCATCTTCATGCGCCGCTGGATGCCCACCAACCGCGTGCTCGACAAGGTCCGCACCCGCAAAGGACTCAAGTGGGGCGTGCCGGCGGTGCTGCTCGCGATCCCGTACCTCTACCTTGCCAGCCTGCTGGCCATCATCGTCCGCGACGGCGGCCCCGGCTGGCTCAACATCTTCGTCCTCATCAGCATGTGGTCGGCGTTGAAGATGCTCTGGATCGGCCCCATCAGCCTGATCCTGCTCGCCCGCGCCCGCCTCCGCGAGCACGCCCAGCGTCGCGCCGAGCACCGAGAAGGCAAGGCGAACAAGGGGAAGGTCTTCGGGCAGGTTCCGGTGCTGGCCGGAGATGCATCATGACCAAGGCGATCCTCTACCTGCGCAGCGCGACCGGGAGCCGGGAGCAGACAGACCGGCAGGAGGATACCTACCGCGAATACCTGCAAGAACGCGGCCTGTTCGATGCCGGTACGTTTACCGAATCGGGGCAGCCCCACGATCGGCTCACCGACCTCATCGACACGGCCACCAAAGCCGGGATAACTGAGGTGGTCGTCGCCGACCTCTCCCGTCTGGGAAGCCGACCGCAGGCATCGATGCGCAACCTCAACGCGCTCAAAGGCGCCGGCCTGACCCTCCACGCCGCCACCGGCACCCTCAGCGGCCCGTCCTGGAGGAGTGCATCGTAGCCACGATGTTCGAGTTCGCTGCCGCAGACGCCCGCCACTTTCTCGAGAAGCACGGCACCGGCAGCTGAGACCCGCCCAGGACAACAGTTCGCGCCTGCCACCCACGCGGGGACATGCGCGAACTCATGTCTGCCGCTCAGACGGGCACCTTGCGGCGTCGCCCCGTGGTCGGATGGTCACCACCCCTCCTTGACCAGAGCACGGCGGTAATGTCGGTGCGGCGACGTAGAATAGTTACATGGGTGTAGTTCCTGCAAGTTCGACGGGAGCCGGAGAAGAGAACCTCTCTGGCATAGTCAGCACGCCCGCCCGACAGGACCATCCATCCACGACAACTGAGCCACCCACCCCATCCTTCGATCGCTTCCAGGTCCTCGCCCTCGATGGCGGAGGAGCCAAAGCACTGTTCACCGCTCACGTCCTCGCGCGGATGGAACAGGATCTCGGTGTCAGCATCAACGACTCGTTCGATCTGATTGCCGGGACATCGGCAGGCGGGATCGTCGCGCTCGGGCTAGGCTCCGGTCTCACCCCGAGCGAGATCGTCGGGCACTACGAAGAACTCGTCAACGCAGTCTTCCCGGCCGCACGTCGGCGACTCTGGCGGCGACCACGTCAACTCACTGCACCCATCTACGACGCCGACGCGCTGCGCGCCGCCCTAACGAAGGTGCTCGGCGACCGGCTGCTCGGGCACAGCGCGAAACGGCTAGTCATCCCGGCGTGGGACGTGCAACGCGGCTCCGTTCACGTATTCAAGACGCCACACCACACTCGGCTCACACGGGATTGGCGCATCCCGATGGTGGACATCGCGATGGCAACCTCGGCAGCACCCCTGTACTTCCCAGCCGCACGCGTCGATGGACACCGGCTCATCGACGGCGGCGTGTGGGCGAATAACCCTTCAGTCGTCGCGATCGCCGAGGCCGTGAGCATGCTCGATGTGCCACTGGCCTCAATCAGGGTGCTCAACGTAGGCACCATCGACCAGCTCACGAACCACCCCAAGCGCCTCGACCGCGGTGGGCTGCTCAACTGGGCGAAGCCAATCGCGCCCCTCATCCTCAACGCCGGAAGCCGAGGCGGGCAAGGCATCGCTGAACATCTGATCGGCAAAGATGCCTACACGAGATTCGACGCACGAGTCCCCGGCGACCTCTACGCACTCGACTCAGCAGACCCAAAAGACCTCGCCGGTCTCGCCGCGTCCGCGAGTCGCGAACTCAGCCCCATCTATACAGAGCGATTCACAGGTCATCGCGCAGCCGAGTACAAGCCGTTGATCGGAGACCGACACCGCGGCGGTCCGACCAGCACGTCAACCACGGAGGTCCCCGATGAAGCTCACTGACTACTTCAACGTCCTACTCACGGACACCGTCAATCTTGGCCAGGTGAAGCTCGACTCGCTCGACTCACGCGTCGAGACGGTCTACAAGGCGTTGAAGGCCGACGAACAGATCGGACACCTCATCCTCGGCAAGACGCCCCAGGGATCGTGGGCTCACAAGACCATCATCAACCCCGTCGGCGACAAAGAGTTCGACGCGGACTTCATGCTCGACATGAGCGAGAACCCAGACTGGGCCGACGATCCCAGGAAGTACATCGAAGAGGTCTACGCAGCTCTGCACCGCCACAGCACCTACCGGGACATGCCGCACTCACGCAAGTGCCGCTGCGTCCGACTCGTCTACGCAAACTCCATGCACCTCGACATCGTGCCGCACCTCACCCTCGCCGACGGACGCGAAGTGATCGTCAACCGGGACAATAACGACTGGGAGCTGACCGACCCCCAGGGCTTCACCGACTGGATGAGGAACAAGGACGCTCTCGCGAAGGGCAACCTCCGCAAAGTTATCCGCCTGATGAAGTACCTGCGTGACCACAAAAACTCCTTCACCGGCACCCGGTCGATCCTCCTGACGACCATGCTCGGCGAGCAGGTCACCGAGCTACGCACGCTGCTTGACCCCAACTACTACGGCGACGTCCCGACCACCCTCCTGCATCTCGTGCAGGACCTCGACACCTGGCTTCAGGCGCGCCCGACGAAGCCGTCCATTCCGGACCCGTCTGGGTCCGGGGTCACGTTCGATCACCGGTGGGAGCAGTCCACCTATAGCTACTTCCGGGACCGTATCCACGTCCACGCCGCCGAAATTGAGGAAGCATACGAGGAGAAGAACAAGGAACGCAGCATCGAGCTGTGGCAGGGCATCTTCGGTGACGGCTTCAAGGCGCCGGCCACTTCGTCCAGCAGCGCGAAGTTCCCGGCGGCAGCCCCAGCCGCCGCTTCCACTGTGGGGCGTTCTGGCCGTGCGGGATGAGCCGCCGCAACCGGGCCACGCTTTCGGCCTGGCAGGAGCAACTCGTTGGCGAGCTGAGGGCGCTCGCCAGGGAGCGTCCCAACGACGTGCGGATCGTTCAGCCACCCCAGCTCGACCCCGACGGCGACGCCAACCTCCGAATCCGGCTCCACACCGCCGACATCTCGCACTGCCCCGGTGGACTCGAGCTTGGAGACAACGAGGAGTTCATCGTCAGGATTCGCCGCTCGCTATTCCACCCGCCGAGCGCCGAGGTCGACCACACCCGCTTCCTCGGCTTCCCGCACGTCCTCCAGGGACAGCGGCTCTGTATCTACCTCGACCCTTCCCGCGAATGGCACCCCTCTGACGGTATCGCCGGCTTCCTCAACCGACTGTGGGACTGGCTCACCGATGCCGCCGGCGGAGCCTTCGATCCCTCGACCGCGATGTACCACGCTGTCGGAGGAGTACTCCACCGCGCCGACGACACGCCCACAATCGTCGTCCGCGAGTCCGGGCCCCAGAAGCGGCATCAGATCGCTCGACTCATCCCTCGGTCACCGCGCCGCTATGACCTCACTTATGCGACCGACCACGACGGACACCGCACACCCGTCTACGTGCTCGCGAGCGACCTCCCCTTCGGCGCGACATCCACCTTCGCTCTGCTCCTCGCGCTCCTGGACGACCCGTATCTTGACAGCGTTGGGGGACGATCACCAGAAGTTTCTCCACAGTCGCCCGCGTTTCTCACGACACTCCTCTCCAGCGCTCTACGAAACCCTGACGGCACCGAGCAGTACTTCGTACTTGCGGTACCTCACCCCGCAGGCGGGCCACACCATCTACTCGGCGGACGCCTCCCCGTGACTACCGCCGACGCCCTCCGGCGCCTCGCCAAAAAATACGGCACCGCGGTCAACCTTGATCCCGCGATCATCAACGCCGACATCCCCATCGAATGGTGCAGCATGTCTGACGAACGACAAGAGATCACAACCCGACGCGACGAAAACCGCCCCGTCAACGGCTTCCAAGGAAAGAACGTTCACATCTGGGGCTGCGGTGGACTTGGATCATGGCTCGCTGAATTCGTCGCACGTGCCGGAGCAAGCACCATCACCGTCTGCGACCCCGGTACGATCACGGGCGGACTCCTCGTTCGACAGAACTACACCGAGGCCGACATCGGACAGACAAAGGCCGACGCCCTCGCCGCACGCCTCAGGGCGATCCGCGATGACCTGACCGTGACTGTCGCAGAAGGAAACGTTCCCGACCCAGCCGTCTCCCTCGCGGCGGACCTCATTATCGATGCAACCGTCAGTCACAGCGTCACCGCCTACCTCGACACCCTCGCCGTCGAAGACCGCAAAGCGCTCATCGCCCAGGTCGCCACCGACGCTAGGACGGGAACACTCGGCATTGCCCACATCTGCGTGCCCGGCGTTGCCTGCACGCCGTCTGAACTTGACGATCAAGTAGGTCGCTCGGTGCTCGCCGATGGAGAGCTGGAGCTGTACCACCCGCTCTGGGAGGAGACAGCCATAGGCGACGAGCTAATCCCCACCAGAGGATGTTCGGTCCCCACATTCCACGGCTCGGCCGCAGACCTAGCAGCCGTCGCCGCGACACTCGTCAACATGATCGGTCTGCACCTCCAGCAGGCAGAGCCGTCTGCCTCGGGTACCCACCTCATCTCTCTGCCACACGCACCAGCAGGCCCTCGGCATCACTTTCTTCCCGTACCGTCAGACACTCGCCCGCTGAGATAGCCGCCCCGTCAGTTCGAGCTTGTGTGTACAGGGGAGACCAGGGCCGGAACGGACTTTTCGACGCCTTCGCTTCCCTGTCCGCGTCGACCGCTAGGCCGAATCTTGACTCCCAGCGTCACAAGCGCCCGCCGCACCGCCTGCTGACTGACCCCGAACCGCAGTCCGACATCCAGCAGCGTGGCACCATCCTCGTAGAGCCGCGCGGCCTCAGCGCGATCCTCCTCGGCCAGCCCCTTTCCGCGAATCGGTACGGACCGACGCACCAGGTGAGCGGCCGCCGTGCGCTTGTGAATCCCGAACCGCTCGGCCAGCCTCACCAGCGTCCAGCCCTGCCGGTACAGCGCGACCAGCTCATCAACCTGCTCCGGCTTCAAGAAGGTTTGAGCCATCCCAACTGAGCGAACCAGCCGGCCCCGTGCATCCACCACCGGAGGCTCGACTGGTCGCTTAGACTTCCTGTAAGAGCCTCGGGACCAGCGAGAAGCCACGGTCTTCAAGGCCGGGCCAATGTTCTCAAACTCCCTACGGAGGCCCACTTCTTGGAAACCCCTCTGCGGCGTCCGGTCGTCGCGCCACGGCGCGGTAGGGTGTCGCCACGGCGATGGATCCCGCCGGGACGCCACGCGCGCCCGAACCGCCACCCGGCTGATGGTTCCTGTTCATCAGCGGCCCCCGGGCCGCCACTGGTGGGCAGGCAGTCGCGCCCATCAACGACTGTCTGGAGAGTCACCGATGGGCGAGAGAGTCCCGCCACAGCCGCACCCCTCGCGCCTCACCGAGTTCACCGGACACCCGCTCGTGGTCGCGGTCCTGCCGGACCAGCCGGCCATCGTCGCGCTCACGGCGGTCAACCTCGCTCGGGCGACCGGCGCTCCCGCGCTCTACTTCGCCCACGTCGACCAGTCCCGCTACCCCGACGAGGAGTTTCCCGACGGCACCGTGCGCCACCTGTCCATCGACCCCGACCTCGACGATGACAGCTGGCGGGACCGGCAGACCGAGCTGACGGCCCTGGTCTCCGACTGGATGCAGGGACAAGAGATCCCATGGCACTTCCGCTATCTGGCCGGCCGGGTCGACCGGGCGCTGACGCACCTGGCTCGGGCGGTCGACGCCGCCGCCTTCGTCGTCGGCGCCCATGTCCGCAGACACCATCGCCTGGCCGACTACATCAACGGCTCGACCGCCATGCACCTCTCGCACCGGCAACACCGACCGGTGCTCGTGGTGCCCCTGGAGGTCGTCGACTGGGACGGCCGGGCGCCGTGGGAGTGATGGACGGACCCAACATCGACCCGGACCGGGTCGGAGCACGGTCGCCACGCTCATCGGTGCTGCACCGGCGCCCCGCGGTGCTGGGCGTCATCTTCATCGGCGGCGCCCTCGGCACCTGGACGCGCGCCGTCCTGGCGGACGCCGTTCCCACTCGAGCAGGCGGCGTGCCGTGGACGACCCTGGGCATCAACGTGGCCGGGGCGCTGCTCCTCGGCCTGTTGCTGGAGGCGCTGACACGCACCGGGCCGGACGCAGGGTGGCGGCGCAGCGTCCGACTCGGCGTGGGCACCGGGCTCCTCGGCGGCTTCACCACGTACAGCACCTTCGCCGTCGAGACGGTCGAACGGCTGACACCGGGCAGCCTCTTTGTCGGACTTGCCTATCCGCTCATCAGTGTGGTGCTCGGTGTGATCGCCGCGGCCGTCGGCCATCGGATCGCGCACCGCCTGCGCCGACGCGGCCGAGGCGCGGAGGAGAACGCATGACGACCCTGCTCCTCGCACTCGCCGGTGGCGCAGGCGCCGCCACTCGGTTCCTCACCGACGCGGTCGTCGCCCGGCACAACCCGTTCCGGGTGCCGCTCGGCACCGTCGTGATCAACGTGATCGGCTCTTTCCTGCTCGGCCTGCTCACCGGCCTGTTCGCCCTCTCGTCACCGGACACGACAGGTGGCGCGCTCAAGGCCGTGATCGGCACCGGCTTCTGCGGTGGCTACACGACCTTCAGCACCGCCATGGTCGAAGCGGCTCGACTGTGGAGCGCAGAAGGCCCGGGCACCGGGGTCCGTTATGCGACAGTCACTTTGGCCGGGAGTGTGACAGCGGCTGCGGTCGGCTTGACCATCGGTCGGCTTCTCTCATGAGGACAGGTCACGCATGACGAGGAGTGCCCCTCAGGGGGCGCCCACGATGCCGCGGGCAAGGCTCTCGAACCGCGCGAAGTAGAGGGGCCAGCCGCCCTCACCGTCGAGCGCGGTGCGCAGGGACTCCCACCCACTCCCGTGCCGGTCGAGGTGACGGTGCACCAGGGTGACCCGGGTGCGCCGCTCGTCCTCGGCAGGCGCCATACCCTGCCCGGTATGATGGGAGCGAACGCAGACGGAAGGATCGGCACATGCAGCTCGAGCAGGAGGGCCTCGGCCCCGTCATCAACCGCATCAAGCGCGCGCAGGGCCA
Source organism: Intrasporangium chromatireducens Q5-1 (assembly GCF_000576575.1). Taxonomy (GTDB): domain Bacteria; phylum Actinomycetota; class Actinomycetes; order Actinomycetales; family Dermatophilaceae; genus Intrasporangium_A; species Intrasporangium_A chromatireducens. The sequence goes on from NZ_AWQS01000020.1 coordinate 22,945, forward strand.
GCTCGGCGGCGTGCTCCGCCTGCTCGAGGAGGGCCGCGACTGCGAGGACGTCGTGACGCAGCTCGCCGCCGTGTCCAAGGCGCTCGACCGCGCCGGCTTCGCCATCGTCGCACGCGGGCTCCAGCAGTGCCTCACGGCTGAGGAGCCGCAGGAGATGGACGTCAAGAAGATGGAGAAGCTCTTCCTCTCGCTCGCCTGACCGGCCCCCGCGCCCTAGGCTCCCGCCATGAGCCGCTGCTGGGTCGGAGTGTCGGGGTGGCGCTACCCGAGATGGCGCGGTGACTTCTACCCCACCGGGCTGCGCCAGCGCGACGAGCTGACCTACACCTCCGAACGGATGCCGTCGGTCGAGATCAACGGCTCGTTCTACTCCCTCCAGCGGCCGACCTCCTATGCGAGCTGGGCGGCGGCGACACCCGCCGACTTCGTCTTCGCCGTCAAGGGAGGCCGCTTCATCACCCACCTGAAGCAGCTGCACGACGTCGACGCGCCGCTCGCGAACTTCTTCGCCTCCGGCGTGCTCGCGCTCGGCCGCAAGCTCGGCCCCGTGCTCTGGCAGCTGCCGGCCCGTATGCCGCTGAGCCCGGAGCGCCTGGACCGCTTCTTCACGCTCCTGCCGCGCACCCACGCCGAGGCGGCCGCCCTCGCGGCCCAGCACGACGGCAAACTCGCCGAGGACCGGGTCCTGACCGACCTCGCGGCAGACGTCCGGCCGGACACCCCGATCCGGCACGCCCTCGAGCCGCGGCACCCGAGCTTCGAGACGGCCGAGGCGCGCGCCATCCTGGCGGAGCACGGGATCTGCATGGTCGTCGCCGACAGCGCCGGGGTCTGGCCGACGATGCCCGACGCGACGAGCAACTTCCGCTACGTGCGCCTACACGGCGAGACCGAGCTGTACGCCAGTGGCTACACCGACGCGTCGCTCGACCGCTGGGCCGAGCAGTGCCGGGCGTGGCTCGCCGACGGGCACGACACCTACGTCTACTTCGACAACGACGCGAAGGGCCACGCCCCGTTCGACGCCGTGCGCCTCCTCGACCGGCTCCGCTGAGGCCGAGAGAGCCAGCTGGATCGGCAGGTCGCGTGCGCGCGGACCGGGCTCAGCAGCATACGGTGTGCACGTGACCGACAAGACCACCGTGCCGCGCGGCATCCGGGAGGCGAGCGAGTGGGCGTGGCGCCTGCTGCTCATCCTCGCCGGCCTCATCGCCCTCTACTTCGGGATCGGCTTCGTCTCCGAGGTGCTGATCCCCGTCGCGGTGGCGCTGCTGCTGACCGCGCTGCTGCGGCCCGTCGCGCTGCGGCTGCACCGGGTCATGCCGCTCGGTGGGGCGACCGGCCTCACCGTGCTCGGCACGATCGTCGTCGTCGGTGGGCTGCTCACCCTCGTCGGGACGCAGTTCACGAACGGGTTCGGCGACCTGACCGCCCAGGTCGCCGACGGCGTGAGCCAGATCCGCGACTGGATCCGCTCGACCTTCCACATCACCGACACTCAGTTCAACCAGTACTTCGACAGCATCAAGGACTCGATCAGCAAGTCGGGCGACCTCGGCGCGACCGCGGCCTCGATCGGCCTGACCGCGACCCACTTCCTGGCCGGCATCTTCATCGCCCTGTTCGCGCTCTTCTTCTTCCTCTACGACGGGCCGCGCATCTGGCACTGGGTCGTCCGGCTCTTCCCGCGGGGCGCCCGCCTGCGGGTCGACTCGTCCGGCGTCATCGCCTGGGACCAGCTGTCCGCCTTCGTCCGCGCGACGGTCATCGTCGCGGCCGTCGACGCGGTCGGCATCGCCCTCGGCGCGACGATCCTCAAGGTGCCGTTCGCCTTCGCGATCGGGGTGCTCGTCTTCATCCTGTCGTTCATCCCGATCGTCGGTGCGCTGCTCTCCGGCGCCGTGGCCGTCCTGCTCGCGCTCGTCTCGCACGGCCCCGGCATCGCGCTGATCATGCTCGCCGTCGTCATCGGCGTCCAGCAGCTCGAGTCGCACGTGCTCCAGCCGTTCCTGCTCGGCCGCGCCGTCAGCGTCCACCCGCTCGCCGTCATCCTCGGCATCGCGACCGGCTCGATCATCGCCGGCATCGTCGGCGCCCTGCTCGCGGTCCCGACGATGGCCATCCTCAACGCGGTCGGCAAGCACCTGCTCTCCGACGAGTCGGAGGCCCAGATCGACGCGGAGCTGAGCCGGTCGACGGAGGAGGGGCCGGCCCCGGCGAACGCCTGAGCGGCTCGCCTCAAAGGTTGGCCGCGCGGCGCACGAACAGCGCGCGCTCGTCGAGCTCCTCGGCCTCCTCGGCGAACTCCGGCGTCGCAAAGACGTCCGCCGGGACGCCGGCCGGGGTCAGGCGCGGCTCGGCCTTCGCCTTCATCGTGTAGGTCGGCGGGGGCACGGGCACGGGGTTCCAGGTGCCCTCGGGCGCCGGCGGCCCGGGCTGCGGTTGCGCGGGTTGCGGGGCAGGCGCCTTGGCCACGTCGCGGGCCAGCTCCGCCTCGAAGTCGTATGCCGCTGTGCGGGCTTCCCGACGGGCCGCACCGGCCGCAGCGACGGGCTCAGCAGTGGCGGGCTCGGCAGCCGCCGCCGGCTCGTGGCCGGTCGACTCCGTCGCAGCAGCGGGCTCGGGCGCGTGGATGACCTGGGTGTCGTCGCTCGTCAGCGGTCGGCCGCGGCGGGCCCGCTGGGGGCTGCGCGGCCCGCTGGGGTGATCGCCGGTGGAGCGCGTGGCGGCCGCCGCCTCGTCGTCGAGTCGGTCGGCCCGGGCCCGGTCGGCGCGCACCTCGAGCCGGAGCCAGACGAGGACGGCGACGAAGGTCAGGACGGCGAGCGGGACCGAGACCCACAGCAGGACGTGCAGGACGGCGAGCATGACGGCGGTCGGCACCCACAGCAGCGCCAGGAGCAGCAGGACGCCACGGAGCGTGCGCCGCCACCGGCTCACGGTCGGGACCGCGACCCGGAGCGGTGCCGGCCGCTGGTCACGCGGCTCGGGTCGGGCGGGGCCGGGGGCGGGTGAGCTGCTCATCGGGGCCACCTCTGCAGGGGTGCGGTGGGCGGTCGGGGTCACGCGTCGGGCCACCAGCGGCGAGCCGGGCGCGCCGCCCGCTGGCACGGGGCTGCGCTTCTCGAGGACGCGCATCGCCTCGGAGAACTGCTCGACGGTGTGGCTCGCGGCGGCGTCCTCCCGGCGGCGGATCCAGTGCTGGAGGAGGTAGACAGCCCAGGTCGCCACGATGACGACGAAGATGAGGCTACCGACTTGCACGGCACCAACCGTAGGCCGTCACATCCGTCACACCATGCACATTCGTTGCGTGTCGCGCAAGACCGGGGCGTTATCGATCTGGCAACCGCCCTAGCAGCCCTCCAGGCCCCAGCTCCTCCACGGTCACCGCGAAGGTGCGGTGGTCGCGCCAGGCGTTGTCGATGTGGAGGAACCGGCGCCGGACTCCCTCGTCGCGCAGGCCGAGTCGGCGCACGACGCCCAGGGACCGCTCGTTGTCGAGCCGGATGTTGACCTCGACCCGGTGCAGGCCGGCGCCGTGCAGCGCGTGGTCGACGGCGAGCGCGACGGCTCGGGTGGCGATGCCCTGTCCGCCGGCCGACCGGTCCAGCCAGTAGCCCACGGCCGCCGACTGCTGCGCGCCGCGGACGATGCCGAAGATGTGCACCTGCCCGACGATGTGGCCGTGGACGTCGATGACCCACGGCAGCACGTGGTCGGCGCGGGCCTCCGCGTCGAGGTCCCTGACGAACTGCTTGAACGACACGGCGGGACGGGCCCGCACGCCGGGCGGCAGGGTCGGCTCCCACGGCTTGACGTGGCTCGCGTTGTCCGCGCGGATCCGGTGCCAGTCGTCCTCGTCGCCGATGCGCAACGGGCGCAGCGTGATCGGCGGCGTGCCCACCTCGTCGGTCAGCACCACCGGCCACGGCGCGTGCTTGCCGCGGGCTGGCCTCCAGTGCAGCTTCACGACCCGATGCCCCGGCCCGTCAGGCGCTCTCGTGGTCGCTGCCGGGGATCTGGACGAGGATGTGGCCGAGGACCTGCTCGAGGACCTCGAGGGCATCGCTGACGGCGCCCTTGGAGCCGGGGAGGTTCGCGACGAAGGTGCGCCCCGCGAGGCCGGTGAGACCGCGCGAGAGCATCGCCGTGGGGACCCCCTTGGCGATCCCGGCCGCCCGCAGCGCCTCGGCGACGCCCGGCACGAGCAGGTCGAGCAGGGGTGCGGTCATCTCGGGCGTCTGGTCGGTCGGGGTCAGTCCGGTCCCGCCGGAGGTGAGAACGAGGTCCGGCTCCGAGGCCAGGGCGACGCGCAGGGCGCGGCCGAACTCGTCACCGTCCGGGACGACGATCGGGTCGGGGACGGTGAAGCCCCACTCGCGGAGCCGGTCGACGAGGACCGGGCCGGACCGGTCGGGGTAGGTCCCTCGAGCGGCCCGGGTCGAGGCGACGAGGACGACGGCGCGGCGGTCGTCCCCGATCTGGCTCTTGTCACTCACTCCAGTCTCCTGAGCGTCCGCCGGACTTGGCCGTGACCCGCACGTCGGTGATCCGGCCGTGCTTGTCCACGGCCTTGACCATATCGATGAGGGCGAGCGCCGCGACGGTGACGGCGGTCAGCGCCTCCATCTCGATGCCGGTCCGGTCGGCGGTGCGGACCGTCGCGGTGACCGAGACGCCGTCGTCGTCGACCGCGAGATCGACCTCGACGCCGTGCACGGCGATCGGGTGAGCCAGCGGGATGAGGTCGGGCGTGCGCTTCACCGCCTGGATGCCGGCGATCCGGGCCACCGCGAGCGCGTCGCCCTTCGGGACGTTCCCCTCGCGCAGGGCCGCCACCGCGGTGGGGCCGAGGACCACCCGGCCCGCCGCGCTGGCCTGCCGGGCCGTCACCGCCTTGGCCGAGACGTCGACCATGTGGGCGGTGCCGTCGCCACGCACGTGGGTCAGGCGCGGGCTGTCCGCCGTCACGAGCAGACCTCTCCGTCGAGCAGGACGACCTCCACCTGGTCACCGGCCGCGACGGTGGTCACCGCCGCGGGGATGACGAGCAGGGCGTTGGCCCGGGACAGGTCGGCGATGAAGTGCGACCCCTGGCCGGCGACCGGCTCCGCGACGAGGTGACCAGCGGCGTCACGGGTCACGACCGCGCGGGCGAACTGCTCGCGCCCCGCCGGCGAGCGCATCGCCGTGGTGACGATCGCCGGGTGGACCGGACGCACCTCCGGCTCGAGCCCCATCAACCGGCGCAGGGCCGGCCGCACGAACACCTCGAAAGAGACGTAGGACGAGACCGGGTTGCCCGGCAGGGCGAAGAGTGGCACCCGGCGCCGCGTCGAGGACTCGATGACGTGGCCGAAGCCCTGCGGCTTGCCCGGCTGCATGGCCACCGAGACGAAGTCGACGCCCTTGTCCTTGAGCGCGGACTTGACGACGTCGTAAGCGCCCATCGACACGCCGCCGGTCGTCACGATGGCGTCGGCGCGCCCCATCGCCTCGTCGAGCGCCCGGATCAGCGCGTCGTCGTCATCGCCCACGGCCGGCAGGATCTCGGCGGTCGCCCCGGCCGCGACGGCGGCGGCCTGCAGCATCGTGGAGTTGGAGTCGTGGATCTGCCCGGGTGCGAGCGGCTCTCCCGGCGGGACGAGCTCGTCCCCGGTCGGGACGACGAGGACGTGGGGGCGCCGGTGGACGACGCACTCGGCGTGCCCGCTCGCGGCGATGAGGGCCACGGTCCGCGGCCCGACGACGTTGCCGGCCCACGCGACGGCGGTGCCGGCACGGACGTCCTCGCCGCGGCGCCGGACGAACTGGCCGGGCGCCACCGCGGCCCGGCAGGTGACGACGCCGTCGGGGGCACCGTCGGTCTGCTCCACCGGGATGACCGCGTCGGCGCCGGCCGGCAGGGGAGCCCCGGTCATGATGCGGGCGGCCTCCCCCGGGCCGACCTCCACGTCCCTCGCCACTCCCGCTGCGAGCTCACCGACGATGCGCAGCTCGACCGGCTCACGGTCCGCGCCCTCGAGCGAGGCGGCCTGGACGGCATACCCGTCCATCGAGGAGTTGTCGAAGCCGGGCAGGTCGACCGCCGCCGTCACGTCCTCGGCGAGGACGAGGCCGACGGCCTCGGCGAGCGGCACCCGCTGGCGCTGCGCGACCTTCAGCTCGTCGAGGATGGTGTCGAGGTGTTCCTTCGCGGTCCGCATGCTCACGCCTCTCCGAGAACGGTGCCGTCGGGCACCTGGTCGACACCCTCGACGCGCACGTCGCCGACGCACCGGACGTCGCGGCCGAAGGTCACGTCACCTCGCACCGTCAGGCTGGTGCACTCACGCAGCGAGGGGACGCCGTGGGGGAAGTGGTCGTCGAAGGCCGGGATGAGCTTGAACCACATGTCGTCGAGGTCGACGAACGGCTCGGGCCCCGTCCGCGCCGCGACGACCCGATAGTCGTCGTCGAGGCGGAAGAAGTCGGAGCGCATGACGAGCAGGTCGTTCGTCGTCTTGACCGGGCGGAAGCGGGTGCGGGGCACGAGGAGGGCCTCGGACCGCTCGAAGATCTCGATGGCCCCGCCCATGGCGGACTCGAGCTGGACGACGCGCGTCGACGACGTGTCGGTGGGGTCGACGGTCTTGCGGTTGATGATGATCGGCAGCCCGAGCACGCCCTTGCGCTGCGCCATCCGCCGGTCGAGGGCCTCGAGGTTGATCCAGATGTTGTTGGCGTGGAACGTCGAGTGCCGCTCGATGTCGCGGAAGTACTCCTCCTCGCCCGGATAGACCATGGCGAGGTCGCGCAGGACGAGCCGCCCGTCCGCCTTGCGGACGGCGAGGTGGCCGCCCTTGCGGTCGCTCGCGGTGCGCTCGCAGACCTCGGCGACATAGGGCAGGTCGTGGTCGACCATCCAGCCTGCGACGTCGGGGTCGCACGTCGCGCCGAGGTTGTCGGCGTTGGAGATGAAGACGTAGCGGATGCCCCGGTCGAGCAGGGTCTCGATGAGTCCGGAGGTCATCATCGACACGAACACGTCGCCGTGCCCGGGCGGGCACCACTCGAGCTCGGGGTCGGCGGGCCAGTCGACCGGGCGCAGGTCACGGGCGCGCAGCTTCGGCTCGGCGTTCTGGAGGAACTCGAGCGACACCCCCTCGATCTCCAGGTCGGGATAGGCCCGCAGCGCCTCGAGCGTCTCGGCGGAGGTGCGGAACGAGTTCATGAAGATGAGCGGCACGTCGACGCCCCAGCGCTTGCGCAGCGCGAGGGTCTGCTGGGCGATGATGTCGAGGAAGCTGAGGCCGCCGACGACGGGCAGCGCCGACTTCGCGCCGTTCATCCCCATCGTCGTGCCGAGGCCGCCGTTGAGCTTGACGATCGCCGTCTGCGACAGCGCGTGTCGGGCCATCTCGTCGGTCACCGTGACCGCCTGCAGGCGCTGGATCTCGCCGAGCGGCTCGATCGTCGCCTCGGGGATGACGCCGAGGGCGCCGTCCTCCAGCTGGTGGTAGTAGTGCCGGAACACACGGATGGCCTCGTTGCTGATTCCCCGCGCGCGCATGCGGTCGATCGACTGGCGTAGCCCCTCGTCGCTCATGGACTCACTTTACGATGGGGCCCGTGAGCGCGAAGGCGGACGTCCGGCGGGCCGCGCGCGTGCGCCGTCGTGGCCTCGCCGCCGACCTCGACCGCGAGGCGGCCGCCGAGGCCATCGCCACCACGGTGCTGCGGATCGTCCCAGCGGGCGCCCGCACAGCGGCATACCTCTCCCTCCCGGAGGAACCACCCACGGGCCGGCTCGTCGACGCCCTCCTCGAGGCCGGGCACGAGGTCATCGTGCCCATCACGCTCGGCGACTTCACGCTCGAGTGGACGTATGCCGCTCACGGCGCGGTCGCGGACGTGGCCCGCGTCGCGCGCGGGACCGTCCCCGAGGGGACGGCCGTGCTCGGCCCGGAGGCGCTCGCGACGTGCGGGCTCATCGTCGTGCCGGGGCTCGTCGTCGACACGCGCGGGGCCCGGCTCGGCCAGGGCGGCGGCTGCTACGACCGCGCGCTGCGCCACCGGCGCCCGGGCACGCCGGTCGTCGCGTTGCTCCACGAGGGCGAGGAAAGCGAGGAGCTGCTGCCGCTCGAGGCGCACGACCAGCTCGTCGACGGCTACGTCACGACGAGCGGGCGGCTCGTGTGGCTCAGGGGCGAGCCACCGGGCTGAGGGTCAGCCGCTCCTCGGCGGCCTTGTCCGTCGCCGCGGCCGTGAACGGCCATAGGTAGGTCTCGTTCGCGGCCCAGGCGTCGATCTGGTCGGCATAGTGGTCCGCCATCGCGTGCCCGCTCTGCCCGGTCGAGTTGACCCAGCGCGACGCGTCGAGGTTCGACAGGTCGACGACCATCCGCATCGACGGACCGGCCGTCACGTCGTAGCCGGGAGCCGAGGCGTTCCACGCGTTCGCGTCGACGATGGAGTTGCCGCCGCCGAGCTCGATGCCGCCGCGGTTGAAGACCTGCCGGACGACTCCCGGCACGGAGTCGCCGCCCATGACCTGGTGCTCGAGGTCCAGCTGGTGCAGCCGGCCCCAGCGCCACGTCACCGGCTCCTTGCCGAGCTTGCGGGCCAGGTCGAGCCGGGCATCGACAAGGGCGCGCTTGAGGATCTCACCGGAGGTCTCGACGACGCCCGGCGTCGTCTTGTCGTCCCACCAGTCGTTCTTCGGGTCTTTGAGCAGCTGCTCCATGACGACCATCCAGCGGGCCCCGCCGTCGGGCGCGATGTCGGGGGGCAGCTCGTCGAAGGTGTACTCGAGCAGGTGCTTCCACACGGCGTTGTAGTAGGCGGCGGCCGCCGAGTTGCGCGACTTGTCGTTGGGCTGGCTGTAGTCCCACTGGGTCAGCAGCCGCTGCGCCTGGGCGGTGAAGTCGTCGACCTGGACGCCGAGCAGGTGCTCGACGAGCACGGGGGCGAAGGTGTTGCGCGTGTCGCCCTGGATCTGGGACATCAGCTCGGGCGAGACCTTCGGAGTCGACTCGAGCAGGTTGCGGATGCGCTGCGCCCGGAAGCCGTAGTCCCACTCGGACGTCAGGAACGGGGTGTTGCTCGCCGTCACGGCCTGGTTCGCCGTGACGAGCAGCCCCTCGCTCGGGTCGAGGACGTGCGGCAGGTCGTCGAACGGCACGTAGCCGCGCCAGTCCCACTGGCTGTCCCAGCCCGGGGACGGCCAGTAGCCGGGGGGTGCGCCCGGCGTCGAGGCCCGCCTGATCGGGATGAGACCGGGCGCCTGGTAGCCGATGTGCCCGTCGACGTCGGCATAGACGAGGTTCTGCGAGGGGACCGCGAAGAGCGACGCCGCCTTGCGGAACTGGTCCCAGTTGCCTGCCGTGTTGAGCGCGAAGATCGCGTCCGCGGTGTTGTTCGGGGTCAGCGCCGTCCAGGCGAGCGAGACGGCGTAGCGGTTCGACTGCGGCGCGCCGCGCACGACGACGCGGTCGCCGGCCTCGGCGATCGTCGGCACGACGTCGGACATGATCGGCCCGTGCACCGTGCTGCGCACGGTGATGGTGACGTCCTTGCCGCCGGCGACCTTGATCGTCTCGGGCCGGGTCTGGAGCGGCTGCTGCACGCCGTCGCGGAGGTACTTCTCGCCGTCGACCTGCTCGAGGTAGAAGTCGGTCACGTCCGGGCCCAGGTTGGTGAAGCCCCACGCGACCCGGGCGTTGTGCCCGATGACGACGCCCGGCAGGCCGGAGAAGGTGAAGCCCGAGACCTGGAAGGGGCACTGCGGGGTGACGGTGCGGCACTGGAGGTTGACCTGGCTCCAGATGCTCGGGATGCCGAGCTTGAGGTGCGGGTCGTTGGCGAGGAGCGGCTTGCCCGTCGTCGTCCGGGAGCCGGCGACGACCCACGAGTTCGAGCCGACGTCATCGCCCTTGCCGAGCAGGGCCGGGATCGCGTCGATCGCCGCCGAGGTGTTCTCGAAGGCGGCCTGGCCATCGGCGGAGGCGAGCGGCTTGGTGAGGCTCTGCGGCAGCGGACCGGCGGCCTGCTCGCTCGCCCGGGCGGGGCGCCAGTCCTCGGGCGAGAGGATCGGCAGGTTGCGGTCCATCGGGTAGGGCGGATAGAGCATCGCGATCTGCTTGACCGACGTGCGCCGGGAGAGCCGCGCCCGGGCCAGCTCGTCGGCGTAGTCGCCGCGCAGGTCCCAGGCCATCGCCTTGAGCCAGGCGAGCGAGTCGACCGGGGTCCAGTCCTCGACGCGGTAGCCGGGGTTGTTGCGCGCCAGCAGGGTGTACTCGAGGGACAGCTCGCCGGGGCTCTCGGCCTTGTGGAGATAGGCGTTGACCCCGTCGGCGTAGGCCTGCAGGTACTGGCGCGTCTCCGGACGCAGCTTCGGCAGCTCCTGCTCGGCCACCCGGCGCCAGCCCATGGTGCGGATGACGGCATCGGTCTCGACACCGGGCTGGCCGACGAGCTCGGCGAGGCGGCCGGCCGTGATGTGGCGGCGCAGGTCCATCTCGAAGAACCGGTCCTGGGCGCTGACATAGCCCTGGGCCCGGAACAGGTCCGCCGAGTTGTCGGCGGTGATCGTCGGGATGCCGCGGGCGTCCCGGGTGACCGTCACGGAGCCCGTGAGGCCCTCGATGCGCAGCTCGCCGCCCGCCTGCGGGAAGGAGCGTCGCACCGTCGAGATCGCGAGGATCCCGGTCGCCACGAGCGCGAGCACCACGAGGACGATCACCGACAGGCTGATGCGGCGCACGAGCTTGATCCGGGACACGCCCACGAGCGTAGGTCACGACCTTCCGGCGGGCGCCGCGCCGTCCGCCGTGGCGCGCCAGTCGTTATGAGAACGGGTCCTGGCCGTGGCGCCCGGAGCGCGAGATGGTTTCATGGTCGCAGCCGCACGCCAGGAGCCCGTGTGACCGCAATCGCGTCCATCACGTCGTCGGGAATGACTCTCGACGACCTGACACGCGTGCTCCTCGTCGGGTCGATCGTCCTGCTCGTCGCGGTCGCGGCGGTCCGGCTGTCCATCCGGTCGGGGATGCCGTCACTGCTGATCTACCTCGGCATCGGCCTGCTGCTCGGCAACGCGGTGCTCGGCATCCAGTTCGACTCCGCGTCGATCACGCGGGTGCTCGGGTATGCGGCCCTCGTGCTGATCCTCGCTGAGGGCGGCCTGACGACGTCGTGGGACAAGATCCGGGGTGCCGTCGCGCCGGCCAGTCTCCTCGCGACCGTCGGTGTCGTCGTCTCGGTCCTCGTCGTCGCGGTGGCGGTCCACGCCTTCCTGCCCCTGTCGTGGACCATCGCGCTGCTCATTGGGGCCATCGTCACCTCGACCGACGCGGCGGCCGTCTTCGCGGTGCTGCGCAACGTGCCGCTCCCCCGCCGCCTGGCCGGCACCCTCGAGGCCGAGTCGGGCTTCAACGACGCCCCGGTCGTCATCCTCGTCGTGTCCTTCGCCGTGCAGGGCGCGCCGGGCGGCGAGTCGCACACCTGGTACGACCTGGCCTGGCACGCCCTCCTGGAGCTGGCCGGCGGCGCCGCGATCGGCATCGCCGTCGGGTGGCTCGGGGGGCAGCTGCTGCGCCGGGTCGTCAGCGCCTCCTCGGCCCTCTTCTCGATCGGCATCCTGTCGCTGACGGTGCTCGCCTATGCGCTCGGCGCGGTGGCCCATGTGTCGGGCTTCCTCGGCACGTATGTCGCGGCGCTCGTGCTGGGCAACATGCACCTGCCGCACCGGGCGAGCTTCCGCTCGTTCGCCAACGCCATGGGCTGGATCGCGCAGATCGGCCTGTTCGTCATGCTCGGGCTGCTCGCCGACACCGGCCGGCTCGGCGCCCAGATCGTGCCCGCCGTCGTCGTCGGCCTCGTCCTGCTCCTCGTGGCCCGGCCCGTCTCGGTGTGGCTCTCGACGGTCTGGTTCCGCTTCTCCTGGCGGGAACAGGCCTTCCTGTCCTGGGCCGGCCTGCGCGGGGCGGTGCCCATCGTCCTCGCGACGGTGCCGCTCACGACCGGGACGCCGAACACCGAGTGGATCTTCGACCTCGTCTTCGTCCTCGTCGCGATCTTCACGATCGTGCAGGCACCCACGCTGGGGTGGGTCGCGCGCCGGCTCGGGCTCACCGAGGGGATCGCCGCGGTCGACGTCGACCTCGAGTCGGTCCCGCTCGAGGAGATCGGCGCGGACGTGCTGCAAGTGACCGTGGGCAACGACTCGCGGCTGCACGGAGTGGCGCTCTTCGAGCTGCGGCTGCCGCCCGGCTCCCACGTCGCCCTCGTCGTGCGGGGCGACAGCTCGTTCGTGCCCGAGCAGCACACCACCCTCAAGCACGGCGATCGCTTCCTCGTCGTCGCGACGGGGCAGGACCGGGAGCGGGCCGAGAGGCGGATCCGCGCCGTCAGCCAGGGCGGTCGACTCGCCGACTGGACGTAGAATGGAACCAGTCCAACCACTCCTTCCCGAAGGACTCCTGTGCCCACCTACTCCTATGCCTGCCGGTCCTGCGACCACGCCTTCGACATCCGCCAGTCGTTCAGCGACGAGCCGCTGCTGATGTGCCCGAAGTGCGGCGAGCTGCAGCTGCGCAAGGTGATCCACCCCGTCGGCATCGCGTTCAAGGGCTCCGGCTTCTACCGCACCGACTCCAAGGCCGAGACGAAGTCCGCCTCGAAGTCCTCGAGCGACTCGTCCACGGGGGCGTCGTCATCGTCGTCCTCGTCCTCGTCGTCCTCGTCGGAGGGCTCGAGCAGCACCGTTGCTGCCGCGTCGTCCACAGCCTCCTGAGGCGTTCGGCGCCGTCCACACGCAGGAGGTATGCCGCTGAGCGCGGTCGCGCTCGCGCCTAGGCTTCCGGCATGACCTCCTCCGCAAGCCGCCCCACCTCGCCCACCCCGTCCGTTGGCGCGCCCCGGGCCGAGATCGGTGTCATCGGCGGGTCCGGGCTCTACGAGTTCCTCGACGAGCACGAGACGGTCGAGGTCGACACGCCCTTCGGCGCGCCGAGCGACCCGCTCGTGGTCGGCGAGGTGTCCGGGCGCCGAGTGGCCTTCGTCGCCCGGCACGGCAAGGGTCACCGCTTCGCGCCGCACCAGGTCAACTACCGCGCCAACCTGTGGGCGCTGCGCGCCGTCGGCGTGCGCCAGGTCATCGCGCCGTGCGCGGTCGGTTCGCTGCGAGCGGAGCACGGTCCGGGCACCTTCGTCGTGCCCGACCAGATCATCGACCGGACGTGGGGTCGGGCCCACACGTTCTACGACGTCGAGGGGCCCGTCGTCCACGTCGGGTTCGCCGACCCCTACTGCCCGAGGGGGCGCGCGGTCGCCGTCGCGGCGGCGCGGGGGTCGGCCCACGACGTGGCCGACGGCGGCACCCTCGTCGTCATCAACGGGCCCCGGTTCTCCTCGCGCGCCGAGTCACGGATGAACCAGCAGGCGGGGGGCACCATCGTCGGGATGACGACGATGCCCGAGGCCGTGCTCGCCCGGGAGCTGGCCATGTGCTTCACGAGCCTGGCCATGGTGACCGACTACGACTCGGGCATCGACGGGGGCGCCGCGGTCACCCATGAGGAGGTGATGCGGGTCTTTGCCCGCAACGTGGAGGACCTCAAGGTCGTCCTCCGCGACGTCATCGCCGGGCTGCCGACGGCCGAGCCGGACGCGACGGCGACGTGCCCGTGCCGCCACAGTCTCGACGGGATCGAGCTGCCCTTCCCCATCCCCGGCCGCTGAGGACGCCCGATGCTGCGCCGGCGCCCGCCCGTGCTGCCCAGCCCGGCCACCGCGCCCGGAGGCGGCG
>NZ_AWQS01000021.1 GCF_000576575.1 Intrasporangium chromatireducens Q5-1
TGATCCGCCAGAAGTCGATCAGCTCGCACGCGGCGTCGATCTCGGCCTGGTAGGCGGTCTTGGACTGGCCGAGCATCGTCGCGGCGTTGAGCCGGGCGCGCCACGGGCCGGAGAGCAGCTCGGCCGCCTTGAGCAGGATGGCCGCACGGTCGTCGAAGGCCAGCTCACGCCAGCCGGGCGCTGCGGCCTTCGCTGCGTCGACGGCGCGACGAGCGTCGTCCACCGTCGCGCCGCGCAGCGTGCCGAGGACCTTGGCGTGAGCGTGCGGCTGGCGGACCTGGAACTCGGCGCCGCCACCCATGACGCGCTCGCCGTTGATGGTCTGGGGCAGGTCGCGCGGGGCGCTCTGCAGCTCGGCGAGGGCCGCCTCGAGCCGCGCACGCTCGGGCGAGCCGGGGGCGTAGTCGAGGACCGGCTCGTTGGCCGGCGCGGGCACGTGGGTCACGGCATCCATGGGTCGATCCTTCGTGAGGTGGTAGGGGTGAAATCAGTTCGAGACGAGGCTGCGCAGGAAGAAGCCGACGTTGGCCGGGCGCTCGGCGAGGCGACGCATGAAGTAGCCGTACCAGTCCTGGCCGTAGGGCAGATAGATCCGCATCTGGCGGCCCTCGGCGACCTGCCGCTCCTGCTCGCTCGTGCGGATCCCGTACAGCATCTGCAGCTCGTAGTCCGAGGAGCACCGATCGTACTGTGCCGCAAGGCGGTTCGCCTCGTCGATCATTGCCTGGTCATGGCTCGCGACCATGGGGTAGGCGCCGCCGGCGAAGAGCACGGCGAGGCTGCGCTTGTACGCAGCGTCGACGTCGGCCTTCTTGGCATGGGCGACCGTCCTCGGCTCGGCGTAGGCGCCCTTGACGAGCCGGACCCGTGAGCCGGGATGGGCGAGGTCTCGCACGTCACCCTCGGTGCGGAACAGGCTGGACTGGACGACCGCGCCGACCCACGGGAAGTCGGCGCGCAGCTCGCGCAGGATCGACAGCGTCGAGTCGACCGTCGTGTGGTCCTCCATGTCGAGCGTGACGGTGGTGCCGGCCTGCTGGGCGGCGGTGCAGATGACGCGCGCGTTCTCGAGCGCGAGGGCCGTCCCGTCGTCGGGCAGGGCCTGCCCCAGGGCGGAGAGCTTGACGGAGACCTCGGCGCGGGGCGCGAGGCCCTCAGCCGCCAGGCGGTTCAGCAGTGTGCTGTAGGCGTCCCGGGTCGCCTCGGCCTGCGAGCGCTCGGTGGTGTCCTCACCGAGGTGGTCGATCGTGACTGAGAGGCCCTTGGTGACGAGCCCGTGGACCGCCGCGGCGGCGGCGTCGAGCTCGTTGCCGGCGATGAAGCGGTTGACCAGCCCGCGTGAGACGCGGGACGTCGTGACGAAGTGGCGGATCCGAGGGGTCTTCGAGGCGGCCAGCAAGGCGGGACCGAGCACTGCAGCTCCTTGGGGTGAAAGGTGTCCGTGAGCGGCGACGAAGCGACGGTATGCCGCTGAGCCGGCTCACGTCATCAGCCAACCGTCACGCGTGGCCGCGCTGAGCGTCATACACTTGTACGACCTTGGGCGATAGGGAGGCGAACGTGGCGCTCGACCTGCAGGAGATCGTCGACCTCGCCTCACGGCTGCTCGAGCAGCCCGCGCTCCTCGAGGACCGCGACTTCAACCTCGTCGCCTTCCACAGCCAGAACCCCGGCATCGACGTCGTCCGACAGCGCTCGATCCTCGAGCGCGGCTCCTCGGTCGAGGTCCGCGCCTGGTTCGAGCAGTTCGGCATCGCAACGGCTGCCGGACCGGTGAGCACCCCTGTCGACCCGGAGCACGGGACGCTCGGGCGGCTCTGCGTTCCCGCCCGGTGGAACGGCGTCAACCACGGCTACCTCTGGGTGCTCGACCCGGACGGCCGCGTGGCACGGCTGCCCGCCGTCGCCGAGGTGCAGCAGCTGGCCGTCCATGCCGGGGCTCTGCTCGCGCAGCGCGCGATGGGCCGCTACGACGTCTCGATGCTGCTCGACTCGCTCCTGTCGCCGGACCCGTCCCGCTCGAGCGGTGCGGCGGACGAGATCATCGAGCGCACCCTCGTCGGCCCGACCGACCCGGTGGTCGTCGTCGACGTGCGGCTGCACCCGGCCGAGGACGCCGTGCCGCTCAACGTCTGGTCGCTGCCCCGGGGCGTCGTCGCGGCGGTCGGCCCGGGGCACGCGACGCTCCTGGTCCGGTTGCTCGAGGACGGCGACCTGTCGGTCGCGACGAGGATCGCGGCCGAGATCCGGCGCCAGCACGAGGCAAGGGTCGGGTCCGGCTGGCCGGGACGGCTCGTCATCGGGATCGGGGATGCGCAGCCGTCCGTGCGCCTGGCGCGGGCCAGCCACCGCCAGGCGACGCTGGCCGCGCGGGTCGCCGGCCTCGAGGACGGGCCGCGAACCGCCGCCTGGCCCGACCTCGGTGTCTACCGCCTACTGGGCTGCGGCCCCGAGGGGGAGCTGGCCGCCGCCGTCCTCGACGACCGGGTCCACCGTTTGCTGGAACGGGGCGGCGACGAGCTCGTCCGGACCGCACAGGTCTTCCTCGACGAGGCCGGCAGCATGCAGCGGACGACGGCCCGCCTCGGCGTCCACCGGCAGACGGCGTATCACCGGATCCGGCGGATCGAGCAGCTGACCGGCCTCGATCTGGCGCGGGGGAGCGACCGGCTCGTCCTGCACCTCGGACTCACCCTCGCGCCGCTGCTGCGGACCGATCCGGCGAGGGGTCAGCGCTGACCGTCGGGTCGCGGCGGTGTCGCCACGGTGATGACGGCGCCGTCGGGGGTGGCGTCGATGGCGGCCAGTGCGCCCGTCCTCAGGGCGTGAAGGTCGTCCGGCGCCACCATGACGACCGGGACGGCCCGCTCGTACAGCTCGGCAGCGACGATCGTGCCGAGGGTGACGATCGCGTCGGGCTCCGACATGACGATGGCCGCAGGCCCGGTGCCGACCCGGAGCTGCTCGGCCAGCACGTAGGAGCTCGAGCTCGAGCCGCGGCCGCTGCGCATGACGAGGACGACGCCGGCGACCGACTCGCCGCACTGTGGATGGTGCTGGTCGATGATCCGGCCGGAGTGGTCCGTGCCGCCCCAGAACGACAGCGGTTCGTCGAGGTGCAGGACCGCTCCCCGCGCGGCTCCGCTGTGGAGGCAGCGACCCGCGATCGGCTCCGGCCGCCCAGGGCCGGGGTCAGCGAAGCTGCGCGTCATCGATGACGACCCTTCCGGCCCGGGCCGACTCGACGCATTCGGGAAGGCTGGCCATGACGACCTCCACTCCGAGGTTGCCGGGCGCGTAGTGGGCCCACTTGCCGCTGTTCGTCATGACGGTGCGGGCGCCCGGCCGCAGCACCGAGGTGACGTAGGTACAGGTGTCCACGACGACTCGGACCCCGCTCCTCGTGAGGATGTCGAGGAAGCCGAGCCGCTCTGCCTCGGCCAGGACCGACCGGCCGGTCGAGAGGTAGAAGTCGACGTGAGGGGCGACCGGTCGGCCGCCTTCGAGGAGGCGGGCCAGGGCGGCGATCTCGTCGACCGAGGCATGCGGGGTGCCGACACTGACCACGTCGAGGCGGGAGTCCGTGGCCGTGGACAGCTCGCGGCGGGCCGCCACGAGGTCGTCCGAGGTCAGCGCGATCGTCTCCCGCGGCGGGGACCCGCCGAGGGCCGCCTCGACGGTCGGCGCCTCCGGAGTGACGCCGACGACGTGGAACATCGCGACGCCACCGGAGGACGCCGCCGCGGCGCCGAAGGCCTTCAGCTGGTCCTCTGTGGTGGCGGTCGGCAGGCCGAGCAGGACGGGGTTGCGGGTGCCGACCCTGGAGCCGACGAGATAGCCGAGCAGGGGCGCGGTGAGGTCGAGGCCGAGCACTCGCGTGGGGATGGCGGTGCAGTCGACGAGGACCTCACCGGCCCGTGCTGCGTCCGTGTGCAGCCCAGCGAAGGGGGCCCGACCGGTGATCGCGGCGCAGATGTCGAGGAAGTCTCCGTAGCGGTCCGTGCGCGCGCCAAGCACACTGTTGCAGAAGGCAATTGCGTTGGACTCGGCCCAGGCGACGTGTTCACCGAAGGCCGGCCGTGCGGCGAGCTGGTAGGGAGCGCAGGTCCAGGTCGGGCGGGCTCCGAGAGCCACGTAGGCGTCCATGAGTGCCCGACCGTTCTGCGCGACCTCGCGCTCGTGGTCGGTCTGCTCGCGCACCAGTCCCGGGTGGAGCAGGTCGAGGGACCCGACGTTGAGGGTCGTCGGGACCGTCACGCGGGCCCCGAGGGCGTGCAGCCGAGTGGCGAAGTCGAGCCCGGCCTGACCGTGGTAGAGGCAGCCGTCGATGTGAGCCGACTGGACCTCGACGAGGCGCTGGGCGCCGCGCACCGTCGCCAACGACGTGACGACGCGCATGGCCATCGCCACGCCGGGTCCCCGCCGGCCCGCGAGCATCTCCTGCTCGACGCTGCTGAGGACGAGCCGGTCGTCATCGACCCCGGACGAGGCGTCTGTGGAAGCGGGTGCCGTCATCACGTGCCTGCCTTCTGCCGGGCCTCAGGCGCCCTGGCGCGTGGCGGTCGGGGTGCCGCCGTACCAGTCCTGCTGGATGTGCTCGAGATGCCGTCGCATCACGTCCTCCGCTCCGGCGGCATCACCGTGCAGGATCTTCTCGACGAGCTCACGGTGCTCCCGAGCGGCCTCGACCCGCAGCTGGCGATTGGCCCCCGGGCCCAACCCGTAGAGCCGGGTCTGGTCCCGCAGCACCCTCACGATGTCGACCAGGCGTGCGTTCCCGCGCAGCGCCAACAGGTAGAGGTGGAAGTCGCGGTCCCGGGCCAGGAACTCGGTGGCGTCGTGAACCGTGTCCTCCGTCGCCACCACGAGGCGCTCGAGCTCGGCCTGCGCATCGTCAAGGTCCATCCCGGCCAGTCGACCCATGCTGGGCACTTCGAGCAGGAGGCGCAGGTCGAAGACCTCGGCCAGGTCCTGCTCGGTGAACTCCGGGATCCGGAAGCCCCGATTGCGCACCGCCTCGAGCGCCCCCTCGTTGACGAGGGTGAGCATGGCCTCACGCACCGGGCTCACCGAGACGCCGAGCTCTTTCGCGAGGGCCGTGGCCGAGTAGAGCTCGCCGGGGGCGATCTGGCCGGTGACGATCGCCTGACGCAGGATCTCGAGCGCCTTGTCGCGCAGGCTCTGGGTCGGAGCGAGGCGTTGGGCGGCGAGGTTTGACATGTGGCTCACCTCTTGACAGTGATGGGTAATGCCCACACGATAGCCGGTAATCGACTACCGGTCACGCAAAGGAGCGTCTGGGTGAGCCTCGCGTCGCACGACCCCCTGCTGCAGCCCTTCACGATGAAGCACCTCACGTTGCGCAATCGCGTTGTCAGCACCTCCCACGAGCCGGCCTACGGCGAGGACGGGATGCCGAAGGACCGCTACCGCCTCTACCACCTGGAGAAGGCGCGCGGCGGCGTCGGGCTCACGATGATCGGTGGCTCAGCCATCGTCTCCCCGGACAGCCCACCGTCCTTCGGCAACCTCGTGCTCTACAAGGACGAGGTCGTCAGCTGGCTGCGTCGCCTCAGCGACGATGTGCACGCGGCGGGCGCGGCCGTCATGTGCCAGGTGACCCACCTCGGGCGCCGGACGAGCAACTACACAGGGGACTGGCTGCCGGTCCTGTCCGCCTCACCGCTGCGGGAGCCTGCTCATCGGGCCTTCCCCAAGGAGGCCGAGAGCTGGGACCTCGACCGGATCGTGCGCCACTACGCGGAGGCGGCCGCCCGCTGCCAGGCCGGCGGCCTCGACGGCATCGAACTGCAGTCATACGGGCACTTTCTCGACAGCTTCCTCTCACCCTGGACGAACCACCGTGACGACGAGCTGGGCGGGGACCTGGAGGGCCGGATGGCCTTCCCCCGGCGGGTGATCCGGGCAGTACGCGAGGCCGTCGGGCCCGACTTCATTGTCGGCATCCGGATGATGCTCGACGAAGACCGCGCCGGTGGCCTGGCCCAGGACGAGGCGATCAGCGCGCTCAAGGCCTACGTCGCCGACGGGATCGACTTTGTCAGCACGATCAAGGGCTCGATCGAGAGTGACCACACGCTCTCCAAGGTCATTCCGTCCATGGGCCAGCCCTCCGCTCCGTTCCTCGAGTGGACCGGTCGGATCAAACAGGAGCTCGACATCCCGGTGATGCACGCGTCACGGATTGCCGATGTGGCGACGGCCCGCTACGCGGTGCGGGAGGGGCTGGTCGACCTGGTCGGGATGACGCGCGCCCAGATCGCGGACCCGCACCTCGTCAACAAGATCGCGGCGGGTGAGGAGGACCGGATCCGGCCCTGCGTGGGAGCCAACTACTGCCTGGACGCGATCTACCAGAGCGGCGACGCGAAGTGCATCCACAACCCCGCGGCCGGCCGCGAGCAGACGCTCGTGCATGAGATCGGCCGCCGGAGCGGGGCCCCCCGACGGGCGGTCGTCGTCGGCGCCGGCCCGGCTGGGCTCGAGGCGGCCCGGGTCCTCGGCGCGAGGGGCCACCATGTCGTGCTGTTCGAGGCCAACGACGAGGTCGGCGGCCAGATCCGCCTCACCTCGCCGTCGCCGCACCGCCGTGACCTCATCGGGATCGTCGACTGGCGCCTCGCTGAGGCCAAGCACCACGGGGTCGAGATCCGGTTGGGCCGCTTTGCGGAGGCGGCCGACGTCCTCGCCGAGAACCCCGACGTCGTCATTGTCGCGACGGGGGGCATGCCGAACCGGGAGTTCCTCGGGGAGGGAGCGGAGCTGGTCCACGACGTCTGGGACGTGATGGACGGGTCGCTGCGGCCACGTGGAGACGTCCTCGTCTTCGACGACCACGGCGGCTACCCCGGCATGGACGCGGCCGAGGCGCTCGCCATGCGCGGCACCCCGGTCGAGTTCGTCACCCCCGAGCGCGTCATCGCCCCCGACGTCGGTGCGATGAACTCACCGGCCTACCTCAGGAGCTTCGCCGAGCACGGTGTGAAGGTGACCCTGCCGTACTACCTCCGCCGGGTCCGACGCTCGGCCGACGGGCGCCTCGAGGCCGTCCTGTGGAGTGAGTACGCCGACCTCGAGGTGACTCGGCTGGTCGATCACGTCGTCGTCGAGCACGGCACGCTGCCCGTCGCCGACCTCTACCACGAGCTGCGCCCGGGTTCCCGCAACGGGGGAGAGGTCGACCAGGAGGCGCTTCTCGCCGGCCGGCCCCAAGAGGTGACGCGCAATGCCGACGGCCGCTACCAGCTCTTCCGCATCGGTGACGCGGTGACGAGCCGCAACATCCACGCCGCCATCTACGACGCGCTGCGCCTGTGCCTCGCGCTGTGACGACCGGACGGAGCCAGCCGTGAGCGCAACGCGGATCCCGTGGATCGACGCCGCCTCCCTGAGGCAGGCGCTGCCCTGGCCGCACGTCGTCGACACCCTGGAGTCGGCCATCCGGGACGGGGCCAGCCGCAGGGACCTGCCACCTCGCACCGGCGTCCCGGTCACCGCGGGTGAGCTCCTCCTCATGCCTGCCGAGGTGGGCGTGGACGTCGGCGTCAAGGTCGTGGCGGTGCACGATGGCTCCGCAGGACCTGCCGTGCCACGGATCCAGGGCGTCCATGTCGCCTTCGACGGCGTGACGCTGGCACCGACCGCCGTGCTCGAGGCACGCACCCTGACGCTGCTCCGGACAGCGGGCCTCTCCGCTCTCGCGGTCCGCCATCTCGCGCCCGGCCCGGCACGGTCGCTCGCGCTGTTCGGGACGGGACCGCAGTCGGTCGCGCATGCCCTGGCCATTGACTCGGTGCGCCCCCTCGAACACGTGTGGGTCATCGGGCGCCGGCCCGAGTCCGTCGAGACCGTCGTCGAGCAGCTCGGCGACGCCGGCATCGCTGCCGTATCCGGCACGCCCGCGGACATCGCCTCGGCAGACATCGTGGCTTGCTGCACCACCGCTGCCGACCCGCTGTTCGACTCTCGCGCGCTTCGTCCACAGGCCACGGTCGTGGCGGTCGGCTCGCACTCGCCCACGAGACGGGAGGTCGATGCGGCCCTGGTCCGAAGGGCAACCGTCATCGTCGAGTCCCGTCCGTCCGCGCTCACCGAGGCGGGAGACATCGTCATCGCCATCGATGACGGCGTCCCGGCGGGCACCGCGATCGACGGCGACCTCGGCGACCTCGTGCGAGGCGACGTGACCATCCATACCGACCGGCCGCGGCTCTTCAAGAGCGTCGGCGAGGCGTGGGCCGACGTTGTCGTCGCCTCCGCCGCCGTCAGGGAGGTGCTGGCCTCCACCGCCGTCGTATGACCGACTCCGCAGGCCGGGGCAGCGACCCCGGCTCATCTCAGCCCCTCCCACACCCCCGAGGTGATTCGCCATGGCACCGATGATCGAGGCCCGAGGCCTGACCAAACGATATGAGCCGGCCCGCTCAGAACGCAGGCTCGCCCGACGTGGAGAACCGACGTCGGAGGGCACCCTTGCCGTCGACGACGTGAGCTTCACCGTCGAGGAGGGGGAGCTGTTCGTCATCATGGGGCTGTCCGGGTCGGGCAAGTCGACCCTGCTGCGCATGCTGAACCGGCTTGTCGACCCGACCTCGGGCTCGCTGCAGATCGGCGGTCAGGACCTCCTGTCGATGGACGACGGACAGCTCCGGGACGTCCGCAACTCCACCATCAACATGGTGTTCCAGCACTTCGCGCTCTTTCCCCATCGAACCGTGCGGGAGAACGCGGCCTACGGCCTCCAAGTGCGCGGTGTGCCCGAGAAGGAGCGCCTCGAGCGCGCTCAGACTGCCCTCGACACGGTCGGCCTCGGACAGTGGGGACACGTCCGGCCCCAGGAGCTGTCCGGCGGCATGCGTCAGCGGGTCGGGTTGGCGCGCGCGCTGGCGACCGATGCCCCGGTGCTGCTGATGGACGAGCCGTTCAGCGCGCTCGACCCGCTGATCCGCCGGGACATGCAGGACCTGCTCCTCGGCCTGCAGGCGGAGATGCGCAAGACCATCGTCTTCGTGACACACGACCTCAACGAGGCCATGCGGCTCGGTCACCGGATCATGGTCATGCGCGACGGACGCGTCGTCCAGCTCGCCTCCGGCGCCGAGATCCTGGCCGCACCGGCGGACGACTACGTCGCCAACTTCGTCTCGGACGTCGACCGGTCCCGCGTCGTGACCGCGGAGCACATCATGCGGCCGCCCATCATCACGGCGCGCACCGGGGAGGACCCCCGTTCGGTGCTCGACCGGATGGGCAACGCGGAGGCGATCGGTGTCTATGTGCTGGACGAGGCCGGCAAGCTCATCGGTGCGGTCGGGGACCAAGACCTTGCCGACGGCATCGAGGCTGGCTGCCCACGCATCGAGTCGCTGGCCTCCGGCACCTTCGCGACCACGTCCCCGGAGGCCCGTCTCATCGAAGTCATGCCGCTCGTCGGCCGCCACTGCGTGCCGCTGGCCGTGACCGACGACGACGGCAAGCTGCTCGGGGTCATCCCACGAGCGTCCCTGCTCAACACCCTCGCGGACCAGAGGAGGCCCGCTCATGCCTGAGTTCCACATCGGCGATGTGGTCGCCGCCATCATCACCTGGCTGCAGGACAACATGTCCGGCTTCTTCGACGGCATCGCCGCCGTCATGCAGACACTCATCGACGTGGTCCTCGCTGCGCTGACCGCGCCACACCCGTTCGTGATCGTGGCGCTCGCGGCGGCCCTCGCCTTCTGGGCGCGAGGCATCGGCTTTGCTGTGTTCAGCCTCCTCGGTCTGCTCCTGGTGGACTCCATGCAGCTGTGGGGCCAGACGATGGAGACGCTCGCGATCGTCCTCGTCGCGAGCATCGTCGCGGTGCTCGTCGGAGTGCCGGCCGGGATCTGGGCGGCTCGCAGCAGCCGCGCCAGCACCGTCATCCGCCCGGTCCTCGACTTCATGCAGACCCTGCCGGTGTTCGTCTACCTCATCCCGGCCGTGTTCCTCTTCGGTATCGGGGTCGTGCCTGCCGTCGTCGCGACGTTCATCTTCGCGATCCCACCAGGCGTGCGCCTCACCGAGCTCGGCCTGAGGCAGGTCGACCCTGAGATGGTCGAGGCCTCCATCGCCTTCGGCGCGAAGCCGTGGCAGCTGCTGCGCCAGGTCCAGCTGCCGCTCGCAGTCCCGTCGATCATGGCGGGCATCAACCAGGTGATCATGATGGCGCTGTCCATGGTGGTCATCGCCGGCATGGTCGGTGCCGGGGGCCTCGGCGCCGTCGTCGTCCAGGGCATCAGCCGTCTCGACATCGGGGTCGGCTTCGAGGGCGGTCTGGGTGTCGTGTTCCTCGCCATCTTCCTCGACCGGCTCACGAGCGCCTTCCCTCGGCCTCGCCGTCGCCCCCGAACAGAAGCCATCGAAGCGCTTGAGCCGGAGGCCGAGCCGGCCCCGGCCGCCGCCTGACCAGTCCGATCCCGTGCCAACCCGCTCCACGTCAGCCCGTCACCAAGGAGAGTCCCCCATGCTTTCTCGCCGTCTCACCACCAGCATCATCGGCGCCACCCTCGCCATCGCGACGACCCTCTCGGTCTCCGCCTGCAGCTCGTCCGGCCCCGCCAGCGCCGACGCCGGCGGCAGCGCGAGCAAGACGATCAACATCGGCTACATCGCCTGGGACGAGAACATCGCCAACAGCTACCTGTGGAAGGAGCTGCTCGAGCAGCAGGGCTACCAGGTCAAGCTGAGCCAGCTCGAGGTGGCCGGGCTGTACTCCGGCGTCGCGGACGGGCAGCTCGACCTCTTCATCTGCGCCACGCCAAAGACGCACTCCGACTACTGGAAGCGGTTCGACAACAAGTTCACCGTCCTCGGCCAGTGGTACGACACCCTCACCCAGGCGGTTGCCGTGCCGGACTACACCGGGCTGAAGTCCATGGCGGACCTCAAGGGCAAGGCGAACGAGTTCAACGGCCAGATCGTCGGTATCGAGGCCGGCTCCGGCCTGATGCGCCAGCTGCACGACAACGCGGTCAAGGACTACGACCTGTCGGGCTACAAGATCCTCGACGGCAGCACTCCGGCGATGCTGGCCGCGCTCGACAAGGCCGTCAAGGAGAAGAAGCCGATCGCCGTCACGCTGTGGCAGCCACACTGGGCCTTCAGCAAGTACCCGATGGTCCTGCTCGAGGACCCGAAGGGCAGCTTCGGCGGGATGGACACGTACAAGACCATCGCGAGCAAGAAGTTCGCCGAGGGCAACCAGAAGGTCTCCGCCGAGCTCGCCAAGTTCCACATGACGCCCGAGCAGCTGCAGAGCCTGGAGCTGATGATCTCCGAGGCCGGTCAGGGCAAGGAGCAGGCGGCGGCCAAGGCGTGGATCGCCAAGAACGAGTCCGTCGTCAAGGCCTGGACCGGCACCAACTGATCACCGCGCTCGCCCAGGACTGAGGCGCAGCGGCCACCCCACCGAACGAACAGGAAGGAAGACGGCGATGACACTCTCCGAGACCCCCGTGCACGACCCCTTGGACGAGCTGTTGGCTCGCCGCGAGCCAGGTCGCAGCCTGGAGGCGGCCTTCTACACGAGCCCGGACATCTTCGACGTGGACGTCCGCCGGATCTTCGCCCAGCACTGGATCTTCGTGGGCACCGCCGCGGAGGTCCGTGAGCCGGGTGACTTCTTCACGGTGACGGTCGGACCGTGGTCCGTGATCGTCCTTCGTGACGATGACGAGCAGGTGCGGGCGTTGCACAACGTCTGTCGCCACCGCGGGGCACGGGTCCTGACCGAGGAGCGCGGCTCGGTGGGCAACATCGTCTGCGGCTACCACCGGTGGACCTACGCCACGGACGGCTCGCTCCTGCATGCCGAGTCGCAACCGCCCGGCTTCGACCCGTCGTGCTTCGGCCTCAAGCAGGTCCACGTCCGCAATGTGGCAGGCCTCATCTTCATCTGCCTCGCGCAGGAGCCGCCCGCCGACCTGGAGGAGGTGGCGAACGTCGTCACGCCGTACCTCGCGCCGCACCAGCTGGAGCGGACCAAGGTCGCGGCCCAGATCGACATCGTCGAGCAGGGCAACTGGAAGCTCGTCATGGAGAACAACCGTGAGTGCTACCACTGCGACGGGCACCCCGAGCTGATCGCCTCGCTCTTCCCCCTCTTCGGCTACACCGAGGAGGACATCACGCCGCGGCTGCGACCGGTGCTCGAGAGGTACGAGCGCGCCAAGTCGGACCTCCACGACACCTGCCGGGCTCGGCAGGTGCCGATCGAGGTCCGTGAGGAGCTCGACACCCGCGCGACGGGATTCCGGGTGGAGCGCATGCCCCTGGACCTCGCCGGTGAGTCCTACAGCGCAGACGGCTCCCGGTTGTGCCAGAAGCTGCTGGGTGACTTCACCACGGCCCGGTTCGGCGACCTGTCCCTGCACATGCAGCCGAACAGCTGGTTCCACTTCCTCGCGGACCACGCGGTGACCTTCTCGGTCATCCCGGTCGCTCCCGGGGAGACGCTGCTGCGCACGACCTGGCTGGTGCACGAGGACGCGGTCGAGGGGACCGACTACGACGTCGACTCGCTCACCGCGGTCTGGCGCGCGACGAACGCCCAGGACAGCGCGCTGGTCGCGCGCACCCAGGCCGGGGTCAGCAGTCCCGCCTACGTGGGTGGCCCCTACTCGCCGACGGAGAACCAGGTCGAGGCGTTCGTGTCGTGGTACCTCACCCGGCTGCGTCAGACGACGGCATGATCAGTCCTCAAGGCGTCGGCGGGTCCGCCCTGCAGACAGACGGCACCCTCGAGCTGCTGCTCGTGGACCGGCCGATCTGGGACGGGGACGTGGACGGCGCGCTCGTGTGTCACCAGGTGCAGCAGGTCATCCATGACGTCCGCACGTTCGTGCTGGGCAGCCGCGGGCGACACCGGTTCCGCCACCTGCCCGGACAGTACGTCACCGTGTCGGTCGAGGTCGACGGCAAGACGTTGAGCAGGTGCTACACCATCACCTCGCCGCCGACGCGCCCTCACACCCTGTCCATCACGGTCAAGCGCGTGCCGGGCGGGATCGTCTCGAACCACCTGCACGAGCACCTGCACCCCGGCGGGGAGCTGCGGGTCGACGGGCCGTTCGGCACGTTCAGCATCGCGCACCACCCGGCACCGAGGTACCTCTTCATGTCAGCGGGGAGCGGGATCACGCCGTTGATGGCGATGATGCGCACCCTCCATGACCTGGGATCGTCCGCCGACGTCACCTTCGTGCACTTCGCCCGGACGCCTGCGGACATCGTGTTCCGTACCGAGCTGGACGCCATCGCCGCCGGCAATCCCGGGGTGCGGCTCCTGCACGTG
Organism: Intrasporangium chromatireducens Q5-1; assembly: GCF_000576575.1. Taxonomy (GTDB): domain Bacteria; phylum Actinomycetota; class Actinomycetes; order Actinomycetales; family Dermatophilaceae; genus Intrasporangium_A; species Intrasporangium_A chromatireducens. Next base: position 13,337 of record NZ_AWQS01000021.1, read on the forward strand.
GTCGAGGACGAGGGCGGCGAGGGCGGCTGGAGCGGGCTGCGGGGCCGAGTCGGCACAGCCCTGCTGTCGGCCGCCGTCGCGGATGCGGCGGAGCGTGAGACGTTCGTCTGCGGGCCGGGACCGTTCATGGCCGCGGCCCAGGCAGCACTACGCGCGCTGGGCCTGCCTTCGACCCGATACCACGAGGAGACGTTCGTCTTCGAGGACCTGGCTCGTGACCTGACTCCGTTGGCCGTCTCCTCAGGGGAAGGGTCTGCGTCGCAGACGGAGCCCAACGGATACGAGGTCTCCTTCCGCAAGAGCGGTCGCACCGTCACCTGCCGGCCCGACCAGTTCGTCCTCGACGCCGCACTGGAGGCCGGCCTGACGCTGCCCTCCTCCTGCGGCCTCGGGATGTGCGGCACCTGCAAGACGACCCTGCTCGATGGGACCGTCGACATGACCCATCAGGGCGGCATCCGGCAACGCGAGATCGACAACGGCAAGATCCTCATCTGCTGCTCCCGCCCCACCTCACCCCTCGTCGTCGACTCCTGAAAGGCAGCACCGTGACAGACAACCGACCCAGGGTGATCCGACCCGAGACCGTCGGCCCCACGCTGTACACCCGGCCCGCCCGTTCGGGCCCGGTCGATCGCTTCGAGCCCGGTGACGCCCTGGTCCGCACCCTGATCGACACCGATCGCTTCGAGGTCGGCATCTGGGAGGCGCTCCCGGGCGAGTCCTTCTGGGTGGACGAGCACGAGCTGGACGAGTTCCAGTACGTGATCTCCGGGGAGGCCACGGTCGTCCTGCCCAACGACCGCACCGCGATGGTCGCTCGCGCCGGCGAGGTCGTGTACATGCCCGCCGGCACGGCGCACCAGACGATGAACCGGGGCGCGGAGCCGCTGCGTGTCCTCTACTGCGCGCCGCCCAACGCGATCGCCACCTGATTCTTCGCTACCCACCATCCCGACCAAACATGGAAGAAGGAGTCATGTCGGACCAGAGAGTGACGACGGACGTCGTCGTCATCGGTGCCGGCGTCATCGGCTGCGATGTCGCCTACGAGCTCGCGCGGCGCGGTCGTCGCGTCGTCGTCGTCGACCGAGGACCGGGTGCCGGACACGGCTCGACGAGCGCTTCCTCGGCCTGCATCCGGTTCAACTACTCGACCTTCACGGCGGTCGCCGTGGCGTGGGAGGCGAAGCAGCTCTGGGCGGACTGGGAGCGCTACCTCGAAGGCACGGACGATGGGCAGCTCGCTCACTTCGTGCAGACCGGGGCCCTCTGCCTCGAGTCGCCGGGACAACAACGATCGAAGGTGCTCAGCTTCTTCGACCGTGCGGGCGTCCCCTACGAGGAATGGGACAGCGACACCGTCCGCGCAAAGCTGCCGGCTCTCGAACCCGGCCGGTTCTGGCCACCCAAGCCGGTCACCGACGAGGCGTTCTGGGATCCGCCGGAGGGGTCGCTGACGGCGTACTGGACACCGGACGGTGGCTTCGTGGACGACCCGGTGTTCGCGGCCCACAACCTCATGGCCGCTGCAGTGCGCCACGGTGCCGACTTCCGGTTCCGCGCTCAGGTCACCGGAATCGTGCGCGACGAGCACGAAGTCCGTGGTGTCGAGCTGGCCGACGGGACGACCGTGCTGGCACCGGTCGTGGTCAATGTCTCCGGGCCGCACTCCGGTGTCATCAACGAGATGGCCGGAGTGCTCGACGACTTCAGCATCAGCACGCGGCCCATGCGTCAGGAGGTGCATCACCTCGCGGCGCCACCCACCTGGAACCACGAGGTGCCGGGGCCCATGGTCGCCGACCTCGACCTCGGCACCTACTTCCGTGGCGCCCCCGCTGGCGGGTTCCTGGTGGGCGGTGCAGAGCCGGAGTGCGATGAGCTGCAGTGGCTCGACGACGCGGACCGCTATGCGCCGACCGTGAGCAAGGAGGTCTACGAGGCGCAGGCGTATCGCGCCGCCCGCCGGCTCCCGGAGCTCACGGTCCCCAACCGGCCGTCGGGCGTCGTCGGCGTCTACGACGTGTCCGATGACTGGGTGCCCATCTACGACCGCACCAGCCTGTCCGGCTATTACGTCGCGATCGGCACGAGTGGCAACCAGTTCAAGAACGCTCCCGTCGTCGGCCAGGTGCTGGCCGCGATCATCGAGGCGAGCGAGGCGGGCCAGGACCATGACCGGGTGCCCACCCGGCTGACCCTGCCCGTCACCGGGCTCACGGTTGACCTCAGCGACTACAGCCGGCTCCGACCGGTCGACCGGACGCGGAGCAGCTTCAGCGTCTTCGCCTGAGACCGCCGCCCCGACCTCTTCGCCGTCACGCGGAGAGGTCGGGGTGGTCCTCGGCGACCTGGGCGGCGGCGGCGTGCAGCGACTGCACGAAGTCGGCGACGGCGGGATTGAGCATGCGCGAGCGCACCAGCACGTGGACGTGGCGCCGGGCGGTCACTCCGTCCAGTCGCCGACTCCGGATGCCGGAGCTCGGTGTGTGGCTCAGCGCCGGGATGAGGGCGATGCCGAAGCCCCGCCGGACGAACTCGTGGATCACCGCATAGTCGTTGCTGCGGAAGGAGATCCGGGGCGCGAAACCGGACTCGGCGCAGAGCCGGTGGAGGCACTCGGTCCCGGGAGTGCCCACGCGGGTGGTGACCCAGGTCCGCTCCTGCAGGTCGGTCAGTGCAATGGCGTCGGCATCGGCGATGGGGTCGTCGGCCGGCAGCAGGAGGAGCAGCTCCTCGTGCAGCAGCCGTTCCGAGCCCAGCCCGTTGGGCAGCGATCGCGGCACGAGGTCGTAGCGATAGGCGAGGGCGAGATCGCCCTGGCCATCGGCGACGCGGGCGGCGAGAGTGTCGGCCTCGGCCTCGTCCAGCTCGATGTGCACGCCCTGGTGCCGGTCCTGGTAGTGCGCAAGGGCGACTGGCAGCAGCCGTTGGCTCGCGGTCGGGAAGCTGCCGACCCGCAGCACCCCGAGTCTTCCCTGCGCGAGGCCGGTGACCTCCTCGTCGAGGACGTCGAGTGCCGAGAGCGACTCGCGCGCACGTTCGGCGATCATCACCGCGGTCGGCGTCGCGGTGACGCTGCGGGGCGACCGGTCGAAGAGCGGCATCCGGACCTGCCGCTCCAGCAGCGCCATCTGTTGGGAGACGGCCGAGGCCGTGTAGCCGAGCTCCCTCGCTGCGTCCGCGAAGGAGCCGGTCCGGACGACCGTCATCAGCGTGCGCAGATGGAGCGGGTTGAGCATGGCGCCCAGAGTATCGGCCGCAGCCATGCCCAGGCCGCCCCGACTCACGTGGTCAGCCGAGGGCGTGGGTGCCGGCACCGGCGGAGCGACGAGAGCGTCACGAGACGAGTTCCGACTGCCTGGCCGTGATGGTCGAGACGGCCTCCTTGGCGTCGGCGACAGCGTCCGTGGTCCGTCGCGGACGCAGGGCATCACCGATCAGGTGGCTGTTGCGGCCGGCGCCGGTCAAGGTCCCGTGCAGGTCGAGGACCGGCTCACCGCCGGACCACCACACGAGCGCGTCGGCCGGCACCCGCCGGGCCGGACCGCCGAAGACGCCGGCCAGGTGGACCTCGCCGTCGCGCACCGCGACGGGCCTGACCCGTTCGATCGTGGGCACTCCGGCGTCGCCCAAGGTGCGGAGCATCGGGTAGAGCGTGTTGATGCCTTCGCCCTCGCCCACGTGGAGCCGGGAGGTGGCGAGAACGACGGTCGTGCCGGCCGCGTGAAGGAACTCCGCGATGAGTGCACCGTCGAGCTGGCCGACCTCATCGAACACGAGGACGGTTCCAGTGGGTGGCTCGGAGAACGCCCGAATGGGGTCGACGAGGGCCACGGTGCCGTCGTCGTGCTGGAGCACGAGCCCGGACGGGACGGCGCCTGTGGCCACGATGACGTCATCGGGCTCGAGGTGTTGCACGAGGTCGAGGTCGGCAGTCGTGCCCAGCCTGATGTCGACCCCCAGCTGGCGCAGCTGGCGCTCCTGCCAGGTGAGGAAGTCCCGCACCTCCAGCCGGCTGGGAGCGGCCGTCCAGCCGGCCATCTGCCCCCCGATGGCCGACGCTCGATCGACCAGGGTGACCGCGCTGCCCCGCTCTGCCAGGCGGCGAGCCGCTTCGAGGCCGGCGGGGCCGGCGCCGACGACGACGGAGCGGTGGCCCTGGAGGTCGCGTGCCGCAGCCGCTCCCGGGTCGCCCGCATCGGGGTTGACCATGCAGGTCAGCGTGCGCCCGGCGAGCAGCCCGTTGGTGCAGACGTTGACGCCGACGCACGGCCGCACGTCCGAGGCGCGGCCCGCCCGGGTCTTGATGATGAGGGCCGGGTCCGCGATGTGGCCCCGGACGATGCCGACCAGGTCGGCGTCACCGGCGGCCACGATGTCGTTGGCCAGCGAGAGGGTGGTGACCCGCCCCACCATGGCGACCGGCACGGAGACTGCCGCCTTGACGGTGCGAGCGACGCCCCGGAAGAGACCCGGCTGTGCCGGCGTCGGCGGCCAGTGCCGCACCCGGGCCTCCAGCCGGTTGTTGTTGCCGACCATGACGCTGATGTAGTCCACATCGGACTCGAAGGCCTGGGCGATCCGCGCGGCGTCGACGGGCGTGAGCCCGCCCTCGACGAGGTCGTCCGAACCGAGCCGGATGCCGAGGATCAGGTCCGGGCCGACCGCCTCGCGCACCGCTCGCAGCACTCGGCGGGGTAGCTCGAGACGACGCTCGAAGTCGCCACCGAACTCGTCGTCTCGGTGGTTCGTGAGGGGAGACAGGAACGCGGCGAGCAGCAACCCGTGCGCCATGCTGATCTCCACCCCGTCGAGGTCGCCCCGCCGGCACCGCTCCGCAGCCTCGGCGTATTGCTCGACGACTCGGGCGAGCTGCTCGGCCGTGGCCGGCACCGCCACCTGTCGCGTCACCTCGGAGAAGACCCGGGAGGCCGAGATGACCTCGGGCCCCTCGAACTCGGTGGGGCCGGGATGGGCCAGCTGGGCGAGCATCGTGCCGCCCTCTTCGTGGACGGCCCGGGCGAGACGCCGGTAGCCGGGGACCACGCTGTCGTCGATGTTCCAGAGGCAGATGTCGGACCACTCCACCGACGGCGCGACGGGGGTCGCGCCGGTGATCTGCATGGCCACCCCGGCGCGGGCTCGCTCGCGGTGGTAGGCGACATACCGGTCGCTCACCCGACCGCCCTCGGCGAGGCCGGGCTGGTGGGGTGGGAGGAAGACCCGCCCCCGGAGGCTTCGTGGACCGACCTGCAGAGGTTCGTCCAGCAGCCACTCGCTCATCATCGAGTCCCTTCTGTCGGTTCGTGACCGTGCGACACCGCTCGGTGCGCTGCTCCATCGGTTGACCCCGTGGTGCCAGCAGGCCCCGGGGCGGCGAGGGAGATGCGGCTGATGCCGCTCGCGACCCGCCCGCTCTCGACGGCACGGAGGACCTCTCGCGCCGTGAAGTAGTCGAGGTGGCTGCCGCCACCGTTCTTCATCATGGTGATCGCCGCGGGACTGCTTCGGCCGGCCGAACCGGTGGCCAGGGCGGTGAGGTCACCGGCGATGTCTTCGAGGGAGAACACTCCGCGTGCACAGGGGTCGACGAAGTCGCCCGAATGCTCCGTCGCGCCGTAGGAGTCGACGAAGACCTCGGACCGGTGCAGCAGGGCATCGTCCGCTTCTCGCATCTGTGGCGTGAACGAGCCGACGAGGTCCACATGGGTCCCGGGTCGCAGCAGGGCACCCTTGATGATCGGGTCGCTGGACATCGTGGCGGCGCTGACGATGTCGGCCGACCCGAGCGCGTCGTCCAGCTGGTCGACGACGAACGCGTCCACGCCCGTCGCGACAAGATCAGCGACGAGCGCTTCTGCCGAGACGAGGGTGCGGTTCCACACCCCGACGTGACGCAGGCCGGGTCGTGCCACGAGGTGGGCCCGGACCAGGTGGGGGGCCAGTGCCCCGGCGCCGACCATGAGCAACGTCCTCGAGTCGGGCCGTGAGAGGAACCTGGATCCCAGTGCGGAGTCGGCCGCCGTCTTCCGGAAGATCAGCGCCTCGCCGTCCATCAGTGCGACGGGCACTCCGGTGCGCGGGTCGAACCAGACATAGAGGGAGTGCACGGTCGGCAGGCCGTGCTGCTCACGGTTGTTCGGGAAGGACGAGACGAGCTTCACGCCGAGGCCGTCCTCCGGCAGCCAGGCCGGCAGGCTCAGGAACGCCTGCCGGCCGGCTGCGGCCGGTTGTTCGAGCACCTGCCAGGCGTGGTCCGGCATCGGACCACGGTGCGCCTCCTCGAGTGCGTCCATGAGCAGCTCGATGTCCAGCGCCGCATGCACGGCGCTCGCCTCGATCAGGAGCACGGCTCAGCCTTGGTCACACTCGGGCGCTCAGGAGATGAGGCGGGCTTCGCCGGTGTCGGCCGCCGAACCGTCGAGACCGTTCTTGACGAGGATCTCCTTGAGCTTGCCGTTGTCCCGGAGCGTCTTGAGGTCCTCGTTGATGGCCTTGAGCAGGTCAGCGTTGGCCGACGGGACCGGGAGGGAGGCCTGGGCAGCCTCCTGCGAGGCGGCAACGGCGGGGTCCGGCTTGGCCACCATGATCTTCATCGTCGGGTTGGTGACCTTCTGCGACCCGTAGGAGTCGACGGCGATGTCGATGCGCCCTGACTTGAGGTCCTGGTTCATGTTGACGGTCGAGGGGTAGATCCGCAGCGAGTCGCCGAGGTACTTCTTCAGGTCCTCGACCCAGAGGTAGCCATCGACCGTGCCGACCTTCTTGCCCTTGAGAGCAGCAACCGTCTCGACGCCGTCCTTGGAGGAGATGCCCATCTGGTCGACGTAGATCGGGTCACTCAGGCTCACGATCTTGGCTCGTGCCTGGGTGCGGTACCAGTCGCCGACGGCGAGGTCGGCGCGGTTGCTCTGGACGGTCGGGATCACGGCGGCGGGCGCCATCCACTTCGCCTCGACGGTCAGGCACTCCATCTTGGCGATCTCGGCGACGATGTCGGGGTCGACTCCCGTGAGCTTGCCGCCGCTCTGGGCCGCGTACGGCGGCAGGTCGTAGCCGGCAACCGTCAGCTTTCCCTCCGTGACCGTCGAGAACTTGTGGGCGGGCTTGCAGTCCTTCGCGACGTCAGCAGAGGAGCCCTGGCTTCCGCAGGCGGAGAGGGGGAGCGCGGTGAGGATCGCGACTCCCACGATGGTGGCGCGTAGACGCATGAGCATGTGCCTTTCAGTCCGCCTCCGGCATCGGTGCCGGAGGTGCGATGGGGTGCTGGGTGTGGTGGATCGACGGTGTGCGGAGGTCAGGTCCGGTCAGGCGAGGTGGCGGGACATCCGCCGCTCCACCCGGTCGGTCAGCAGGCTGGCGGGGATCGTCACGGCGGCATACATCAGGCCCGCCAGTGCGAGCACCGAGAGGTACTGGAAGGTGCTCGACCCGATGCTGTAGGCGCGTCCGAGCAGCTCCGGCAGGGCGATCGTGTAGGCGAGTGAGGTCGCCTGGAAGATCAGGACGCCGAACCCCATGAGGGGCGGGATCGCGACGCGGATCCCTTGTGGGATCACGACGAAGCGCAGCGCGTCCGGTCGTGACATCCCGAGCGCCTCGGTCGCTTCCAGCTCTCCCCGGGGGACTGCCTGCAGGCCACCTCGGATGATCTCCGACGTGTAGGCGGCGGTGGTGAGGGCGAGCGCGAGACAGGCCGCCATCGTGGACGACAGGGTCAGCCCTGCACTCGGCAGACCGAAGTAGAAGACCTGGAGGACGACCAGTGCGGGTGCTCCTCGCCCGATCTCCACGACCGCGATGGCGGGCCATCGCAAGGCCCGGCTCCCCGCGCTCGACCCGAGGGCGAGGGCCAGCCCGAGCGGCAGCCCGACGACGATCGCGGCAAGGCAGACGACGACGCTGACCCACAGGCCCGACGCGAGCTGGGGCAGGAAGCCGAGCCAGTCCTGGAGCACGGTCATGACGCGATCCTCACGCGGAGGCGGCGATCGACCGAGCGGGCGAACCACGCGCAGGGCACGGTGAGGATGATGTAGGCTGCGGCCGCCACGAGGTAGGGCGTCAAGGCATCCGAGGACTGCTTCGCCTGGCTGTCGGCGAAGAAGAGGATCTCCTGGGCGCCGATGGTGAAGGCGATCGAGGTGTCCTTGAGCAGGCCGATCGCGTAGGTGGCCGCAGCCGGGATGGAGTAGCGCATGACCTGGGGGCCGATGATCCGGGCGAGCTGGTCACCGTGGCTGAGGCCCAGCGCGACGCCTGCCTCCCATTGCCCCCGGTGCACGGCCGACAGGCCGCCGCGGTAGATCTCGGCAAGGTACGCGCACGAGATGAGCCCGAACGCGACGATGGCGGCCGGCACCGGCTCCACCTTGATCAGGCCGTTGCCGATGCCGAAGTAGACGAGGAAGATCCACACGATCGGCGGGATGCCGCGCAACAGCTCGATGATCGAGCGGCTGATGAACCGCACCGAGCGGAGCCGCGACCTTCGCATGAGTGCGAGCGGGATGCCGCCCACGGCGCCGATGGCGAAGCCGAGCACCGTCAGGAGCAGCGACATCGGTATGCCGCTCGCAATCGGCCCGACGTAGTCCATGTCAGCGCTCCAGCACCGCGCGCAGGAACCGACGGGTCCGATCCGTGGCGGGATCCGTGAAGATCTTCTCCGGCTGGCCTTCCTCGAGGACGGTGCCGTGCCCCATGACGATGAGGTGGTCGGAGACGTCGCGAGCGAACTGCATCTCGTGCGTCACGACGATCATGGTCATGCCCTCGTCGGCCAGCTCGCGCATCACGGCGAGCACCTCCAGACCGAGCTCCGGGTCGAGCGCGGAGGTGGGCTCGTCGAAGAGCATCACCTTGGGGTCGAGGGCGAGGGCGCGGGCAATGGCGACGCGCTGTTGCTGGCCGCCACTGCAGCGTGACGGGTACTGGGCAGGCTTGTCACCCAAGCCGACTCGCTGCAGCAGCTCCATCGCCCGGTCCTCCGCCTCCGCGCGGCTGCGCCCGAGGACCCGCTCCTGCGGCAGCGCGATGTTGCGCAGCACCGTCAGGTGGGGAAAGAGGTTGAACGACTGGAAGACCATGCCGACCTGCCGACGCAGGCCGTGCAGCTGCTTGCCCCCGACCTCCTGGCCGGCATCGATCGTCGTGTCGCCGACGCGGATGGTGCCGCTGTCGGGACGCTCGAGCAGGTTGATGCAGCGCAGCAGGGTCGACTTGCCGGCACCGCTCGGGCCGATGATCGCGCAGACCTCGCCCTCGCGGACCGACAGGGAGACGTCATCGAGGACGACGTGCTCTCCGTACGCCTTGACGATGTGCTCGAGGCTGACGTCCATGCCAGTGGACTTCGCCGCGGCGGGATCAGTGACAGGCTGGGCCACGGTGCCCACCTCCTTTCGTCCGGGAAACCCGAGGTGCCGCAACCTTGCCCGAGCCGCGGCGTCGTTGTGTACCTCTCTGAGCCCCACCGATCCGAGGGGTAGGCCCACCGTCTCTGTGGCTGTCGCCCCGGCTGCTCCTCGTGACGGCGTCACAGCTCGATGGCCTTGCCGAGCCCGTGCTCTCGGGCACGGCGCACGAGGAGCGTTGCTGCTGCGGCGTCCTGCACGCCCACGCCGACGCTGTTGTAGTAGACGATCCCGTCGTCGGTGCGCCGACCCGGCTGCTGGCCCGTCACGACGGCACCGAGCTCGACCACCGCACCGAGATCGAGCACGCCGTCCGCCACCGCCTGCACGACCGGCCCGGCGTGCTCACCGGCCACCTCTCGGTGGTCGACGACGACGGACTCGGCGGCGAGCACGGTGTCCCGGGGGACCTCGCACCGTCCTGCCGCATAGGAACCGACGCTGATCACGGTGGCCCCGGGGGCCAGGTCGGCGTGGTCGAAGACCGGCGACTGCGACGTCGTCGCCGTGACGACGACGTGGGCCCCGCTGAGGGCCTCCTGGGCGGTGGCGACGGCCCGGACGTCGAGGTCGAGCTCGTCCCTCAGCCTGCCGGCCATCGCTTCGGCGGAGGGCCGGGTGCGGCCGACGAGACGCACCTGCCGAAGCGGCAGGACATGACGCATGAGCCGGACGTGTGCCTCTGCCTGGACACCCGAACCGACGATGGCAAGGACGGACGAGCCGGGCGCGGCGAGGTGCTCGGCCGCGACCGCGCTGGCCGCCGACGTCCGGATGGTGGTGACGGAGGTGCCGTCGACGAGGGCTGCCGGGATCCCGGTGTCGGGGTCGAGGACCACGATCACTGCGGAGATGCTCGGCAGCCCGCGGTCGACGTTGCCCGGCACGACGCCGCCGAACTTGCAGACAGCCCCGCTGGTCGCATCCACCTGGGCGGCGTAGCAGAACGTGCTCGTGTTGTCGGGTCCCTCCATGAGGATGCGGCCCGGCTGCTGGGCCTGTCCCAGGCCGAGGGCCCGGAACGCGTGCCGCTGCGACTCGAGGGCGGTCGCCTCGTCCAACAGCTGACGGACATCCTGCTCGGACAGGGCAAGCAGACCCGGTTGGGAACCACGCATCGTGACCTCGTTGTCGGTTGGCGCTGACGTCGTCGCCAATCTGCCTGCGGTGGCGGTCTGCTCACCACCTCTGGAGGACCAGTGTTGCTGGGGCAGACCCAACAACTTGGCGCTCTCAGGAACTGGTGGACGCCGCTGCCGATGTCACATCGTTTCCCTGTCGGAGCTGTCCCGAGGGGACACGACCACATCGAAGTGAGGTAGCTGTGCCAGACACTGACGTCTTTGACCTGATGGATGCCTGGGGTCCGGAGCGGGTCGTCTGCGTCTCCGACCGGCGGACGGGGATGCGCGGAGTCCTCGTGCTGGACAACACCGCACGCGGCACCGGCAAGGGCGGCACCCGGATGAGCGCGAACCTGACGGTTCGCGAGGTGGCCCGGCTCGCTCGCACCATGACATGGAAGTGGGCCGCAGTGGACCTCTTCCATGGCGGCGCCAAGGCGGGGATCCTCGGTGACCCCAACGCGCCGAACAAGGAGGAGATCCTGCGCGCGTTCGCCCGGGCCCTGGCCGACCAGGTGCCCGAGCACTACGTCTTCGGCCTCGACATGGGGATGGCGGAGTCAGATGCCGCCATCTTCGTGGACGAGCTGCGCAGCCGCGGCGTGTCGACGGGGCTGCCCCGCTGTCTCGGCGGCACGCCGTACGACCAGCTCGGTGTGACCGGGTTTGGGGTGGCGGAGGCCGTGGACGCGGCGACGCGTCACCTCGGGGGCGAGCTGACCGGCAGCCGGGTCGTCATCCAGGGCTTCGGTGCCGTCGGAGCCCATGCGGCCCGCCGCCTCGTCGAACTGGGCGCCACCGTGGTCGGTGTCTCGAACGCCGAGGGCACGGTGAGCGACCCCGACGGTCTCGACGTCGAGCGGCTCCTGACGCTGCGCGCGGAGGCCGGCGACAGCGGCATACGCGACTACGGCCTGCGACTCGCCCCCGTGGACGACGCCCTCCTGCTCGACTGCGACGTCCTCGTGCCGGCCGCGCGCCAGGACGTCATCGACCGTGACCTCGCCGGGCGCCTCAGCGCCCGGCTCGTCGTGGAGGGGGCGAACCTGCCGACGAGCCCCGAGGCCCGGGAGGTGCTGCACGCCCGCGGCGTCGCCGTGGTGCCCGACTTCATCGCCAACGCCGGGGGCATCATCGCGGCGGCCTACTCCATGGACGCACGCAACTCCGCCTTCACGGTGGACGAGTCGCGCATCTTCGACATGGTCTCGGCGAAGCTGCGGCCCAACGCCGTCGCCGTGCTCGAGGACAGCGTCCGTCGCCAGTGCACGACCTACGACGCCGCGCTCGCGATGGCCCAGGACCGGGTCCGGGAGGCGATGCGCATGCGTGGACAGCTGCGCCGGGACGGGCAGGCAGTGAGGAGACTGTCGGCATGAGCGGGCCGATCGACGAGCACTTCCTGCAAGAGGTGCGCAGCTGGACCGGTCACCTGACCGGTCACACGGCCGACCCCGGGACCGTCACCGACTCAGGGACCGCCGCGGAGCCGGGGGACACCGCCCGGACGGGGGTCTCCGACGCGCTCCTGCTCGACCTCTTCGAGGCGCAGCTGCTCTCGCGCCACCTCGACTTCGCGGCACGCTACCTGCAGGCGCAGGGGGAGGGGTTCTACACGATCGGTTCGAGCGGGCACGAGTCCAACGCCGCGGTGGCTCTGGCCCTGCGGCCGAGCGATCCCGCCCTGCTGCACTACCGATCCGGCGGGTTCTACTGTGCCCGGGCCGGCCAGGTGCCCGGCAGCGACGCTGCGGCGGACATCCTGCGCAGCCTGACGTGCTCGGTCGACGACCCGATCTCCGGCGGCCGGCACAAGGTGTTCGGCCACCCCGAGCTGATGGTGATCCCGCAGACCTCGACGATCGCCTCGCACGTGCCGCGGGCGCTCGGGATGGCTTTTGCGCTCGACCGGCGAGGCCCCCTCGGTGTCGCCACCCCCGTCCCGGGCGACGCCGTCGTGGTGACCAGTCTCGGGGACGCGTCGGTCAACCACTCCACCGCGATCGGCGCCCTCAACGCGGCCGGGCAGCTCGCCCACCGCGGCGTGCCGTTGCCGCTGCTGGTCCTGTGCGAGGACAACGGCATCGGCATCAGCGTCCGCACGCCGAGCGGGTGGACCCGACGCACCTTGGAGTCGCTGCCCGGCTTCGACTACGTCGCGGCGGACGGCACCGACCCCGAGCAGTGCCTCGCCGTGGCCGCCGAGGCGGTCGAGCGGGTCCGGACCGAGCGCAAGCCGGTGATCCTGCACCTGTCGACGGTCCGACTCATGGGGCACGCCGGCTCGGACGTCGAGCTGGCCTACCGGAGCCGCCGCGAGATCGAGCGCGACTATGCCGCTGACCCCCTCGTCGCCACGGCGCGCGCCCTCCACGCACGCCGGGTGCAGACCACGGACGAGCTCGTCGAGCGCTACGAGCAGGTCCGCAGGCAGGTCGAGGAGCGCGCCAAGCGGCTCATGCCCGTCCGGCGCCTCGACTCCGCGGAGGCCGTGATGCGGCCGCTCACCGAGCGCAGTCCCGCACAGGTCCGTGCCGCGTCCGCTGCGTCCGCGCCCGCCGCCGGCCGGGAGGCGGCCTTCGGTGGGAAGCTGCCGGAGGACTCCGGCCCGCTCACGCTGGCCCAGTCGATCAACGCCGCCCTGACCGACCTGATGGCCCTGCACCGCGAGGTCGTCGTCTTCGGCGAGGACGTCGCTGCCAAGGGCGGTGTCTACGGGGTGACCCGCGGGCTGCGCAAGCGCTTCGGTGCCCAACGGGTCTTCGACACCCTGCTCGACGAGCAGACCATCCTCGGCACCGCCCTCGGCTCGGCGCTCGCCGGGTTCCTTCCCGTGCCGGAGATCCAGTACCTCGCCTACCTGCACAACGCCGAGGACCAGCTGCGCGGGGAGGCGGCCACGCTCCGGTTCTTCTCCAACGGCCAGTTCGGCAACGGCATGCTCGTGCGGGTCCAGGGGCTCGCCTACCAGAAGGGTTTCGGCGGGCACTACCACAACGACAACTCCGTGGCCGTGCTCCGGGACATCCCCGGGCTCGTCCTGGCCACCCCGTCGAGTGCCGCGGAGGCCCCGCGCCTCGTCCGCGCCATGGCCGCCTTCGCCCGCGAGGAGAGCCGGGTCTGCGTGCTCCTCGAGCCCATCGCGCTCTACCACACGCGCGACCTCGCTCCCGGGGACGGAGCGTGGACAGCGCCATACGCGCCCCCCGAGACATGGGGCCACGACCGCGCGGAGCCCGGCGTCGGCGCGACCCACGGCGAGGGCGGCGACGTGCTCGTCGTGACCTTCGGCAACGGCGTCCCGATGAGCCTCCGAGCGGTCGCCGCGGCCGAGGAGCGGGCCGCCCGCCATGGCCGATCGGCTCCGCGCACCACGGTCTACGACCTGCGCTGGCTCGCCCCGCTGCCGGTCGACGACCTGCTTCAGCGAGCCCGCGGATTCGACCGGGTCCTCGTCGTCGACGAGACGCGCCGCAGCGGAGGCGTCTCCGAGGGCGTCGTCACGGCCCTCGTCGACGGCGGTTACCGGGGCGCGATTTCACGAGTCACGAGCAAGGACAGCATCATTCCTCTCGGTCCCGCAGCGAGCACGGTGCTCCTGTCTGAGGAGGACATCATCGACGCCCTGCTAGGAGGGACCCTGTGAGCACGCGACTTCCCAGCCGCGCGGACGTCGTCGTCATCGGCGGTGGCGTGATCGGCCTCAGCACCGCCTACAACCTCGCCAGAAGCGGCGCAGGCAGCGTCCTGCTGCTCGACCAGGGCTCGTTCGGGGCCGGGTCGACGTGCAAGGCGGCCGGCGGCGTGCGGGCCTCGTTCAGCGACGAGGCCAACATCGTCATGGGCAACTACGGCCTCGACGTCTTCGAGCGGTTCGACGAGCTGTTCGACCAAGAGATCGACCTCGTCCAGAACGGCTACCTCTTCCTGCTCGACGACCCGGCCGACGTGGCGGACTTCGAGCGGAGCGTCGCGCTGCAGCAGTCGCTCGGCGTGGACGCCCGCATGATCGACCCGGCGGAGGCGAAGCGGCTCGCCCCGATCATCAGCACCGACGGGGTCCTCGCCGCCGCCTACGCCCCTCGGGACGGACACTGCACGCCCGAGTCGGTCGTTCTGGGCTACGCGCGCGCTGCCCGCCGGGCCGGGGCCACCCTCGTCCCGAACTGTCGGGTGACCGGCGGCGTCGTCGTCGACGGGACGATCCGCGCCGTCGAGACGGAGGCGGGAACGGTCGAGACCGGGACGGTGGTCTGCTGTGCCGGCGCGTGGTCCCGCACCGTCGGCGAGTGGTTCGGGGTCGACCTGCCGGTCGACCCGGTCCGGCGCCAGATCGTCGTCACCGAGCCCATCGCGGACCTGAACCGCACCATGCCGATGACGATCGACTTCTCGACGACCTTCTACTTCCACGAGGAGGGCCCGGGCATGCTCGTCGGCATGTCCGACCGCAACGAGACGCCGGGCTTCAAGCTGAGCCGGGGCGACGAGTGGCTGCCCGGCCTGGCCGAGGCCATCGAGCGCCGCGCCCCCTCGCTCGGCGAGGTCGGGATCGCGAGTGGCTGGGCAGGCCTATACGAGGTCACCCCGGACCACAACGGCCTGATCGGCGAGGCGCCCGACGTGAGCCGATTCCTCTACGCGACCGGGTTCTCCGGGCACGGCTTCCTGCTCGGCCCGGCGATGGGTGAGGTGATGTGCTCGCTCTGGCGCGGCGAGGCGCCGTTCGTCGACGTGTCGGCGTTCGACGCGCGACGGTTCGAGCATGCCGTGCTCCACCACGAGAAGAACATCGTCTGACTGACCACGACGCGAGACGGTCACCGCGCTACCCGCGGCGCACGACGTGCCAGCAGCAGTACCGAGCATCATGACGAAGGAGTCCCCATGACGAGCAGCACCCCCACCCAGGACCGGATCGAGACGACCAGCGCCACCCTGCCGGCAGCCGAGGAGCTGCGCCGCAGGGCCGCCGAGGCGGCCGGTCGCTGTGGCGTGGACCTCGACGCCGTGGCCGGTGACCGCGAGGGGACGTCCCCGGTCAACGGCGCGACGGTCTCGTCCCTGCGCTGGGCGCAGGTGTCGGAGGTCGACGAGGCGGTGGCCCGCGCCCACGCCGCCTTCAAGGAGTGGCGTCTCGTGCCGGCTCCGGTGCGCGGGGCAGTCGTCAAGCGGCTGGGCGAGCTGCTGACCCAGCACAAGGAGGACCTGGCCACCCTGATCAGCATCGAGGTCGGCAAGATCACCTCGGAGGCGCGTGGCGAGGTGCAGGAGATGATCGACATCTGCGACTACGCCGTCGGGCTCTCCCGGCAGCTGTTCGGGCGCACGATGACGTCCGAGCGTCCCGGGCACCGGCTCATGGAGACCTGGCACCCGCTCGGGGTCGTCGGAGTGATCTCCGCGTTCAACTTCCCGGTCGCGGTCTGGTCGTGGAACACCGCCGTCGCGCTGGTCTGTGGCGACACCGTCATCTGGAAGCCGTCCGAGACGGCACCGCTCTGTGCGCTCGCCGCCAACGCGCTGCTGCAGCGGGCCCTCAGCGAGGCGGGCTATTCCACCGACGTGTCGCAGGTCGTCATCGGCGGGGCGGAGGTCGGCGAGGCGCTCGTCGACAACCGGCGCGTGGCCCTCGTCAGCGCGACCGGCTCGACGCGGATGGGCCGCGCGGTCGGGCCGCGCCTCGCCGAGCGCTTCGGGCGCAGCCTGCTCGAGCTGGGCGGCAACAACGCGGCGATCGTCGCTCCGAGCGCCGACCTCGACCTCACGACCCGGGGCATCGTCTTCGCCGCTGCCGGCACGGCGGGGCAGCGGTGCACGACCATGCGCCGGGTCATCGCGCACGAGTCGGTCATCGACAGCGTCGTGGAGCGGGTCGCGGCCGCTTACGAGAAGCTGCCGATCGGCGACCCCATGTCGGACGGGACCCTCGTCGGCCCGCTCGTGAACGAGCGGGCGTATGAGGCCTACGCGGCCGCGATCGAGAAGGCCCAGGCGGCCGGGGGCGAGGTCGTCGCCGGCGGCGACCGTGTCTTGGCCGATGCGGCGCCCGACGCGTTCTACGTCCGGCCCACCGTCATCCGGATGCCGGAGCAGACCGAGGTCGTCCACCAGGAGACGTTCGCACCGATCCTCTATGTCATGCCCTACACGACGTTCGCCGAGGCGATCGAGCTGAACAACGAAGTCCCGCAAGGACTCTCGTCGAGCGTCTTCACCAGCGACCAGGTCGAGGCGGAGCTGTTCATGTCTGCGGGCGGCTCCGACTGCGGCATCGTCAACGTCAACATCGGCACGTCGGGCGCGGAGATCGGCGGCGCCTTCGGTGGCGAGAAGGAGACCGGAGGCGGACGCGAGTCGGGCTCGGACGCCTGGCGGGCCTACATGCGCCGCGCGACGAACACCATCAACTACTCCGGTGAGCTGCCCCTCGCGCAGGGCGTCACCTTCGACGTCTGAGGGGGCCTGCCGTGAAGATCCTCCATGTCGGGGCGTCGGGCACGGTCGGTGAGGCCGTGGGTCGTGCCTTGCGTGCGCGCGGGCACGACGTCGTCGCGGCCCACCGCACCTCTGGGACCCACCCGGTCGACATCACCGACCCCGGGTCGATCAGCGAGCTGCTCGCGGGCCTGAGCGGGCTCGACGCGATCGTCTCCACGGCCGGAGGGACGCCCTTCGGCCCGTGGGACGAGCTCGGCCGCGACGAGTGGCGGGCAGGCTTGGACAACAAGCTGCTCGGCCAGATCGAGCTGGTGCGGCAGGGGTCCGCCGTGGTCCGCCCCGGCGGCTCGTTCACCCTCATCACCGGCATCACGGCGCGAGAGCCGGTGCCCGAGGCGAGCATCGCGGCGGCCGTCAACGGGGCCCTCGAGTCGTGGGTGCGCACCAGCGCCGCGGAGCTGTGGGGCCGGTTCCGCATCAACGCCGTCAGCCCGACGGTGCTGACCGAGTCCCGGGAGCACTACGCCTCGGTGTTCCCCGGCTTCCCCTTCGTCGACGGCGACCGGGTCGGCGACGCCTACGTCCGCTCCGTGGAGTCGATGGACACCGGCGCCGTATACGTCCTCTGACGGAGGCCGCTTCACGCCACGCGCCCGCCGCGCGGACGCTCGAAGGAAACTCAGCGGCATACGGTCATTCCGTATGCCGCTGGGCCGGCACCGGACCACCATGGAGGTGTGGAGGCGGTCGAGATCCAGGCCCAGCCGCTCGCGGCGCTCGTGGAGCTGCTCGAACCGGAGCGGGCGGGGCGGTTCCTCGCCGCCGCGGAGCATGGGCGCGGGGCGCTCGCCGGTCGGGTGGTGTGGAACGTCAACTCGACGGCCTCCGGCGGCGGTGTCGCGGAGATGCTGCAGACCATGCTCGCCTACGCGCGGGGGGCGGAGGTCGACACCCGGTGGCTGGTCCTCAAGGGTGACCCGACGTTCTTCGAGATCACGAAGGCGATCCACAACGCGCTGCACGGCTCCCTCGTCGACCGCGAGCGGTTCGGGCCGCAGGACCGCGCCCACTACGAACGGGTCATGCAGGCGAACCTCGAGCAGCTGCAGGGACTGGTCCGTGCCGGCGACTTCGTGCTGCTGCACGACCCGCAGACGGCGGGTCTGGGCGCGGGGCTGCGCCAGCTCGGGGCCCATGTCGTGTGGCGCTGCCACATCGGGCGCGACGACACGAACGAGAGCACCGAGCGGGGCTGGCAGTTCCTGCGCGAGTACGTCCTGGCCGCCGAGGCCTTCGTCTTCTCGAGGGCGAGCTACGTGCCCGACTGGGTCCCCCGGGAGCGGGCGGTCGTCATCCAGCCCTCGATCGACCCGTACTCGACGAAGAACCGCCCGATGGACGACCGGCAGACCAAGCGGGTCCTGCTCGAGGTCGGCCTGGTCCGTAACCGTCTGGAGCCCGACGGCATCCACTTCCACCGGCGGGCCGGGCACGAAGGCGTGCTGCGCCGGCACGTCGACCTCGTCACGAACGCGCCGCCGCCGGTCACGGCGCCACTCGTCGTGCAGGTCAGCCGGTGGGACCGTCTCAAGGACATGACCGGGGTGCTGACCGGCTTCGCCGACCACGTCGCTCCCCACCTGCCGGACGCGCACCTGCTGCTCGCCGGTCCGGAGGTCCGCGGCGTGACCGACGACCCGGAGGGTGCGGTCGTCTACGCGGAGTGCCGCGCCGTCTGGGAAGCGATGCCCGCGCAGGTCCGCAGCAGGTGCCACCTCGCCACCCTGCCGATGGACGACGTCGACGAGAACGCCTTCATCGTCAACGCCCTCCAGCGGCACGCGACGGTCGTCGTCCAGAAGAGCCTGGCCGAGGGGTTCGGGCTGACGCTGACCGAGGCGCTGTGGAAGGCCCGGCCGGTCGTCGCGAGCGCCGTCGGCGGGATCCGCGACCAGGTCACCGACGGGACCGAGGGCTTCCTCCTCGACGACCCGGCCGACCTCGCCCACTTCGGCGCCCGCGTCGTCGAGCTGCTCCGGGACCCCGGGCTGCGCACCTCGATGGGTGGGCGCGGGCAGGCGCGGGTCCACCGCGACTTCCTCGGTGACCGGCAGCTAATCCAGTGGGTCGAGCTGCTCATGAGCCTCGTGGCCTGAGGCGCCCTACCCGCCAGCTTGTATGCCGCTCAGCCGGGTCCGCGTATCGGGCCCGGCTCGCGCGTCGGGCGCGGCTCCCGCGTGCCCGGCTCAGCGGAGGTGCTCGTCGAGGAAGGCTGCGGTGCGGCGGATCGACAGCGGCCACTGGCTCGTGAAGGTGTGCGGCTGGCCCGGGTAGACGTCGAAGGTGACCTGCTTGCCAGCGGCCCGCAACGCCGCGACGGTCTCCTCGGACCACTGGATCGGGCACTCCGCGTCGGCCGTGCCGTGGTGGATCAGGATCGGGGCGGTGATCCGGCTGAAGTAGGTGCGCGGGCTCGTGGTGGCCCACCTCGCCGGCTGCGCCTCGGGCGTGCCGAGGCGCGCCAAGATCTCGCGGACCGCGCTCGAGTGGGACCGGTCGGGCCGGATCCACTTGGTGAAGGTGTCGACGGTGTCGGAGCTGACCGGGCTGTAGGCGACGCCGGCCCTGAACAGGTCCGGCCGGGCGACGAGGGCCCCATAGACGACCCCCCCACCCATCGACCTGCCGATGATCCCGATCCGTTCTGGATCGACCGAATTGAACTGGCGCAGAGCCAGGCCCGCGTTGATGGCGTCCTTGACATAGCCCGTGCGCAGGTCGGCCTCGAGCCGCGGGTCGTCGCTCGACTGGGCGTGGTTGCGATAGTCGATGTGCAGCGTGACGTAGCCGTGGCGGGCGAGGTAGTCCCGCTCGCGCAGCATCGTCGCGCCGTTGGTGTAGTCGGCGATCGGGACGTAGCCGTGGGCGAGGACGACCGCGGGGAAGGGGCCCGGGCCGCGGGGGATGTTGATGCGCCCGGAGATCGTCAGGCCGTCGCCCTGGTACGTGACGAAGTACTGCCGGTAGGCGGCGGTGCTGCCGCCCTCGCGCCCAAGGCGCAGGTTGCGCCCGTCGTAGTGCGCGTCGACGAGCGCCTCGATGCTGGCGGGGTCGGGGGTCGCGGGGGAGCGCGTCGCGCTCGAGGTGGCGCGGGTGGGCGTGACGGCCGGTGGTGTGGCAGTTGGTGGCGTCGTGCCGCTGGTGTCGCCGGCCCGCTGGCTGGCGTGGGTGTTCGACATGGTCCTCGCCGTGGTCGTCAAGGTCGCGCCCGGCCGGGGAGCGGCGGTGCAGCCGCTGATCGCGAGCATCGCCGCCACGAGCGCTGTGGCCGCGGTCGTCCTTGCCGTCGATCGCGCGAGGATCGCTGTCGTGATGGCGGGCACCCGGCCCCGGGGTGCGCTCGTCGTGGTCCGCACCTCTCGAGTGTCCCGGCGGCACCGGCACGGTGCCAAGAGCGACCGTTGGCGCCCGCGCCGCGGAGCGGCAGCATGGGCGTACCGAGGACGGCACGCGGTGGAACATATACTGTTCATTCAAATCGTGCACGAAAAGTGAGGCTGGTGACATGGCATCGTCGAAGTCGGAGGGCAGGGAGTACGGCGCGACGGTCACCCGGGTCTACACCGCGTTGCGCGTGCCGATCGTCGATGGCGAGATCCCGCCGGGCCAGCGGATGAACATCGACGCCATCGCGCGGCGTCTCGGCGTCTCCCAGACACCCGTGCGTGAAGCGCTCCAACGCCTGGAGGCCGACGACCTGCTCGTCTACGCCCCGGGCCGGGGCTATCGCACCACGCCGGTCCTCGATCTCGCGGGGCTCCGCTCGGTCTTCGAGTTCCGGCTGCTCGTCGAGCCGTGGGCCGCCCGCGCCGCAGCCACCGACCGTCTCTCCAACCCCGGCGCGGGGCTCGACGCCGAGCTGCGGACCTTCGCCGAGGTGGCCGGCGGCGAGAACGTGCGCCAGGAGCTGCTCGGCCACGACACCCGGTTCCACGCGATGATCCTCGCCGCCACCGGCAACGAGGTGGTCCAGTCGGCCTACGCGTCGTCGCACTGTCACCTGCACGTCTTCCGGCTCTCCGCGGTCGACGTCAACGGCGAGCGCACCATCGAGGAGCACCGGCGCATCCTCGACGCGATCCGGGAGTGCGACCCGGAGGCGGCCGAGGCCGCGATGGTCGAGCACATCCGCAGCTCCTACGGTCGCTCGGCCCAGGTCTTCCACACCCCGCGACCGGACCTGCGCGTCGACGCCGCCGGCGGCGTGCACGCGAGCCGCATCCTGGGCTGAGGCCGCTGCGGCCCGCCACGCGCGGGGTGCCGGCGGGCTCAATGCCGTCGATCGACCGCGCCGGCC
>NZ_AWQS01000022.1 GCF_000576575.1 Intrasporangium chromatireducens Q5-1
CGCGAGGACCGTCGCGGCGCCCGACGCCGGCAGCGCGAGCACGACGGCGTCGGCCTCGAGCCGGTCGCCGTCGCTGACGTGCAGCTCGTACCGGTCACCGAGCCGCTCGACGGCGAGGACGGCGCGGCCCAGGAGGACCGTCGCGTCGGCATCGTCGAGCAGCCGGTCGGTCAGGACGCGCAGGCCATCGGCGAACGACGCGAAGGCCGGCGCGGGCGCCGGTCCGGTCGTTGGTCCGGTCGCCGGGGCACTGCGGCGACGGAGCAGGATCGAGCGGCGCTCCGAGGCCGGCCCGACCAGCGAGGGTGCACAGGCGCGGAGGCTGAGCTCGTCGATGTCGCCGGCGTGCAGGCTGCCGAGGAGCGGGTCGACGAGGCGGTCGGCCACCTCGCGCCCGAAGCGCGTCTCGAGGAAGGCGCCGACCGACGTGTCGCTCTCCGGAGCCAGAGGGGCGGCGACGTGGGCGGCCAGTGGCTCGAGGCTGGCCCGTCCGAGGCCGCGCAGGGACATCACCCGGCTGCCCAGGACGGGGCGCAGCCGGGTGGGGCCGGCGGGCCCCACCCCCGCGGGCAACGGGCGGAGCCGGTCGGACGTCCAGAGCAACGTCGTGCCGGGTCGCGCTCCGACGACGTCGTGCGTGAGCCCGACCTCGTCGACGAGGCGCCGGGCGGCAGGCGAGGCGAGGTGCAGCGCCTCGGCCCCGACGTCGACGGCATGGCCGGCGAACTCGACGGTGCGGACCTGGCCACCGACCCGCTCCGACGCCTCCACGAGCGTGACCTCGCACCCGGCGTGGGCGAGACGGTGGGCCGCGACGAGGCCGGTGACGCCCGCTCCGACGACGACGACGGTGGGGCGGTGGCGCAGCTGGTGCATGGGCACTCTCCTGGGATGCAGTACTACGCATCGTAGGAGATGGTCGGGGGTGGGTCGTACCCGGCCCCGGCCGGGCAGGTCGGTCAGGTATGCCGCTGAGCCCGCTCAGCGGCATACCTGACCTCGCGCTCGCCCTCCACGGGCGGCAGGAAGCCAGCCTGCGCCCGCGCGCCCGCCACGAGCGGGAGGGCGTCCTCCAGGGCATCGACGAGGTGCAGGGCACCGGCCATCCGGCGCCCCTGGGCGAGCTGCTGCAGGGCCGGCCAGACCGGCACCGTTCCGGTCCAGTGCTCGCGGCCCACCAGCACGAGCGGTGGCAGCTCGACGTCGTCGAGGGCGTAGTACAGCGGCGTCACGGCCTGGAAGATCTCCTGGACGGTTCCCGCCGCGCCGCTCAGCACGACGATGCCGGCCGTGCAGCGCGCGAGCAGGCCGTCCTCCCGCAGGGCGTTCGAGAAGTACTTCGCGACGGCGTCGCAGAACACGTTCGGCGGCTCGTGCCCGTAGAACCAGGTCGGGATCCCGAGCGAGCGGGCCGACGGGCCAAGGGTTTCCGGCCGCGCGTCGAGGGCGTCGTCGTGCTCGAGCAGCTCCCGTCGGATCGCCATCGCGACCCGGGCCCACGGGGTGACGTCGGGACGGAAGCTGGGCACCGCGGCGAGCCGGGGGAGTGCGTCCTCGAGTGCGGCCGGGTCACGGCAGAACGCACCGAGGTTGGCGGCCTCCATCGCGCCGGGCCCTCCGCCGGTGACGACGAGGTGGCCCTGTGCGGCGAGCGCGTGCCCCAGGTGAGCCGCGTCGGCATAGGCGGCGCAGCCTCGGGCGACCGCGTGACCACCCATCACCCCGACGACGGACCGGTCGCCGACGAACTCGTCGAGCCCGTCCGTGACGGAGTCGTCGTGGATCGCCCGGACCAGTGTCGCGAAGGCGTCCGTCGCGACCCTCGTGTCCGTCGACCACTGGTAGGCCCGTGCGTCCGGGGTGCCCCCGTAGCCGTGCTCGCCGAGACCGGCATAGAGGTCCTCGGGGACGTAGAGGCCGCGCCAGGGGTCGATCGGCGCCCCGGCGAGACCGGGGAAGACGACCGCGCCACCGACGAGGAGGATCTCGGCGACGTCGGGAGGGACGACCCCGCCGAGGACGACGAGCCCGGCGAGGCCAGGGTGGCCCGCCAGCCGGGGACCGTAGCCGCTGAGGTCGAGGTTCTGCAGGCGCAGGCCGGACAGGGTCGTCCCGGAGTCGAGGTAGTCGTCGAGCTCGTCGAGGGTCTCGATCTCCATGCCGGACATCCTGCCCCACCGAGCCGCCGCGGCTCGGAGACTCGCGGCCCGCAAAGGGCTGACGCCGGCCGGGGCGGATGGCAGAGTGCCGTGCATGAAGAGCACGATGCAGTCACCACCCCTGCTGATCTCAACCCTGCTGCGCTACGGCACGACGGTCCACGGCGACAGCGAGGTCGTGACCTGGACCGGCGAGGGGTCGCGACGGATCACCTACCGCGAGCTCGGCCACCAGGCCGCCCAGCTGGCCCACGCACTGCGCGGGCTCGGCATCACTGGCGACAAGCGGGTCGGCACGTTCATGTGGAACAACGCGGAGCACCTCGCCGCCTATCTCGCCGTCCCCTCGATGGGCGCAGTCCTGCACGCCCTCAACATCCGGCTCTTCCCCGAGCAGCTCGTCTACGTCACCCGGCACGGCGCCAGCGAGGTGATCATCGTCGACAACACCTTGGCGGCGCCGTTCGCCCAGCTGCTCGAGCACCTGCCCGAGGTGCGTCACGTCATCGTCAACGGCACCGTCGACGAGCAGACCCGGGCCGCTCTCGGCTCACCGGGGCACGTCGAGGGGGTCCACGACTTCGCCGAGCTCATCGCGGGCCAGCCGACCTCGTTCGACTGGCCGGAGGACCTCGACGAGGACGATGCGTCCTCGATGTGCTACACCTCCGGCACGACGGGCAACCCGAAGGGCGTCGCCTACTCGCACCGGGCCAACTACCTGCACTCCATGGCGGTCGCGGCGACGCTCGGGATCACGTCGGGCGACCGGCTGCTCATCGTCGTGCCGCTGTTCCACGCCAACGCCTGGGGCTTCCCGTACTCGGCGATGGTGACCGGCTCGACCCTCGTCATGCCGGACCGCTACCTGCAGGCGGCGCCGCTCGCCGCGATGATCGAGAGCGAGAAGGTGACCGGCGGCGCCGGTGTGCCGACGATCTGGAACGACCTGCTGCACCACCTCGACACCAACGACGTCGACGTCTCGTCGGTGCGGATGCTCATGGTCGGGGGCTCGGCCGCGCCGCTGCCGATGATCCAGGCCTTCGACGAGCGCCACGACATCGACATCATCCACGGCTGGGGCATGACCGAGACGTCCCCGGTCGCCTCGCTCGCGATCCCGCCGGCCGACGTCGAGAAGGGCACCGACGAGTACTGGGCCTACAAGGCGAGCCAGGGCCGCATCCTTTGCGGCCTCGAGGGTCGGATCGTCGGACCCGACGGCGAGATCGCCGAGCCCGACGGACAGACCGTCGGCGAGCTCGAGATCCGGGGTCCGTGGGTCACCGGGGCGTACTACTCCAACGGAACCGAGTCGGAGCAGGACCGCGCCGAGATGGCGATGAAGTTCGACGAGGGCTGGCTGCGCACGGGCGACGTGGGCAAGCTGTCGGCCAACGGCTTCATCACCCTCACCGACCGCGCCAAGGACGTCATCAAGTCGGGCGGCGAGTGGATCAGCTCCGTCGAGCTGGAGAACCTGCTCATGGGCCACCCGGAGGTGCTCGAGGCGTCCGTCGTCGGTGTGCCGGACGAGAAGTGGGGCGAGCGGCCGCTGGCCTCCGTCGTCCTCAAGCCCGACTCGCCGACGACGGCCGCGGACCTGCGGGAGTACCTCGAGGGCAAGGTCGCCCACTGGCAGGTCCCCGAGCGGTGGGCCTTCATCGACGAGGTGCCCAAGACCAGTGTTGGCAAGTTCGACAAGAAGGTGCTGCGCCAGCGCTACGCCGCGGGAGACCTCACCGTCGATACCGTCATGTGACCTTGGGCACCCGAGCGCCGGCCGACCTGATTGGATCGGCCGGTGCTCGGTGTGCTGGAGGGGTTCGCGACGATCGCGATCGTCGTCGCGGTCGGGTGGCTGCTCGCCCACCTGCGCCTCCTCGACGAGTCGGCGCAGAACAACCTGTCGCGGCTCGCCTTCTACGTCGCCTCGCCGGCCCTGCTGCTGCAGGTCATGCAGCGCACGCCCCTCTCGGCGGTGCTGTCTCGCAACCTCGTCACGTCGCTCGTCGCCTTCGCCGCCACGGTCACGATCTATCTGCTCCTCGCCCGGTCGCGCGGGGCGGCCGCACCGCTCGGGTCCCGGCTCATCGGCAGCCTCTCCGCGGCCTACGTCAATGCCGGCAACCTCGGCATCCCGATCGCCCTCTACGTGCTGGGCGACGTCGCGTGGGTGGCTCCGACGCTGCTCATGCAGCTGCTCATCATCACGCCGGTCTACATGGCCCTCTTCGACAGCGACGCCCGGGGCGAGCGGCCCACGGTGCTCCGGAGCATCCGGCGGATGTTCAGCAACCCCATCACGATCGGTGCCCTCGCCGGCCTGCTGATCTCGCTGCTCGACGTGACGCTGCCGCGAGTGATCGGTGGGTCGATCGACCTGCTCGGCAACATGGCCGTCCCGGCCATGCTCGTCGCCTTCGGCATCTCGCTGCGGCGTGGGCCCAGACCGGCGGCGGGGCGCGCGGCGCGGCACGTGTGGACCATCGTCGCGCTGAAGACGCTCGTCATGCCGGCGATCGCGCTCGGCTTCGG
Source organism: Intrasporangium chromatireducens Q5-1 (assembly GCF_000576575.1). GTDB lineage: Bacteria > Actinomycetota > Actinomycetes > Actinomycetales > Dermatophilaceae > Intrasporangium_A > Intrasporangium_A chromatireducens. The sequence goes on from NZ_AWQS01000022.1 coordinate 4,701, forward strand.
CCTGCTGATCGGGATGCGCGGCGCGCCGCTGTTCGCCGTCGTCGTGACCGCGGCGCTCCCCACCGCGCAGAACATCTTCACGTATGCCGTCCGCTACCGCCGCGAGGTCAACCTGGCCCGCGACGCCATCTTCGTCACGACTTTCGTCTCGGTGCCCGTGATCCTCCTGATCGCCGCCGGGTTCCACCTCGCCGGCGTCTGACCCGTTCCGATCTCGTCCCGGCTCGGGGAAGGCGGTCGGGGTTAGGGTCGAGGGATGGCAAGCGTGACAGAGCAGTCAGTGATCGAGTCGGTCCCGACGGGACTGCTCATCGGCGGTGAGTGGCGCGACGCGGACGGTGGTGGCAAGCTCGCCGTCCACGACCCGGCCACGGGCAACGTGCTGACCCACGTCGCGGACGCGACGCCGGGCGACGGCCGGGCAGCCCTCGACGCCGCCGCGGCGGCGCAGGCCGACTGGGCCCGGACGCCACCGCGCGAGCGGGGGGAGCTGCTCCGGGCGGCATACGAGCAGATCACCCGGCGGGCCGACGAGTTCGCGCTCCTGATGACCCTCGAGATGGGCAAGACGATCGCGGAGTCGAAGGGCGAGGTGACCTATGGCGCCGAGTTCTTCCGGTGGTTCTCCGAGGAGGCGGTGCGCATCGCGGGGCGGTGGTCGACCGCGCCCAACGGCACCACGCGCCTGCTGACGATGAAACAGCCGGTCGGCCCGACCCTGATGATCACCCCCTGGAACTTCCCGCTCGCCATGGGCACCCGCAAGATCGGCCCGGCCATCGCCGCGGGCTGCACCATGGTCGTCAAGCCGGCCAGCCAGACCCCACTCACGATGCTCGCCCTGGCGCAGCTGCTCCAGGACTGCGGCCTGCCCCCGGGCGTGCTCAACGTCGTGACGACCAGCGACAGCGGTGGCGTCATGGAGCCGCTCATCCGCGACCCCCGGCTGCGCAAGCTGACCTTCACCGGCTCGACCCCCGTGGGCCGGGCACTCATGGAGCAGGCGAGCGAGCAGATCCTGCGGGTGTCCATGGAACTCGGTGGCAACGCCCCGTTCCTCGTCTTCGCCGATGCCGACCTCGACAAGGCCGTCGAGGGGGCGATGCTGGCCAAGATGCGCAACATCGGTGAGGCGTGCACCGCCGCCAACCGGTTCTACGTGCACGAGTCGGTCGCCGAGCAGTTCACCGAGCGGCTGGCGTCGCGCATGGGCACGCTGAGGCTCGGCCGGGGCACCGAGGACGGGGTGGACGTCGGTCCCCTCATCGACGAGAAGTCGCGCGACAAGGTCGCCGCCCTGCTCGACGACGCCGTCACGAAGGGGGCGCGGGTCGTCACCGGTGGCCAACCCGTCGACGGGCCGGGGTGGTTCTTCCAGCCGACCGTGCTGGCCGACGTGACCGCGGACGCCGACGTCAACCGTGAGGAGATCTTCGGACCGGTTGCGCCCGTGCGCACGTTCGGCACCGACGAGGACGCCGTGCGGATGGCCAACGACACCGAGTACGGTCTCGTCGCCTACGTGTTCACCCGAGACCTGGCCCGCGCCATCACCGTGAGCGAGGCCCTCGAGTACGGCATGGTCGGGGTCAACCAGGGCATCGTCTCGAACCCGTCCGCCCCGTTCGGCGGGGTCAAGGCGTCCGGCGTCGGTCGGGAGGGCGGCGCCGAGGGGATCGACGAGTACCTCGAGACGAAGTACGTCGGCATCGCGCTCTGACCGCCGCCACCGGATCTCGAGGTGCGAACCCTCCGGTCCTGTGGGACGATCCGCGCGGATCTCGGCAAAGCGGCATCTCGTTCCGATGCCCTGTGGTCAAATCGGTCACATGGGGAAAAGGGGATCTGGGGTGGGGGCTGCGCCGCGTTCGGTGGCGACGCTGCTGGAGCAGACCGACATGCTGCTGCGCAGGGGTGAACGGGCCGGGGCCACGGTGTGGTCCACGGGCTTCCCCCTGCTCGACGAGGCGCTGGGCGGGGGGCTGCGCTCCGGCGAGCTCGCCCTGCTCGGTGGCCCCCAGGGGAACGGCAAGACGATGATGGGGCTGCAGTTCGTGCGCAACGTCGTGCGTGCTGGCCGCACCGGGATCATCTTCTCGTACGAGCACCAGGCGAACACGCTGATGGAGCGGCTGATCTCGCTCGAGGCGGCCGAGTCGGACTCCGGCTCGGCGGCGTCAGTGCTCGAGGTCCGCCGTGGCCTCGAGACGGGCACCGCCGGCGGCTCGCTCGAGGAGCTGCTGGCGTCCATGCGTGGGGGCGCTGCGGCCTATGCGGCGCTGCGGTCGTATGGCGACCGGCTGCACATTCACGAGTCGTCGGGCGCCTCGACGACGCTGAACGAGCTGCGGGCCGTCATCACGGACGTGCACGACCGGACGGGACAGGTGCCGTTCGTCCTCGTCGACTACCTCCAGAAGATCCCGGTGGACGGGGCGAGCGAGGACGAACGCATCACCGGTGCGGTCGAGGGCGTCAAGGACCTTGCCCTCGACCTCGGGGTGCCGGTCGTCGCGGTGTCAGCCGCCGACAAGGCGAGCCTCGCGGCGGGTCGCCGGATGCGGACACACGACCTGCGCGGGGCCTCGGCGCTGGCCTTCGAGGCGGACGTCGTCATGATCCTCAGCGACAAGATCGACGTCGTCTCGCGCGACCACCTCGTCTACGACCTCGCGAACATCCAGCGCTTCCGCGAGTGGTCGGTGCTGACCCTTGAGAAGAACCGTCACGGCCGCGGGGACGTCGAGCTCGAGTTCGGCAAGGACTTCGAGCACGGGCGGTTCATCACCGAGGGCCGTGAGGTCCGCGAGCGCCTCATCGACGAGCGGATCGTCGTCTCCTAGCGCGGCACTGCAGGCGTGCCCACGGCCCGGTCGCTCGGCGCGAAACGCTCAGGACACGAAAGGCTCAGGGCACGCGTGCCGTCGGTGGCTGCCGCTACCGTCGAACCATGCGTGAGACACCAGAGGAGATCGCCGCCCTGCAGGCGCTGCTCGACGCCTCCCGCGGCCGGGCGACCGGGCACCTGCGGTCCATCATCAGCGACGAGCGCACGCTCTCGGCCGCCGAGCTGGTGCAGCTCCTGACCGGAATGAAGGTCCTCACCGTCGCCACCGTGACCGCCCGGGGGGAGCCACGCATCAGCGCTCTGGACGGTCACTTCCTGCACGGCACGTGGACCTTCGGCACCGACGGGGGCTCGGCCAAGGCGAGGCACCTCGCGCGGCGCCCCGCGGTCAGCGTGGCGCATGTCGACGGTGAGGAGCTCGCGCTCTTCAGCCACGGCACTGCGGAGCTGTTGCCCCCGGGCCCGGAGCGGGACGAGGTGGACGCGCACTGGACCGCCCACTACGGCAGCAGCCCGTTCAGCTGGGGTGACGACATCCGGTTGTACCGCCTCCGCATGACCTGGGCCGTGGCCTATGCGTTCCAGCGCGAGGAGCTGCTCCAATCACGAGGGGTCACGGAGCCCTGACGGTCAGCTCTCGCGCTCCTCGACGCCGGCCCGGGCATGCCGCTCCGCGAGCTCCGCGACGAGGGTGCGAAACACCTTCTCGGACAAGGGATAGACGAGCATGACCACGCCGGCGGCGATGGCGAGCACGGCCGGGATGGCCCCTGCTGCGACCCTGATGGCGGTGAGCGCGGACTGCGGCTGGCTGCCGGAGGCCGCGACGTAGCCGCCGAGCGACAGGGCGAAGGCGGCCGCCCAGCCGCCGACTCCTTGGCCCGCCTTGCGGGTGAAGGAGAGCAATGCGTAGTTGCTCGCCTCGGCGCGCAGTCCGCTCCTCCACTCGCCGTAGTCCACGGTGTCGGCCTGGAAGGCGAAGATGAGGGTGTTGACCGTGCCCGTGCCGAGGCCCAGCACCCCGTAGGCGATGATCGACAGCGCCGTCCAGCCGGTCGGGGCGAAGGCGACCCCGGCGCCGCCCACCACGACGACGAGCGCCGCGACGAGGTAGGTGTTCCGCTTGCCCATGGATCCCGCCAGGCTCGGGACGAGCATCGCCGCGCCCACCATGGCGAGGGTCTGGATGAGCGTGAGGACGATGTAGAGGTCCGCGCTCCCGAGGATGTCGCGGGCGTAGAACACCGCGACGGTCTGCAGCGAGAACATGCCGGTGAGGAAGAGCAGCGTCGCCAGGCACAGCAGCAGCAGTGGCCGGTTCTGCCTCAGCATCGAGACGGTCTGGCCGATGGACACCTTCGCGGCGCGGACCTGGATGTTCTCGTGGGCCGTCGAGAAGCAGAAGAGATAGCTGAGGTAGCCGATCACCGCGAAGCCGATGGTCGTCAGGGTCAGGGTCCGCTGCAGGTTGCTCGCCGCGGAGATCTGGGGCGAGACCACGACCGCGATGGCGAGGATGGTGAGGGAGGCGCCGATGGAGCGGGAGCTCGACAGCTTGGCCCGTTCGTCGGGGCTCTGCGTCATGGCGGCCGCGAGCGAGCCGTAGGGGATGTTGACGAAGCTGTACGCGAGTGAGAAGAGCAGGTAGCTGACGAACGCCCAGACGGTCCGTAGCCCCGGAGACAGTCCCGAGGGGATGGAGAAGAGCAGGACGAGCAGGACGAGCAGGGGGATGGCCCCGAAGGCGATGAAGGGCCGGAAGCGTCCCCATCGTGTCGAGGTGAGGTCCACCGTGCGGCCCGCCACCAGGTCCGTCACGCCGCCCCACACGCGCGCGACGAGGAACAGGATGCCTGCCGTGGCTGCCGAGATGCCCGCGACGTCGGTGTAGTAGATGAGGAGGAAGGCAGCCACCATCGAGAACGTCAGGTTGTTGCCGACGTCCCCGAACGCGTAGCCGACGTACTCGACCCTGCGCAGCGCCATGGTCGCCTCACCTGTCCTCGGTGGCCCGGGCGAGCCGGTAGCGGCTGCCCCGGACGATGAGGTCGGCGGACGCCTCGTCGTCGATCTCGCTCGTGTCGATGACGAGGTGGTAACCGGCCGGGTCCGAGCCGTCGATACCGTAGACGCGCCGGACGAACTTGACCCGCGCGTCGTCCTCGTAGCGCTGCCGCCGCTCGGCCGTCGCGCGGTCGATACCGTCGAGGTGCATCCGGCGCAGCAGGCGCTGCTCCAGGGGGGCGCGGAGCAGGACGTGCAGCGCCCACGGGTACCTGCTCAGCACGACGTTCCCGCCTCGACCGATGACGACGCCGCCCTCGAGCGCGATGCGGGCGAGCGTCTGCTCGATGCCGGAGCGCACCCGCCGCGTCTGCAGGTCCACCATCTCCGGTGACCCGGACTCGGCACCCGAGACGAGGGAGCTCTGGCCGAGCCGGGAGAAGAACCGGTCCGACAGCGTGCGCGGCGCGTCGTCCACGTCGTCCACCACCTCTGCTGGCAGGCCGGTGTGCCGCTCCACCTCCTCCGGCATGTTCCGGTCGTGGAAGGGGACGCCGAGCACGTCGGCGACGAGCGGCCCGATCGAGCTGCCGCCGGCGCCGTAGAGGGCCGCGATCGTGACGATCGGTCGTCGAGGCGTTGCGCCGCTGTCGTCGGGCGGCAGCCCGGGGGAGCCGGGCGCGACCGTGGGGTCCATCTCCCCATGGAAGCAGCAACAGTGGGGGTTGGGGGAGAATGCGCGGGTGACTGACGCGACCGCCCGGCCCCGACGGGTCATCCTGCTCGGCTCGACCGGCTCGATCGGCACCCAGGCCGTCGACGTCATCCGCCGCAACCCGGACCGGTTCGAGGTCCTGGGGCTGTCCGCCGGCGGCAACCTCGGGCTGGTGGCCCGGCAGGCGGTCGAGCTGCGCGCCCCGGTGGTGGCGGCCGCCGAGGCAACCGACGAGCAGCTCGCCCGAGCGATCGCGAGCGCTGCCGACCAAGCCGGCTCAGCGGCATACGACCCCGAGCTGATCACCGGACCCCACGCGAGCACCGCGCTCGCCGGCCGACCAGCGGACGTGGTCCTCAACGGCATCACCGGCGCCATCGCGCTCGAGCCGACGCTCGCGGCCCTGCGGGCCGGCACGACGCTCGCCCTGGCCAACAAGGAGTCGCTCATCATCGGCGGCCCGCTCGTGAAGGCGCTCGCCACACCCGGGCAGCTCGTGCCCGTCGACTCCGAGCACTCCGCGATCGCGCAGTGTCTCCGCAGCGGCTCCGCGGGGGAGGTGCGGCGCCTCGTCGTGACCGCGAGCGGTGGCCCCTTCCGGGGTCGCCCCCGCGCCGACCTCGCGGACGTCACCCCGGCGCAGGCCCTGGCCCACCCGAACTTCTCGATGGGTCGGGTCATCACGACGAACTCGGCGACCCTTGTCAACAAGGGCCTCGAGGTCATCGAGGCGCACCTGCTCTTCGACATCCCCTTCGACCGCATCGAGGTGGTCGTCCACCCACAGCAGCTGATCCACTCGATGGTCGAGTTCGTCGACGGATCGACGATCGCGCAGGCCGGGCCGCCGCGGATGCTCGTGCCGATCGCGCTCGGCCTGACCTGGCCGGAACGGATCCCCGACGTCGACGTGCCGGTCGACTGGACGAAGGCCCAGACGTGGGAGTTCGAGCCGCTCGACGACGAGGCGTTCCCGGCGGTCGCGCTGGCGCGGCGGGTGGGGGAGGCGGGCGGCACGTGGCCGGCCGTCTACAACGCGGCCAACGAGGTCTGCGTCGACGCCTTCCACGAGGGACGGATCGGCTTCCTCGGCATCGTCGACACCGTCGCGCAGGTCGTCGACGCGTATGCCGCTGAGCCGGCTTCCCGCGTCAGGGACCTCACGCTCGACGACGTGCTCGCCGCCGACGCGTGGGCGCGGGCCGCAGCCCGGGCTCGGGTGGCCGCCTGACGTCCGGTTCGAGGTATTCACAGGTCACCCATAGCCGGCGATTACCTCGAACCCGGTCCCTGCCCGGCATGGATGTGACAATGGAGGGGTGTTGTTCTTCCTCGGTGTCCTCGTCGTCGCGGCTGGCGTAGCGCTGTCGATCGCCCTGCACGAGATCGGACACCTCGTCCCGGCGAAGAAGTTCGGCGTCAAGGTGACGCAATACATGGTGGGCTTCGGGCCGACCGTGTGGTCCCGACGCAAGGGCGAGACCGAGTACGGCATCAAGGCCATCCCGCTGGGCGGGTACGTCCGGATGATCGGGATGCTGCCGCCCCGCCCCGGCGACGAGCCCGGGCAGCTGCGCCGGGTCTCGACCGGGCGGTTCAGCCAGATGGCCGACCAGGCTCGGGCCGACTCCATGGAGGAGGTCAGGCCCGGCGACGAGGACCGCGTCTTCTACAAGCTGGCGCCCTGGAAGAAGATCGTCGTCATGATGGGCGGGCCCCTCATGAACCTGCTCATCGCGGCGGTCCTGCTCACCGGCGTCATCACCCTCTACGGGCTGCCCCAGATCGCGCCGAAGGTCGGGGCGCTCTCGACCTGCGTGCCGACCGCGGCCCCCACCCTGCAGGTGCCGCAGCCGAAGTGCCAGCCCGGTGACCCGCAGGCCCCCAGCGTCCAGGGAGGGCTCAAGGTCGGTGACCGGTTCCTCTCGGTCAACGGCCAGCCGGTCACGAGCTGGGACCAGGTCTCGGCCGCCATCCGCGACAGCCACGGTGCGCCGCTCACCTTCGTCGTCGAGCGTGACGGCGCCAAGCAGACGCTCGTCGTCCACCCGGCCGTGCTCGACCGGGCCAGCTACGACGCGCAGGGCAACGCGGTGACCAAGGACGGCCGGCTCGTGCTCGAGTCGATGGGCTTCCTCGGCGTGGTGCCCGGCCAGGAGCTCGTCAAGACGCCGATCGCGCAGGCCCCGAAGTTCGTCTGGGACCAGACCGTCAACACCGCGGGGGTCCTGGTGAAGATCCCCCAGAAGATGGCCGGCATCGTCCAGGCGGCCTTCGGCTCCGGCGCGCGTGACCCCAATGGGCCGATCTCGGTCGTCGGCGTCGGCCGGATCGGCGGCGAGGTGGCCGCGATGGACATCCCGGCCAACGAGGGCGGCAACTGGCTCAAGCTCGCCCAGCTCGTCCTGCTGATCGCTTCGCTCAACCTGGCCCTGTTCGTCTTCAACCTGATCCCGCTCCTGCCGCTGGACGGCGGCCACGTTGCGGGCGCGCTGTGGGAGTGGGTCAAGAAGGGCTGGGCCCGGGTGCGGCACCTGCCGGACCCCGGCTTCGTCGACGTCGCGAAGGGCCTGCCGATCGCCTACGGCATGTCGGTCGTGCTGATCGGCATGTCCGTCCTGCTCATCTACGCCGACATCGTCAAGCCGATCTCGTTGTTCGGCTGACGCCAAGGGCCGAGGACCCGAGCGAGGTACGAGGGAGGCCCGGAGGCCCGGTTCGGCGTCGGCCGTGGTGGGTTCGGCTGACGCCAAGGGCCGAGGACCCGAGGGAGGAACGAGGGAGGCCCGGAGGCCCGGTTCGGCGTCGGCCGTGGTGGGTTCGGCTGACGCCAAGGGCCGGCCTTGAGGTGCCGTGGACGGGGCTGCCCGAAGCGGAAGCGATAATGGACCCATGACGGTTTCTCTCGGCATGCCCTCGGCTCCTCAGCCGGTCCTGGCCCCGCGCCGCAAGACCCGACAGATCCGGGTCGGCAAGGTGGGGGTCGGGAGCGACTTCCCGATCTCGGTCCAGTCCATGACGACGACGCCCACGACGGACATCAACGCCACGCTGCAGCAGATCGCCGAGCTGACCGCCTCGGGCTGCGACATCGTGCGGGTCGCCTGCCCGAGCCAGGACGACGCCGACGCGCTGCCGGCCATCGCGCGCAAGAGCCAGATCCCCGTCATCGCCGACATCCACTTCCAGCCGAAGTACGTCTTCGCCGCGATCGACGCCGGCTGTGCCGCGGTCCGCGTCAACCCGGGCAACATCCGCCAGTTCGACGACAAGGTCAAGGAGATCGCGCGGGCCGCCAAGGACGCCGGCGTCTCGATCCGGATCGGCGTCAACGCCGGCTCGCTCGACAAGCGGCTCCTCGCGAAGTACGGGAAGGCGACCCCGGAGGCGCTCGTCGAGTCGGCCGTCTGGGAGGCGAGCCTGTTCGAGGAGCACGACTTCCACGACTTCAAGATCTCGGTCAAGCACAACGACCCCGTCACGATGGTGCGTGCCTACGAGCTGCTCGCCGAGCGGGGCGACTGGCCCCTGCACCTCGGCGTGACCGAGGCGGGTCCGGCCTTCCAGGGGACGATCAAGTCGGCGACCGCATTCGGGGCGCTGCTCTCGCGCGGCATCGGTGACACGATCCGGGTCTCCCTCTCGGCGCCGCCGGTCGAGGAGGTCAAGGTCGGCAACCAGATCCTGATGTCCCTGGGCCTGCGCCCACGCAAGCTCGAGATCGTCTCGTGCCCCTCGTGCGGACGCGCGCAGGTCGACGTCTACACCCTCGCTGAGCAGGTCACGGCCGGCCTCGAGGGCCTCACGGTGCCGCTTCGGGTCGCCGTCATGGGCTGCGTCGTCAACGGCCCGGGGGAGGCGCGCGAGGCCGACCTCGGGGTCGCCTCCGGCAACGGCAAGGGCCAGATCTTCGTCAAGGGCGAGGTCATCAAGACGGTCCCCGAGAGCCAGATCGTCGAGACGCTCATCGAGGAGGCGATGCGCATCGCCGAGGAGATGGGTGAGCCGGTCGACGAGGACGCGGCCGGGTCGCCGAGCGTCACGGTCGGCTGACTCCCAGCGTGGTCGGCGTCCGCTCAGAGGAGCGGTATGCCGCTGTGCTCGCCCTCGCTGACCGCATCCGGACGCTCCGGCCCGGCGAGCGCGTCGCCGTTGCGGTCGACGGTGTCGACGGCGCCGGCAAGACGGTGCTCGCGGACGAGCTCGCCGAGGCCGTGGGGCCGGGCCGCCACGTGGTGCGGGTCTCGATCGACGGGTTCCACCGGCCCCGGACGGAGCGCTACCACAACGGCACGGGCCCGGAGTCGTTCTACCGGGACTCCTACGACTACGCGGCGTTCGCGGCAGCGGTCCTCGACCCGTTCCGCAGCGGCAGGCCGATCACGCCCGCCGTCAACGACGTGGACCGCGACGTGCGGATCGACGTGCCGGCCGTGGCTGTGGCGTACGACACCGTGCTGCTGGTCGACGGCATCTTCCTGCACCGACCGGAGCTGCGCGACGCCTGGGACGCCACCGTCTTCGTGGACGTCCCGTTCGAGGTCTCCGTGCCGCGGGGCAACGCCCGGTTCGCGGGCAATCACGATCCCGACCCGGAGGGCGTGGACAACCACCGCTACGTCGGTGGACAACGTCTCTACTTCGCCGAGGCGGACCCTCGGTCCTGCGCCACGTGGGTCCTCGACAACACGGACCTCGACCGACCGCGGCTGCTGCCCGGGACCTTCGTCTAGGGCACGAGCTGGCCGAGAAGCCGCTCGGCGTAGACCTCGGCGAGGACGGCGAGGAAGAAGCCGATGCCGGGGACGGCCAGCGCCGTCACCGCGTGACTGCCGGCCTCAGAGCTGCGGGGTGTCAGCGGTGCGTCTCGGACGGCGTCGTAGACCGCCATGACCGCGCGCAGCTGCCCGGTCTGCGCCGGCGTGAGGTCGCCCACGCGCACCCCGAGGTCGTCGACCTGGTGCTGCAGCTGCTCGAGGGTCCGCTGCTGGTGGCGCCGGACGATGGTGCGCACGCTGGCGCGGACACTGACGTAGGACAGGATCGTCACGAGGTAGCCGGAGAGGGTCATCGCGCCGACGAGGGCGATGAGGAAGGTCGAGGACCCGGGCGCCACGAGCAGCGCGACCGGCAGCATGCTGAACACGACACTGACGCCGCCGACGATCGCCACCGTCCCCCAGGCATGGAGCATCAGGGGAATGGCGGGCGTGTCCGCGGGACTGAGCCACCACAGTCGGTGCGGGTACTGCGACTCGCGGCGGAGGAACAGGGTCGTGATGAGGAACCCGAAGAACACCTGTTCGCTGAACTCGTACAGGACCAGCATGAGCATGGCGACGCTGCCGACATGCAGGGAGGTCAGTCCCTCGGGGGCCACCGCCATGCCGACGGCGAGCACCGGCAGTGTCAGCGCCGCACTGACCGCGACCCTGACCGACAGGCGCAACCAGCGCCGCGGCAGCTGCGTGAGCAGCAGGACGTCGCCCTCGCGTTCGAGCCGGCCGGTGAGGGCCAGGAAGTCGTCGAGCCGGGACGTGTGCGGGTAGCCGCTGGCGAGGGTGACGACCTGGTCGGCAGCGAAGAAGACGGCCACGAGGCACCAGCTCCACAGCGGCGCGTCGTGCCACGCGCCGGCGGCCGTCGTGACGAGGACCGGCAGCGCGAGACGCACGGCGACCGCGAGCAGCCCGACCCCTGCGAACCGGCGGGTGCTGGGTCGCTCTGCCGGGCGGCCGGTGACGAGCTCGACCAGTCTGGGAACCAGGAGCGTGTGCGCGACCTCGTCGATCGCGACGCGCAGGTCTGCGAGGCTCGTCGCCAAGGTGCCGTCGCCCACCTGCGCCGTCGTCCGGTCATCGGTGCCGCTGCCACTGCTGGTGTCGATGTCAGTTGCCATGGCCGTCGCCCCCGTCCCGCTGCCTCCGGTGCGATCGTGCGACGTCACCGGGCCCGCCTCAAGGGCCCAACGTCCCCCGAAGGGGCGGAGCCCGGGCAGACGTCGTTAGGGTGGCCGGGCGGTGAGGGAACTGCGCAGGAGGTGGCCATGCGGGAGCTCGTCGTCCTCGGCACCGCCTCCCAGGTGCCGACCCGGACGCGGAACCACAACGGCTACCTGCTGCTCTGGGACGGTGAGGGCCTGCTCTTCGACCCGGGGGAGGGCACCCAGCGGCAGATGATCCTGGCTGGGGTGTCGGCCAGCCAGGTCACCCGGATCTGCCTGACCCACGTCCACGGCGACCACTGCTACGGGCTGCCCGGTGTGCTCTCGCGGATGGCCCTCGACGGTGCCGAGCACCGGGTCGAGCTGCACTACCCCGCCTCCGGCGACGGGGTCGTGCGGGCGCTCGTGTCGCTCGCCACCGGCGTGCTCGACCTGCACCTGCGGCCGCACGGCTCGGCGGGCGAGGTCGCTCCTGGCCTGTCGGTCCAGCCGCTGCGGCACCGCGTGGAGTGCTACGGCTACCGGCTCGTCGAGCCAGATGGGCGCACCATGCTCCCGGAGCGGCTCGCGGCGGCTGGCGTCTTCGGTCCTGAGGTCGGGCGGCTACAGCGGGAGGGACGCCTCGGTCAGGTTCGGGTCGAGGAGGTCAGCGTCGTCCGGCCGGGCCAGAAGTTCGCGTTCGTCATGGACACCGCGCCATGTGCCGGTGCCGAGGAACTGGCCGACGGCGCGGACCTCCTCGTCGCCGAGTGCACCTTCGCCGACGAGGAGAGCGAGCTGGCCGCGGCATACCTGCATCTCACAGCGGGGCAGGCGGGCCAGCTCGCCGCGCGCGCCGGAGCACGGCGGCTGCTCCTGACCCACTTCTCGTCGCGCTACCCGGACCTCGACCCGCTGCGCCGCCAGGCGCTGGAGCGCGCCGGTGGGGCGGAGGTGCTGGCAGCGGTGGACCTCGAGCGCATCCCGCTGCGGCGTCGGCGCAGGACCGCGCAGGGGCGCCCAGCCCGCTGATCGGATGGCGAGCGCGTGTCCGAAGGGTGAATGGTGACGCGCGCCGAGGTGACAGGGTGCGGTTCGGGCGGCAGGCTGTGGATGTGCTCCGCCAACGTGTGCCCGTGCGACCGCTCGGGCTCGCCGACCTGGATGCGGCGATGGAGGTCTGCGCGCGGGACCGCGCCGCGGGCGTCTTCGTCGCCGCCCGCATCGCGGAGGGCGCCCTACGGCGGCACCCCGGCTCGCTCCTCGGCCACTACCGCGACGGGTACCTCGACGGTCTGGCCTGGGTCTCGGCCAACATCGTGCCGGTGGGGCTCGACCCGGACGGCGCGGCGGCACTCGCGACCCGGATCGGCAAGATGCGGCGCCTCTGCGCCTCGATCTTCGGCCCCAGCGAGGAGGTCGCGGCCCTCTGGGCGCAACTGGCCCCGACGTGGGGGCCGGTCCGGGCGATCCGCGACTCGCAGCCGCTGCTGACCACCTCGACCCGTCCGTCGGTGCTGCAGGTCGCGCTCGACGAGCGGGTGCGGCCCGCTCGCCCCGACGAGGTCGACATCGTCCTGCCCGCAGCGGCCAACATGTTCACCGAGGAGATCGGCTACCCGCCCTACTTCGGCTCGGACCGGGGCTACCGCTCCGGCATCGCGGCCCTGATCCGCCAGGGACACACGTTCGTGCGTGTCGAGAACGGCGAGGTCGTCTTCAAGGCCGACGTCGGGTCGCTCGCGCTCGGCTGCGCGCAGATCCAAGGTGTCTGGGTCCACCCGGCCCTGCGCGGCCAAGGGCTCGCCGTGCCTGCCATGGCGGCCGTCGTCGAGCAGGTCCTCGACGGCCTCGCCGACGAGGTCTCGCTCTACGTCAACGACTACAACGCCCCGGCCCGGGCCACCTACGCCCGCTGTGGTTTCGAGCAGGTCGGTGAGTTCCGCACCATCCTGCTGTGACCCGGTTCACGGCATCGTCCGACACCCTCACGGGAGCAGCCCGACGCGGCAGAGCAGACCCTCGCCCGTCGGTCAGCCGAAGGCGAGCGTGACGCTGTCGCCGATCCGGCGGTAGCCGAGCGCCCGGTAGATCCCGTTGCTCGTGGGGTTCCCGAGGTCCGTGTAGAGCATGCACGCCTCGCCGTCCGCCATCCGCTCATCGCTGAGCGCGGCCACGACCGCGGAGGCGTAGCCGTGGGCGCGCTGCTCCGGCGGCGTCCACACCCCGGACACGCGGGTGACCCCACCGGCGGGCACCGAGGCGTAGGCCATTGAGACCGGCTCGCCGGACTTGTCCTCCCACAGCCCCAGACGGCCCGCCTCGATGTGGCCCATCGTCGAGACGGGGCTGCCGGCGGTCGCGACGGCATGGTGGAAGTCGCGGGCCCACCCGTCGGTCAGGTCCACATCGCTGGGTCTGGCACGGCGGTAGCGGCCGGGTACGGCGAAGGGCAGCGTCGGGCGACGGGGCAGGTCGTAGACGCCGAGCTCCATCACGGTCCGAACCGTGGAGGCCGAGGTGGTCCACTCCGCGGCGAAGGCCTCCGCCGGCGCTCGGACACCGCCGACCCCTGGGAGCGCGTCCCCTTGGGAGGCCAGCACGGTCGCGAGGTCACGGGCCTGCTCCGGTGTGGCGAGCCCGATGTGCAGCGGATGTGGGGGAGTGTGCATGAAGGCCGCCACGACGGCCGCCTCCTTGTCCCGTGCCACCCACCAGCGAGGGCTGTCGTACCGGGTCGGGTCGGCGATGAGTGCCTTGATGTTGCTCGCGATGACGCTGAGCCACAACGGTTCCCGTGCTATGAGCGGCGCGACCCAGTCGCGGGCCTGCGCCGGGCTGGTGGTGCACGCGAAGGTCACGGTGGTGAGCGGCATACGGTCCAATCTCCCAGCCGCCGACGGTCATCGTCACCTCGATTGTCCGCGGCGTCGCGCGTCGGGTGTCACAGAAGCTCCCGCGCCGGTGTCTTCATGTCGACCGACACCAGAACAGGAAAGCTGGAGGAGACATGGGTGACACGACGAGGATCCCGACCGCTGACGTCACGGGCATCTATGGCGCGCTGGTGAGGCTGGGCGCCCGACGCATGTTGGGGAAGGTACCCGACTCCGTAGGCGTGATGTGGCACCACCGTCGGGTGATGCTCGACCTCATGTCGATCGGACGCAAGTCGGAGAAGTGGGACGCCCTCGACGCGAGCCTGGCCTCGTTCGCGACGATGGCGGCGGCCGCGGCGATCGGGTGCAGCTTCTGCCTCGACCTGCACTACTTCATGGCCCACAACCATGGCCTCGACGAGGCGAAGGCGCGCGAGGTGCCGCGGTGGCGCGAGTCGGACGTGTTCACGCCGGTCGAGCGACGCGTCATGGAGTATGCCGAGGCGATGTGCGAGACGCCGGTCGCCGTGACGGATGAGCTCTCCGACGCGCTGCTCGCTGACCTCGGCCCTGCCGGGCTCCTCGAGCTCAGCGCACGGGTCGGCCTCATGAACGCGACCGCCCGCTCGAACATCGCGTTGGGCATCCGCTCGGAGCACTTCTCGGACGCCTGCGGCCTGCCGCCGTTGGCGTCGCCGTCCCCGGTGCGCAACGCCTCATAGGGTGAGCGCCATGGAGGTCGACCCCTTCGTCACCCACCGCAGCCTGCTCTTCACGGTCGCCTACGAGATGCTCGGCTCGGCTGCCGACGCCGAGGACGTGGTGCAGGAGTCCTGGCTGCGGTGGGCCGGCGCCGACCAGGCCGAGGTGCGTGACGCACGTGCCTACCTCGTGCGGATCGTGACGAGGCAGGCGCTGAATCACCTGCGGACCGTGTCCCGCCGACGCGAGGATTACCCCGGCGAGTGGCTGCCGGAGCCGCTGCTCACGAGCCCGGACGTCGCGGAGGATGTCGAGCTCGCCGAGAGCCTGTCGATGGCCACGCTGACCGTGCTCGAGACCCTCGGGCCGACCGAGCGCGCGGTCTTCGTGCTGCGCGAGGTCTTCGACGTCCCCTATCCGGAGATCGCGGAGGCGGTCGGCAAGCCCGCGGCCACGGTCCGGCAGATCGCCCACCGGGCCAAGCAGCACGTCGCCGCCCGCCGGCCGCGCGTGGAGGTCGACCGGACCGAGCAGGAGCAGGTGCTCGAGCGGTTCCTCCGTGCCGTCAACACCGGCGACCTCCAGGGCCTCATGGACGTCCTCGCGCCGGACGTCGTCGCGGTCGCGGATGGTGGTGGAAAGGTGCGCGGGGCCGCGAGGCGCCCCGTGGTCGGTGCGGCCAAGCTCGCCGCCTACGTGCTCGGTGGCTTCGAGAGGCTCGGCGTGCGGCCGGTGGTCAGCGCCGCCTGGGTCAACGGCGCCCTCGGCGCGCTCGTGGAGGTGGACGGGGCGCTCATCGCCGCCCTCGGCATCGACATCGAGGGCGGGCGGATCGCGCGGATCTACTCGGTGGCCAACCCGGACAAGCTGGCGCGGCTGGACTCAGCGGCAGCGCTCTCGCGCTAGAGCCGGGCGATGAGCTCGCCGTGTGTCATCACGAACCACGCGTCGGGGTGGCGCGACCACTCGAGCCACGCCCCGCTGATCCAGTCGAGCTCCTGCTGGGTCGCCAGGCCCTTGTTGAGAGCCTGCGTCGCATAGCTCGACTCCAGCACTCGACGAGCCCAGGTCCTTCCCCACCACGAGCACTGCTCCGGAGTGCTGTAGCCCCAGATCGAGGCGGTCGGCTGAAGGTCCGTCAGGCCCGCGAGGTGTGCCCAGGCGGTGAGGCGACGACCGGCATGGGGCTCCGCCGCGTTGGCTCGTGCCGCGCCGACGTAGACCTCCATCCATCGGGTCATCCCCGGAAGCTCGGGATACCAGGTCATCGAGCCGTAGTCCGCGTCCCGGACCGCGATGATTCCACCCGGTCGGGTGACCCGCGCCATCTCGCGCAGGGCCGCGACCGGATCTGAGAGGTGCTGCAGCACCTGGTGGGCGTGGACGACGTCGAACTGTCCTGCATCAAAAGGAAGCTCGTGGACATCGGCAACCTCGAACCGTGTCGCCGTGTCCCCGCGGTCACGTGCGTGCCTGCGCGCGGACTCGAGGGGTGCCTCCACCGCATCGACGCCGATGACCGTTCCAGCGCCCACCGCCTCGGCGAGGTCGAGCGTGATGGTCCCCGGACCGCAGCCGACGTCGAGGAGGTCGTCGCCGTTACGCAGGTGGGGGAGCAGGTAGGCCGCGGAGTCGGCTGCCGTGCGCACACCGTGGGAGGCAAGAACACTCGGCTGGTGACCGTGGAGATAGACGTCGCCCATGTGCGGAGGCTAGGCCGACGGCCGGCCTGGCGTCGGGTGTGACCACGGGCTGCGCGGAGGCGCCGCAACGGGAGGGACGGTGAAACGGGAGCGAAGTG
Organism: Intrasporangium chromatireducens Q5-1; assembly: GCF_000576575.1. Lineage (GTDB taxonomy): Bacteria > Actinomycetota > Actinomycetes > Actinomycetales > Dermatophilaceae > Intrasporangium_A > Intrasporangium_A chromatireducens. Next base: position 21,573 of record NZ_AWQS01000022.1, read on the forward strand.
AGCGGCATACGGAAGATATCCTTCGGTGGTTCCGCCCCCTGCCGCTTGAAGGAGTCCCGGTGGCCCTGCACATGTCGTCCCTGTTCCTACGCACCCTGCGCGAGGATCCGGCGGACGCCGAGGTCCCGAGCCACCGGCTCCTCGTCCGCGCCGGCTACGTCCGGCGGGTCAGCCCGGGCATCTACGCCTGGCTGCCGCTCGGGCTGCGCGTGCTGCGCAACGTCGAGCGAGTCGTCCGCGAGGAGATGGACGCCATCGGCGCCCAGGAGCTGATCTTCCCGGCGCTGCTGCCGCGGGAGCCGTACGAGGCGACGAACCGGTGGACCGAGTACGGCGACAACCTGTTCCGCCTCAAGGACCGCAAGGGCGCCGACTACCTGCTCGGCCCCACCCACGAGGAGCTGTTCACCCTCACGGTCAAGGACCTCTTCAGCTCCTACAAGGACCTGCCGGTCAGCCTCTACCAGATCCAGACGAAGTACCGCGACGAGGCGCGACCCCGGGCCGGGGTGCTGCGCGGCCGCGAGTTCGTCATGAAGGACTCCTACAGCTTCGACATCCACGAGGCCGGGCTCGAGAAGAGCTACCAGGCGCACCGCGACGCCTACGTGCGGATCTTCGACCGGCTCGGCTTCGACTATGTCATCGTCCAGGCGATGTCCGGCGCGATGGGCGGCTCGCGCAGCGAGGAGTTCCTCGCGACCGCCGAGGTCGGCGAGGACACCTACGTGCGCTGCACGAGCTGCGAGTATGCCGCGAACGTCGAGGCCGTCCGCGTGCCGGCCCCCGCACCTGTGCCGCTCGAGGACGCCCCCGCCGCGCATGTCGAGGACACCCCCGACACCCCCACCATCGAGACCCTCGTCGACGACCTCAACGACCGCTTCCCGCGGGGCGACCGGCCGTGGACGGCGGCCGACACCCTCAAGAACGTCGTCGTCATGCTCGTCCACCCGGACGGCACCCGCGAGCCCCTCGCGATCGGCGTCCCGGGTGACCGCGAGGTCGACGAGAAGCGGCTCGAGGCGCAGGTGTCTCCGGCCGAGGTGGCCGCCTTCGAGGCCGCCGACTTCCAGGCGCACCCGGGGCTGGTCAAGGGCTACATCGGCCCCGGCGCGCTCGGGCTCGAGGGGACGACAGGCATCCGCTACCTGCTCGACCCGCGCGTCGCCGAGGGCACCCGCTGGGTCACCGGGGCCAACGAGCCCGGACGCCACGTCGTCGACCTCGTCGCGGGGCGTGACTTCGCCGCCGACGGGACGATCGAGGCGGCCGAGGTGCGGGCCGGTGACCCCTGCCCCGCGTGTGACGGCGTCCTGGAGAGCGCTCGCGGCATCGAGATGGGCCACGTCTTCCAGCTCGGCACCAAGTACGCCGAGGCGCTCGACCTGAAGGTCCTCGACCAGAACGGCAAGCTCGTCACGGTCACGATGGGCTCCTACGGCGTCGGCGTCTCGCGCGCGGTCGCCTGCGTCGTGGAGGGCAACCACGACGGGGCTGGCATCATCTGGCCCCGCGAGCTCGCACCTGCGGACGTGCACGTCGTCGCGGCCGGCAAGGACGAGCAGGTCCTCGCCGCCGCCGAGCAACTCGCCGCCGACCTCGAGGTGCGGGGCCTGACCTGCATCGTCGACGACCGCAAGGGGGTCAGCCCGGGCGTGAAGTTCAAGGACTCCGAGCTCGTCGGTGTCCCGACCATCCTCGTCGTGGGCAAGGGGCTCGCCAGCGGTGTCGTGGAGATCAAGGACCGGCGCACCGGTGAGCGCCGTGAGGTGCCGGTCGAGGGAGCGGTCGCCGAGGTCCTGGCCGAGGTCGGCCGCGCGTGACCGACGGTGCCGGCGCGCCGGTGCGCGCCGTCATCTTCGACTGGGGCGGCACGATCACGCCGTGGCACGAGGTCGACCTGCGCGCGCAGTGGACCGCGTTCGCCGACGGCGTCGGGACGCTCGCGTGTGCCCGTGACGACCTGGCCGCGAGGCTGTATGCCGCTGAGGACGTGGCGTGGCAGCGTGGCCGCTCGCACGGCGGGAGCGCCCGGCTGCACGAGATCCTCGAGTCCTGCGGGCTCGCGGCCGGCCACGCGCTGACGGAGGCCGGCACCGCGGCATACCGCGCCTTCTGGGAGCCGCACACCCTGACCCACCCCGCGGTCGCGCCGCTGTGGGGGCAGCTGCGAGCCGCCGGACTGCGGATCGGGGTGCTGTCCAACACGATCTGGGACCGCGACTACCACCGGTCGGTGTTCGAGCGGGACGGCGTGCTCCACCTCATCGACGCGGACGTGTACTCGAGCGAGACCCCGTGGGTGAAGCCGCAGGCGGAGATCTTCCGGCACGCGGCCGAGACGATCGGGGTCGCGCCGGAGGAGTGCGTCTACGTGGGGGACCGGTCCTACGAGGACGTGCACGGTCCTCAGCAGGTCGGCATGCGCGCCATCTGGATCCCGCACTCGCGGATCCCGGTCGAGCAGCAGGTCTCGCACGAGGCGACACCCGACGCGGTCGCGCACGAGCTCAGCGACATCGCGGGCATCGTCGCCGCGTGGAACGCCGCCCGGTGATGGCTGACCCCACCGTCACGACGCTGCTGTTCCTCGCGCTCGCAGCCTTCGCGGCCGGTTGGATCGACGCCGTCGTCGGCGGCGGCGGGCTCATCCAGCTGCCCGCGCTGCTCATCGGCCTGCCCGGCGCGAGCCCGGCACAGCTGCTCGCGACGAACAAGTTCGGCTCGATCTTCGGCACGGCGACGAGCTCGGTCACGTACTACCGCCGGGTGCAGCCTGACCTGCGCACGGCGCTGCCGATGGCCGCCGTGGCGTACGCCGGGTCCATCGGAGGTGCGCTGATCGGCCTGCACATCCCGAAGTCGATGTTCAACCCGATCATCCTCGTGCTGCTCGTCGTCGTCGGCACCTACACGCTGCTCAAGCCCGACCTCGGGCGCGAGTCCATCCGCCGCTTCCACGGGCCGAGGCACACCGTCCTCGCGATGGCGACCGGCTTCGTCATCGGCGTCTACGACGGCGCGCTCGGGCCGGGGACCGGCTCGTTCCTCGTCTTCGCCCTCGTCGGGCTGCTCGGCTATGCCTTCCTCCAGGCGAGCGCGACGGCGAAGATCGCGAACTTCGCGACGAACCTCGGCGCGCTGACCCTCTTCGCCCCGATGGGCCTGGTCATGGTCAAGGTCGGCCTGGTCATCGCGGCGGCAAACCTGCTCGGTGGCTACACCGGTGCGCGGACCGCCGTGGCGAAGGGGAGCGGATTCGTCCGTGCCGTCTTCGTCCTGATCGTGACGGCGTTCGTCGTCAAGATCTCGGGAAGCCTCGTCGGCTGGTGGGCCTGACGTCCGGCCGCGTTCCAAGCCAGGTCGGAACCAGGTCGAAGCTAGACGGCGACGCGGCGCTTGGTCACGTGGGCCGAGGCCCGACGCACGCCGACCAGCCGGGCCAGCTCGTCCCGTCGGGCGATGAGCGCCCGCAGCCCCTCGTCGCGCTCCGCCTCGATCGAGCCCATCATCGCGCGGGTGCGGCGAATGCCCTCCTCGACGCGTGCGAGCTCGTTGACCAACTGCCTCAGCGACCTGGAATCGGTCCTGTCCACCATGTGCCGCCCCATTCAGATGATGGCCGCGGCGTACCTCGTGCCGCGGTCCTGCGCCATACCTACCCACTTCTGCTGAGAACACGCTGGGGAACTGCTCACACGCGCGCCCGGATCTCTTCACAGCCGACGGACAGGTGACGCCCCGATGCTCATCGTCATGACGAGCCCGACGCTGTCTCCGCGGACGCTGCCCGGCAAGGCCCCGCGGGGAGTGCGTGGTGGGCCGACCCCGCTGTGGTGGCGCGACCTCTCCGGTGCCACCGGCTGGGCCGTGGTGCTGTTCGTCGTCGCCCTCTGGGTCCACGAGGGCGGCCTCACCGACCTCGCGGGCTGGGGGAATGGCCTGACCAGCCTGGGCCGGCTGGCTGGCCTGCTCGCCTCGGTGCTCCTGCTCATCCAGGTGGCCCTGATGGCGCGCATCCCCGTGGTCGAGCAGGCGTGGGGGCAGGACGAGCTGGCCCGCGTCCACCGGGTCGTCGGGTTCACCTCGATCTGGTTGATGCTGGCCCACATCGGCCTGACCACCCTCGGCTATGCCGACGGCACCACGCTCGGGGTCGTCGGCACGTTCCTCGACCAGGTGCTGCACTCCGGGGGCATGCTGCTGGCCCTCGCCGGGACCGTGGCGCTGCTCATGGTCGTCGTGACGTCGGTGCGCCGCGCGCGGCGCCGGCTGCGTTACGAGTCGTGGCACCTGCTGCACCTCTACGCGTACCTCGGGGCGGGCCTGGCCCTGCCGCACCAGCTCTGGACGGGCACAGACTTCCGTGCGAGCACCGTCTCAACGGTCTTCTGGTGGGGCCTGTATGCCGCTGTGCTCGCCGCCGTCGTCGTCTTCCGCGTGCTCCTCCCGCTCATCCGCACCCGCCGCCACCGGCTCGTCGTGGGCCGCGTCGTGCACGAGGCTCCCGGGGTGGTGTCGGTCCACGTCGTGGGCCGCGACATGCACCGGCTGCCGGTGCGCGCCGGCCAGTTCTTTCAGTGGCGCTTCCTCGACGGGCAGGGCTGGACCCGCGCGAACCCCTACTCGCTGTCCGCGGCCCCCGACGGGCGGGCGCTGCGGATCACCGCCCGCGTCGTCGGCGACTCCACGGACCGGTTGACCCGGCTGCGTCCCGGGGTGCCGGTCGCCATCGAGGGGCCGTACGGCCGGCTGCACGAAGGCGTCGCGACGAGCGAGCGAGCCGTGCTCATCGGGGCGGGAATCGGCATCACTCCGCTGCGGGCCCTGCTCGAGTCCCTGCCGGCGGGCCGGGACCGCACGGTGCTGATCCAGCGGGTCCGCTCCGGCGAGGACGTGCTGGGGGCCGAGCTCGAGGACCTGGCCCGCTCGCGCGGCGCCCGGCACTACGTCCTGGCCGGGCCCCGGATCAAGGACCGCACCAGCTGGCTGCCCGAGCAGTACTCGCTGTGGGCCGACGCGACGGCACTGCGCCACCTCGTGCCCGACATCGCCGAGCGCGACGTCTACGTCTGCGGACCGACCCCCTGGATGGATGCCGTCGTGGCGGCGGCACGCGACTGTGGCGTGCCCGACGCGGCGGTCCACACCGAGCAGTTCGCCTACTGACCCCCGGCCCGACGATCCGGCAGTCGCCGGACCCGACGGAGCACCGGACAGCGTCGTCCGGCCCGATCCCCACCCCTCGACACCTCCCTCGACAGGAACACCGATGAGACGCATTGTCTACTGGGCGATGAGCACGCTGACCGTGCTCGTCCTGCTGCTGAGCTATCCCACGTCCCGGAACGCGACGGCGGTGTCGGCCGAGAGCCGGCGGCTCGCGGTCCCGACGGTGCCCGCCAGCGGCGGCTCCTCCCCGTCGGCGGCGGGCACCTCGGATGGAGCGTCGAGTGGTTCGACGGGTGGTTCCCCTGGTGGTGCCACGGGGACCCGAACGGTCACGGGCGACGCGATCATGACCCGCTACGGCAATGTCCAGGTCCAGATCACGGTGACCAATGGCAAGATCACCGCCGCCGATGTCACCCAGATCCCGTGGCAGGACCGGCACGACCAGGTGATCAACTCGCAGGCCGTGCCGATCTACAACGACGAGGCGGTTCAGTCCCAGTCGGCGCAGATCGACGTCGTGTCGGGTGCCACCTACACGTGGGACGGCTACACGCAGTCGCTCCAGTCGGCCATCGACAAGGCGAACCTGTGAGGAGCGCGGCATGAGTCTCGGGGCCGTTTCTGCCCACCGGCCGCCGGCGCGGCGGGGCTGGGTGGAGCACATCATGGGGATGCCGATCAGCGTCCACCTCAAGGGCGCCGACGTGCACGGCCCCGACGCTGCGGAGGCGGTGTCAGCGGCCTACGCCTCGCTGCGCGAGATGGACCGCGTCTTCTCCACGTACCGGCCCGACTCGGACGTCATGCGGCTGCGTCGGGAGGAGGTGACCCTCGGCGGGTGCAGCCCGCTCGTCCGGGAGGCGTGGCGGCTCGGCGAGGAGGCGCAGCGCGTCACCCACGGGGCGTTCACCACGCTGCTGCCCGTGGGCGGGGGCGAGTTCGCCTTTGACCCGACCGGCCTGGTCAAGGGCTGGGCCGTCGACCGGGCGGCAGCCGCGCTGGCGCAGCTGCCGGACACGTCGTTCTGCATCAATGCCGGTGGCGACCTCGTCGTCGGAGCGCACCCGGAGCTACCCCAGGAGGGCGATGGCGCGATCCGGTGGACCGTGGGCATCGAGGACCCGCGTGACCGCACGGTGATCGCGCGCACCGTGGAGCTGACCCACGGCGCCGTGGCCACCTCGGGCACGGCGGCCCGGGGGGCGCACCTCTACGACCCCGCCTCGGGACAGATGGTGGGCCGGTCCGGCTCGGTCACCGTGATCGGCCCGACCCTCGTGTGGGCCGACATCTGGGCGACCGCACTCTTCGTCGGGAGCGCCGCGACGCAGGAGGCGTTCCAGCGCTCCGCCCCGGGCTACACGTTCTTCCGGCTCTGACGCGCTGAAGCGCGCGGCGCGGTGGTCAGTCGCGGCCCAGGAGGCGGCGCAGGTCCTCGACCTCGGTCACGGGGGCGTCACAGACGAAGCCGCGGCAGACGTACGCCGCGGAGCAGCCCCGGACGAGCGGCCGGCCCTCGAGGAGCGGGACGTCTGGGCTGTCGGGGCCACCGGCCGCGAGGACGAGACCAGGACTCGTCGAGGCCCGCACCACGGAGAGCATCTCGGCGGCGACCTCATCGGCACCGACCACCGCCACCTCGAGCGGACCGGCGGCGAGGGCCTCGGCGACCGCGAGGCTCCACCCGGCGAACCTGGGATCGCGGGCGGCGAGTGCACCGGCCGCGTCGACGGCGCGGCGGCCCGCCTCGAGATGCGAGGCGCTGCCGGTCAGCGCCCCGAAGGTCACGAGCGCGCCGGCCAGGGCTGACTGCCCCGACGGCTCCGCGTTGTCCGAGCCGGACCTTGGCCGCAGATAGAGCTGTTCGGCGTCCGAGGCGGTGTCGTGGAACCCGCCGTCGTCATCGCCGAAGCGCTCCAGTGCCTGGTCCAGCAGCTCGCCCGAGCTGCGCAGGTAGCGGGCGTCACCGGTGGCCTGGTGCAGGGCGAGCAGCCCTTCTGCGAGGTTGCCGTAGTCGTCGGCCACCGCCTCGGCTGTGCTCACCCGGCCCGCGAGGGACGAGCGTCGCAGCCGCCCGTCGAGCAGATGCGTGCCCAGGACGAGGTCGGCACCCTGCCGCGCGGCGCGCACCCAGTCGGGTCGGTCGAGGGTGGCGCCGGCCTCGGCGAGAGCGGCGATCGCGAGGCCGTTCCACGACGTGACGACCTTGTCGTCCCGTGGCGGCTGGGGTCGGTGGCCGCGGTCCCGGAGGAGCCGGCTCCGGATCCCGGAGAACCACTCGGCGTCCGCTGGGTCTTGGGGCAGCTGCAGCGTCGACGTGCCGTGCTCGAAGGTGCCCTCCGGCGTCACCCCGAGGACCGCCGCGACCGCGCGCCCGTCCTCCTCGCCGAGTGCCTCCGCGAGCTGGTCCGGTGTCCACACGTAGGTCAGGCCCTCGCGGCCCTCCGTGTCGGCATCGAGCGAGGCTGCGAACCCACCCTCCCCGGTGCGCAGGTCCCGCAGCAGGAACTCGGCAGTCTGCTCGACCACGCGGAGGGCAATGGCGGAGCCGGTCGCCTTCCACCAGTGCAGGTAGACCCGCAGCAGGAGGGCGTTGTCATAGAGCATCTTCTCGAAGTGGGGCACGACCCAGGAGGCGTCGACGGAGTAGCGGGCGAAGCCCCCGCCGAGCTGGTCGTAGATGCCTCCGCGCGCCATCGCCTCGAGGGTCCGAGCTGCCATGTCGAGCGCCATCGCAGCGCCGGTCCTGGCGTGGTGCCGCAGGAGGAACTCGAGCACCATCGAGGGCGGGAACTTCGGCGCGCCGCCGAACCCGCCGTTGGCGTCGTCGAAGCTCGTCGCGAGCCGCGCCACGGCGGTGGCGAGGACCTCCTCGCCGATGTGTGCCGTCTCTGGCGCGCTGCTTGCCTGCGCCAGAGCGGTCGCGATGTGGGTGCCGCTCGCCCTCACCTCGGCCTCCCGAGCGCGCCACGCATCGTCGATCGCGGCGAGCAGCCGCACGAACTGCTGGCGCGGGAAGTAGGTGCCGCAGAAGAAGGGCTCGCCCTCAGGCGTGAGGAAGCAGGTCATCGGCCAGCCGCCGCTGCCCGTCGTCGCCGTGGTCGCGGCCATGTAGACCACATCGACGTCGGGTCGCTCCTCGCGGTCCACCTTGATCGAGACGAACCGGTCGTTCAGCAGGGCCGCGACGTCCTCGTCCTCGAACGACTCGTGCGCCATGACGTGGCACCAGTGACAGGCGGCGTAGCCCACGCTGAGCAGGATCGGGACGTTGCGGTCGCGGGCTTCGGCGAAGGCGGCCTCGTCCCACTCCTGCCAGTGCACAGGGTTGTCGGCATGCTGGCGCAGGTAGGGCGACGTGGCGTCCTTCAGACGGTTGGCCATGCCGCCACGCTACGCGGCTGGCGCTCACCCCGGCCTCGCTCCTTCGTCGCTCGGGTCCTCACGCCTTGGCTCAGTCGTTCATGGCCTTGATGATCATCACCGCCAGGCTCACCCGGTCGTGCCCGTCCGGGTCCTGCGCCGCCTCCACCGCGTTGTCGGCTTCCCGCACGATCGTCCAGGCCCGAGCCCGGCCCTCGTCGATGCCGGCGCGCTCGCAGATGATCTCGAGTCGGCGCCGCAGTGCCCACCGGATCTCCGAGCCGGTCCCCAGCTCGTCCGCCCGGTTCCACAGCGACGGTGCGACCTCGAAGGCCGGGTCGCCGGCCATCGGCTTCGGGTCGATCACGAGCCAAGGCGCTCGGTAGGCGCCGAGCACGTTGCCGTAGTGCAGGTCGGTGTGGAGCAGCCGATCCTCGACGGGGGGACGCGTGACGAGCTCACGGGCGAGCGCCGCGGCCTGGTCGAGGTAGCGCCGTGGCATGACGGGTGGTGCCGCCCGCAGCTCGACGGCCTGGCGCTCGGCATAGTCGACGAGGCGAGGCAGCCGGGGATGGGGCGGGCGCCGGAGCGTGCCGAGCAGGCCACCGATGACCTCGCAGGCGGTGTCGACGTCGACGCGGTGCAGGTCGCGGTGGTGCAGGTGCTCGAGGAGCATCGCGAAGCGGGTGGGGTCCGCCCGGTAGAGCCGGACCGCGCCGTGGCCGTTCCAGACCTGCAGCGCGAGGGCCTCGGTCGCCGCCTCCGGGTGCGGCCAGCTGACCTTGAGGACCGCCTCCTCGCTGACGCCGGCCAGTTCGCGGTGCGAGCCGAGCAGCCGGACCGGCAACGCGATCGAGCAGACGCCGGTCATGGCCTGACCGATGGGCTCCAGCTCCCACTCCGCGAGCAGGTCGGCGAGCAGGCGCGGCAGGTCGTCGACCCAGTCCTCACCCGAGACGTACCCGTCGGCCGGGTAGCTGCTGACCCGCTGCACGAAGTGCGCGGGGATGAGGTGGATCACGAACGTGGCCCTCCGCTGGTGCCGGGGAACGCGGTGAGAGGTATGCCGTGCGCCGGGCCGAGCGCCTGGACGCGGGCACTCCACGCGGCCACGTCCTCGAGCCCCGTCGCGGACCGGGCGAGGGCCACCAGCTGTGGCGTCGCGCCGATGGCGCGCCTCAGCAGGTCCCTCGCGAGCCGCGCCGCCGCCTGGGGCGTCGTCACGGCATACGGCAGCTGCCAGCCACCGGGCAGGGCCCGGCCCGGCAGGCCGGGACCGACGTCGTCGAGGAGGGCGTGAAGCGCATCGAGCGTCGTCAGGGCGGCCGTGCGGGCCGCTCCCGTCGACTGGGCGGCCACCACCTCGAAGCCGTAGACGAGGGGCGCGGTGCGCTCGAGGAGGGCGGCGTGGACCGCCTGAGGGCTCTGGCCCTGGGGCGCCACGGCTGCGCCGAGCCGGACAGCGGCGGCGAGTCGAGCGGACGTGGCGGACAGCAGGATGAGGCGGGTGTCGGTGTGCGACCCGGCCAGTGACTCCCACCGCCCGGTCGGCAGCTCGGCCAGCACGGCTCCCAAACGTCCCGGTCCGGTGGCGGCGTCGGGCGCCGCGGTGGTGCTCGCCGTCGCGCCCGACACGGGGGCGGTGTTGATCACGGCCGTCGGGACGCCGGCGTTGGTCAGCCGTCCGGTCAGGACGACGTCCTGCTCCCGGAGGACCCGGACCGCGTCCCGCACCGCGGCGTGCGCGGCTTCCGCAGCCGGGAGTGCCTGCGCCTGCGCGACGAGGACCCGGACGTCCCGGACGAAGCCGACGAGCAGGTCCTCGTCCGCGACCTTCTCCCGCGTGGGCACCGGCGGTGGGGGCTGCGGCAGGTCGAGCCGCACGCCGCAACCGGCCAGCAGGCCCAGCGAGGCAACCACGCCGGTGAGCACGGCGCGGCGCGGCACCCCGACGGGTTCCCGCTCCCGGGAGTGGCACGGCCCGACTCCCGCCGTGCCGCCCGAATCCATGGCCAGATCATGGCATGCCCCGCTCGCGGGGCAGGGACGGCACGGGTTCCCCTAGAGTTGTGCTCACACGTGCCCACGGGCACTCATTCGAGAAGAGCAGGAGGCAGGGTCACATGAGTGCGGCCGATCAGGTGAGGGAGTCGCTCGAGCCGGTCATCGCACCCCTCGGCCTCGTGATCGAGGACGTCACCGTGTCTCCCGCGGGCAAGCGGCGCGTCGTGCGGGTGCTCGTCGACACCGACGTTCGCGGCATCGCCGTCGCGGACACGAGCAGCGTCGTCGAGCCGCTCTCCCTCGACCGGGTCGCCGAGGCGACCCATGCGGTGAGTGACGCGCTGGACGCGTCCGCGGCGCTGGGTGACGCGCCATACGTCCTGGAGGTGTCCTCGCCCGGGGTGGGACGCCCGCTCACCACTCGTGACCAGTTCCGACGCAACGTCGGCCGTCTCATCACGGTCGAGCACGCCGGTGGGGAGGTCACCGGGCGCCTCGTTGCCGTGGGCGCCGACACCCTGACCCTCGAGGTGCCTGCAGCCAAGAAGTCCCCGGAGCACTCCGTCTCCGTCGACCTCGGCGACGTCCGCAAGGGCACCGTCCAGGTCGAGTTCACGCGGAGCGACCACGACGAACCAGAGGCATCGGACGACTCGTCGGATGCGGAGGAGGAGAGCTGATGGACATCGACCTGGCTGCGCTGAGAGCCCTCGAACGCGAGCGCGACATCAGCCTCGAGGTGCTCATTCCCGCGATCGAGCAGGCGCTGCTCGTGGCCTACCACCGCACCGATGGCAGCTACCGGATCGCGCGGGTCGAGCTGGACCGCAAGTCCGGGCACGTCACGGTGTGGGCACGCGAAGAGGGCGAGCTGTTGCCCGCGGAGGAGGGCGAGCGCCCGGAGCGCGGCGAGCCGGGCCCCGAGTTCGACGACACCCCCGAGGGGTTCGGCCGGATCGCCGCATCGACCGCCCGCCAGGTCATCGTGCAGCGCCTGCGCGACCTCGAGGACGAGGCGGTGCTCGGCGACTTCAAGGGCCGGGAGGGCGATGTCATCTCGGGCGTCGTCCAGCAGAGCCAGGACCCCCGCAACGTGCACGTCGACTTCGGCGCGGTCGAGGGGCTCCTCCCGCTCGCCGAGCAGGTGCCGGGGGAGAGGTACACCCACGGCGAGCGAGTGCGCTGCTACGTCGTCAGCGTGAAGCGCGGCCCCAAGGGGCCGCAGGTCGGGCTGTCTCGCACCCACCCCAACCTCGTCCGGCAGCTGTTCCGGTTCGAGGTCCCGGAGATCGCGGATGGCACGGTGGAGATCGCCGCCCTCGCACGGGAGGCCGGCCACCGCACGAAGATCGCCGTCCGCTCCACGATCCCGGGAGTCAACGCCAAGGGCGCCTGCATCGGGCCCATGGGTGCCCGCGTGCGGGCTGTCATGACCGAGCTGCGTGGGGAGAAGATCGACATCGTCGACTACTCCGACGACCCCGCGCGCTTCGTCGCCGCGGCGCTCAGCCCCGCCCGGGTCCAGGCCGTCGAGATCGTCGACCCGGTCGCGCGCACGGCCCGCGTCACGGTCCCCGACTACCAGCTCAGCCTGGCGATCGGCAAGGAGGGGCAGAACGCCCGTCTCGCCGCGAAGCTCACCGGCTGGCGCATCGACATCCGGCCGGACACCGAGCACGAGTGACACGGCGAGCGCCACACCGTCGCACCAGCCGGTCAGCGAGCACGACCCCACACGCGGTAGACTTGTCTGTGGCCGACCGGTCTGGACTCCGCGCTGAGCCGTCCCGCACCTGTGTGGGATGTCGACGCACGGATAGCTGGTCGGCACTGCTGCGAGTCGTCGCGGATCAGGCGAAGGACGAGAGACCCCTCGATGGGCCGATCATCCTCCGCCCCGACCCGGGACATCGGATGCCCGGGCGGGGTGCGTGGTTGCACCCGACACCCGAGTGCTTCGAGCTGGCGGTGCGCCGGAAGGCGTTCGGTCGTGCCCTGCGCCTGCAGGCCGCGGTCGACCTCCACGCCGTCGCCCACCACGTCGGGGCCCACCCGCAGCACGCGGTCGTCGCACTCGCGCCGACCATCACGTCAGAAGAACGGTCAAACGCACATGAGGCGGGTTGAAACGCGATGAGCACCCGATGAGTACTCAGCGATGAGCAAGCCCCAGTTGTAACGACGGTTCGACCACTCCTGTCGGTCGGGCCGAGACAGGAGAAATGTGGCCAAGGTCCGAGTCTACGAGCTCGCCAAGGAGCTCGGAGTCGAGAGCAAGGTTCTGCTCGCACACCTCAAGAGCCAGGGAGAGTTCGTCCGGTCGGCGTCGTCGACCATCGAGCCCCCCGTAGTCCGCAAGATCAAGGAGACGTTCCCGCAGGAGCACGCTGCGGCCAGCGGGAAGCCAGCCGCCCGGAAGACGGCCAAGAGCGCGCCGTCCGCGCCGGCCAGGGCCGAGGCAGCCGCTCGGCCGAGCGCGCCGGCA
>NZ_AWQS01000023.1 GCF_000576575.1 Intrasporangium chromatireducens Q5-1
TCGTCGTACACCACGGACCCGGACTTGACCTGCCACCGAGTGGTCCGAAGAGGCCCTGACCTGCGGAAACGCTGGTCAGGGCCTTCTTCTCTAATACCCCTGAGGGGTGTTTCGAGCGACTGATTCCGAGGCCGCGAGCGCGGGTCGCTGACCTGCGGAAACGTGTCCGCGTTCTGGGTTGGTGGGGAATGGGTGGGGAAGTTGCCACTCTGCGCGCTGTGACGGCCGCAGTCGCGGGTCGTTGACCTGCAGCAACGCCGGGGGGTGGGGTATGGAATCGGAGCAGAAGGCCCGACCGTCTCGATTGGGCGACATCTCACTGGGTGGCTCGGAGGAGTCCCGAAGCGCGGAGCCAGATCTTTCGGGCCGGGCCGAGTCGAGGTGGCAATGGACGGGGTGAGCCGATGCCTGCCGAAGGTCTGGCCGGGTTGGTAGAGCCCACCGCCACGGCTGGGCATGGCTGCTGCGCCGGCGGTTTCAATGACCCACGGGGTCGCCCGACGCGTACATCAGACCCTTCACAGGACTGTGCTCTTGACGCATCCTCTGACGGGTGGGCCCGAGGGAGTGAGCCTGTTGCTCCGTCGTTCTGATGCCGGCACGGTGGCTCATACGCGAGGATCTGAAGATGGGCCGTCGGCAGCAGGAAGAAACAGAGCGCAAGTACGACGTCGACGCGGCCACCGTGTTCCCGAATCTCGCCGACACGTCGGCCGTTGACTCGGTCGGTCAGCCCGGGACTTTTCTGCTCGAGGCGGTCTACTTCGCCACGCCCCGTCTCGATCTCGCCCGTAACGGAGTGACCCTGCGCCGCCGCACGGGCGGCCACGACGAGGGGTGGCACCTGAAGATCCCGGCCGGTCAGGACATCCGCACGGAGTTGCGCGAGCCGCTGGGTTCGGGGCGAACGGTGCCGGAGGTGTTTCGCGCGCGCGTGCATGCCATCGCTCGGGGCCGGACCCTCGAGCCGGTCGCCACGGTGCGCACGGAACGGCGTGAGTACCCTCTCCGCGACGCAGAGGGCGGGGTGCTCGCTGTGGCCGCAGACGACAACGTCCGCGCGCTGCGTCTCGGCGGGGGCGAAGAGGTGCACATCGATCGTGACGCCAAGGCGCTGGTGGGGGTAGCGACTGCTCGGCAGGCGAGGGGACGGAGCGGCACACTGTTTTATGGACACCATTGAGGGAAGCGTGATGGGCTCATCCCCGGAAGTGCTCGTCTTCGACGTCAACGAGACGCTCTCGGACATGGCGTCGATGGGGGAGCGGTTCGCTGAGGTCGGTGCCCCACCAGAGCTTGCCCGGCTGTGGTTCGCGACGCTGTTGCGCGACGGCTTCGCCCTTGCCGCAGCTGGGGATGCTGCCCGGTTCGCCGAGATCGGCACCGGCGTTCTCGCCGCTCTCTTGAGCGCTGAGCGCATCGCAGACCCGGAAGCCACTGCGGCACGGCTGGCGTCCGCGGTGGCGGATCTGCCGCTGCACCCCGACGTCGTCGAGGGCATCCGGGCCCTGCGCGGCGCGGGGTACCGGCTCGTGACCCTCAGCAACGGTTCCGCCCAGGTCGCCGAGCAGCTGTTCGGTGCGGCCGGGATCCGTGGGCAGTTCGAGAGGCTCCTCACGGTGGAGGACGCCCCGGCCTGGAAGCCCCACCCCGCCGCGTATCGCTACGCGGCGGAGCAGTGCGGAACCCGAGAGCAGGAGATGCTCCTGGTCGCGGTGCACCCGTGGGACATCCACGGGGCGGCCAGGGCGGGGCTGCGGACCGCCTGGGTCAACCGCACCCAGGCGTCATACCCGTCCTACTACGCCCGCCCGGATCTGACCGTTGACTCTCTGACGGACTTGACGCCCGCTCTCGCGCAAGGATCATAAGCCGGGCCGGAGTGACCAGGGCCGCCCCGACCCGGACTGACCGGGGCCGCCCCAATCGGGACTGAGTGGGCCGGCACGGCCGCCGAACCAGGCGGTCTCTCGCGTCTGATCGAGCGGCGCTGACGCCCGACGGGACGCCGGTCTGGGCGCAGTCCCGACCCACGTTGGCATTCGAGGTCGGCAACGACTGGGGCGACGCCGCTTTCGGGGCTGGCTGGGAGCTCAGCTCTAGCCTCGGTGTTTGTTAGGTAAGGCTTACCTACGCTAGGTTCTCCACGGTTCAACCGTGCGGCCCTTCCGGGAGCACAGACCTCGTCTCCCCTCGCGGGCGAGAACTCGCCACACGTCTAAGCCAGGAGCAGCATGTCCCTCTCGATCGTCCGCCGTATGCCGCGTCTGCTCGTGGTGCTCACGACCGCTGCCGCGCTCGCCGGGTGTAGCAGCGGCGCCGACACCGATGCGGCGCCGAGCAGCGGCGACGTGGTCGTCAAGACGGACGACGCGACGTGTGAGCTGTCCGCGGCCACGGCGCCGGCGGGGACGGTCACCTACCGGGTGACGAACGCGGGGTCGAAGGTGACGGAGTTCTACGTCTACGCCGAGGGTGACCGCGTCGTGGGGGAGGCCGCGAACATCAAGCCAGGTGGAAGCCGGGACCTCAAGGTCGAGCTGGCCAGCCCCGGCACGTTCACCGTCGCGTGCAAGCCGGGCATGGTCGGCGACGGGATCCGGCACGAGTTCACGGTGACCGGTGCGACCTCGACCGGGAACGCGGATGAGAAGGTGACCCGAGCCATCGCCGCCTACCGGGAGTTCGTCGGCGGCCAGAGCGATGAGCTCGTCGCCCGCACAACGGAGTTCGTTGTGGCCATCAAGGCCGGCGATGTGGCCAGGGCCAAGTCGCTCTACCCGCAGGCGCGTCTGCCGTGGGAGATGATCGAGCCGGTGGCGGAGTCCTTCGGCGACCTCGACCCCCGCATCGACGGACGTGAGGACGTGGTCGACGAGGGCATGGCCTTCACTGGTTACCACCGCCTCGAGAAGGACCTGTGGGTCACCGGGCTCCAACCGGACTCGACGAAGATCGCCGATCAGCTGCTAGCCGACGTCAGCGACATCGCGGCCAAGGCCCAGACCGTCGAGCCCGATGCGCTGTCCATCGCCAACGGCGCCAAGGCGCTGCTCGACGAGGTGGCCACCGGCAAGATCACCGGTGAGGAGGAGCGCTACTCGCACACCGACCTGTGGGACTTCAAGGGCAACCTGCAGGGCTCGCAGGCCGCGCTGGAGACCCTGCGGCCCGTCGTCACGCCACGCGACGCCGCGCTGCAGCAGGCACTCGATGCGAAGTTCGCCGAGCTGAACATGCTGCTCGACTCGCACCGCAGCGGCGGCGCCTACGTCAGCTACACCAGGCTCACCGACGCAGACGTCAAGAAGCTCACCGTCGCGCTCGACGCCCTCGCCGAGGAGGTCGCGAAGGTCCCCGGCGTCGTGGCCGGCTGATGAGCAGCCGCGAGGAGGGGGTCTCCCGCCGCCAGCTGCTCGTCGGGTCGGCCGGCGTCCTCGGCGTCGCCGCCGGCGCGGCCGGAGGGTATGCCGCCGGGCCGGCTTCCCGTCGTGACGCCGGTGCCGGGGTGGGGCCGGCTCCCGCGGCGCTCGATGCCCCGGTGGCCTTCCACGGGGAGCACCAGGCGGGCATCGTCACGCCGGCCCAGGACCGACTGCACTTCGTCGCGCTCGACGTCATCTCAAAGGACCGGGCCGAGCTGGCCCGAATGCTCGAGCGGTGGACCAACGCGGCGGAGCGGATGATCCTCGGTGCCGAGGCGGCCCCCGGTGGCCTCGTCGGCGGAGGCCCACACAAGGTGCCGCAGGACACCGGCGAGGCCTACGGGCTGCCCGCCTCGGGCTTGACGATCACCATCGGGTTCGGCCCGTCCCTCTTCGACGACCGTTTCGGGCTGGCGAACCGCAAACCGGTTGCGCTGCAAAAGTTGCCGGCGTTCCGCGGTGACCGGCTCGAGGCCCACCGGTCCGGCGGCGACCTGTGCATCCAGGCCTGCGCCAACGACCCGCAGGTGGCGGTCCATGCCGTGCGGAACCTGGTCCGGCTCGGCTTCGGGGTCGTCTCCGTTCGCTGGTCGCAGCTCGGGTTCGGCCGGACCTCGTCGACCTCGACGAGCCAGACGACCCCGCGCAACCTGTTCGGGTTCAAGGACGGCACGAGCAACGTCAAGGCCGAGGAGCCCGACGCCCTCGCCGAGCACGTCTGGGTGCAGCCGCAGGACGAGGCCGGTGCCGGCGCCTGGATGACGGGTGGCTCCTACCTCGTGGCCCGCCGCATCCGCATGCAGATCGAGGTCTGGGACCGGACCAACCTCCTCGAGCAGGAACAAGTCTTCGGACGCGGCAAGCAGGAGGGCGAACCCCTCGGCGAGACAAAGGAGTTCGACCGGCTCGACCTGGACCGCACCGGCCCGGACGGCAAACCGCTCATCCCGACCACCGCGCACGTGCGCCTGGCCCACGAGAGCCAGCTCGGCGGCATACGGATCCTGCGGCGGGGCTACAACTTCACCGACGGCACCGACGGGGTCGGCCACCTCGACGCAGGGCTGTTCTTCATCGCCTTCATGCGCGACCCTCGCCGCCAGTTCGTCCCGATGCAACGCGCCCTCGCCGCCAAGGACGCGCTGAACGAGTACATCGTCCACACCGGCTCGGCCCTCTTCGCCTGCCCACCCGGCACCGAGCCGGGCCAGCCATGGGGCCGAGCACTGTTCGCCTGAGGCCCTGCGACACGAAGGGGAACCGGGACGTGCACTCGCGACGGCCACAGGGCCGCCAACTTCCGCCCGGTGGACCGGCTTGCAGCAGACGCAAGCGGCAGGCGATCCGGGGAAGCCGTGGCCG
Source organism: Intrasporangium chromatireducens Q5-1 (assembly GCF_000576575.1). GTDB lineage: Bacteria > Actinomycetota > Actinomycetes > Actinomycetales > Dermatophilaceae > Intrasporangium_A > Intrasporangium_A chromatireducens. Next base: position 4,788 of record NZ_AWQS01000023.1, read on the forward strand.
CTCTAGCCCTCCTGCAAGATTCTGGCGGCGAGGAGCTTCTTGCCCTGCTCGGCGCCCTTCTGGCTTTCGTGCTGCGCCTTGCGGAAGAAGTCGGCAAGTTCCTGGTCGCCGTCACGCTCGGCGTCCCCGATGTAGGTCTCGAGGCGCAGTGCGTTGCTCAGGGCCTGCTCGGTGAACCAGATGATGTTGTAAGTCCTGTCCTTCGTGCCGGTGATCTCGCCGGTCTCCTGCTCGCTCATGGTTGATCTCCCGCCAAGACGGCCGTGTCCAGTCTCGACTTTCACGCTACCCGCTGACCTCATCCGGTTCCAGAGACGCAACTGGATGCTTCTTGAGCATCGTGCCTGTGCTGTGCCGGGCGTTGCCAGCTGCCTCCTCATCGGCGAGGGGCACTACCTATGCGACCTCGCCCAAGGGCGGGTCACCGGCGCACGCTGTGGCGGCCGCTAACACCAGAGCAACAGTTCTTTGGATCGAACAGCTGCCCGATTAGTGTGTTCGGCTGGACGGCACCGGCGGTGAACGGCAGGTACTTCCCCGGCGGGGCCAAGTGGCCGCGGCTGGGCACGTTACGCCGGGCCTGAGTTGGGAGCCCGCCGAAGCATGAGCGCGAAGCCCCCGGCAGAATCGCCGCCGTGGCGAGTGAATCTTCGAGAACATTGATCGGCCCGCCGGTGGTCCACTTGGGCCGGGATGGCCGAGCCAGGCTCGACAGGGCGCGGATTCTGTGGCGCGATGCTGGGCAACGCCGAGTGGGCGACCCCGGCGCTTGGCAGGCCTGCGTGGGCAGACTGTCCTCATGAGGACCGATGGAGCCAAAGTCCACGTGTATCCGGGGTGGACCGCGAAGGTTAGCCGCGAGGGAGTGGTCGTCCTGACCGACACCAGCGGCGAGGTGCGCGCCCGGTGGTCCCATTCACCGAACTCCGACGCGCAGATCGCGCAGGCCTCCAGGTTTCACCGGACGGGTAGGTACGAGGTGGAGGTTCCGGGCATAGGGAGCGCGGTCGTGGACAACGGTCGTTCCAAGCCGCGCCGACGGCACCATTTCGACGGGTTCATCGAGCTGGTCGGCCGTCGCTACGAGGTTGTCCATCTCTCACGTCGGCGCACTGAGTTGCGCCGCGACGCTTCCCTGGTGGCCCGGTTCCGGTCCGGGCGCGGGGGTCGGGCGCATCTCCTCGAGGACAGGGCCCGAGACGAAACCGACCGGCTGGTCATGGGTCTGGTGTTGGCTGCGGTCGGCGTCGGGCGACCGGGGTGGCTCGAGATGCAACTCGAGGGCCTTTGAGGCGCTCCAACCGGCTCACGGCTCGCTCAGGTTCGTGCCTGGGTTTCAGTGTGCTGGCAGCCCAGCGCGAAGGGCCCTCGGCAACGGCCTCCCGAGGTCCCAAAGGGATTGCGGCCGAGCCGGAGGTCGCTCAGCGTTACGCCCCTTGCGGATGTGGCGTCGTCAGGCGGCCGCCACCTCCCGTGTAGTGCTGGTTGCACTCAGCCGCGGGAAAGCACCTTGACCAGCTGCTCAACGGTTGGTGAGCCCTCGACGGCCACGGCCGTGCGGTACAGCCGGCACGAGAGGCCGATCGGGTCGCGCTCGTCCGCGAAGGGGTCCCGACCATCGATCAGCACCGAAGGTGAGCCGCGAAAAGCCCAGGCCTGTGCCTCCTCGGGCGTGCTGATCAGCACCCGCTCCACTTTGGCCGCGCTCGCCACCGTGTCCAGGGCCTCCCGTAAGCGCGCATCGGCGAGCTGCCAGTTCGGGCATCCCTCGAAGTAGAGCAACTGGATCCTCATGTGCCCATCCTGCGCGCTCATCCCGCCCGCGCACACGGAAGCGGTTCGAGACAAGCGTGAATCGAGTAGCGGGAACCTCCTGCTCGACGATGTTGTTACCCCCGCCGCCGCGGCGCTCGCTCCGCCCGGACCTGATGAGTTCAGGCAGGCTGTCCATGACCATGCGCCAAAGGCCACAACCAGTGGTGGCGAATTTGCTTGGCGAACGCGGCAGGCGGTGCCGGCGTGGACCGCCATCCATCCATTCCACTGTGGCCTGTCTCGTCCCCGGCCTCAGTGTTGGCCCTCCGATCCGTTGAGGCGCAGGCTTTCCCCCTCTTTGTCCCTTGCAGCTAATGGACATCGCTCCGGTGCCGATCACGCTGGCCGTCTCGGCCTCGATCAGCTCGCAACGCGACCCGCGACCGCGTCCTGGATCAGGTTCCAACCCTCCCGGTGCTGAACGCAGAGGCTGTGATCTGCGCGATGAAGCAGGGAGCGGCCGTTGGCGCTCTAGGTGCTAAAGGGACGGGGAACTGCGCTTTTCCGCGTGCAGCCACTCCAGCACCCTCTCGACCGACTGGACGGTGTCGACGCATGCCGGCAGGGGCGGTCGCCGAACGACGACGACCCGCGCGCCGCAGTCACGCGCGGCTCTCAGTTTGGGCTCGGTGAGGGCGCCACCGGAATCCTTCGTCAGGACCACGTCGATGCTGCGCGACTTCATCAGAGCCCGTTCAGCGGCATACGGGAAGGGACCGCGGGCGCAGATGATCTCCCACGAGGCGGGGATCGGGATCTCGGGTGGGTCCACGACCCGCGCCACGACGGGACGGTCGGTCCAGCACGTGAAGGTTCGCAGGCCTTGACGGCCGGTGGTGAGCAAGGGTCTTCGACCGGCTGACTCGGCAGCCCTTCTGGCGCCCTCGAGGTCGTCGGCCCAGATGAACTCTTTGGCGAGCGGATGTGCTTCCCAACCGGGGCGCTGCAGGCGGAGAAGGGGCACACCGGTGCGCCCGGAGGCGGCGAGGGCATTCGCGGTGATCTGCTCGGCGAACGGGTGCGTCGCGTCGATGATGTGCGTCACGCCGTCCGCCGTGACGTGCCGGACCAGTCCGTCGACGCCGCCGAACCCGCCGACGCGCACGTCGCCGACCGGGAGGGTGGGCCGCTGGACCCGGCCGGCGAGGCTCGAGACGAAACGCAGGCCGAGGGCGTCGAGCGCGGCGGCCAGGGCCCTTGCCTCCGCAGTGCCGCCGAGAATGAGCACGCGTGCTGGGGCCGGGGCCTGGCCCGCCGACCGCGCGGAGGCGACCTGTCCAAGCGGGGAGCCTGGCCCGTCGACGGTCATGACATGACCCTTCGGCGGGCGGAGAGCGCGTGGGCCGCGCCGACGACGACACCGGCCGAGCCGGCCTGAACCCACCAGGCAAGCCGCCGTCCGGGCTCGACATCGGCCGGCGTGGCGGGCCGTCCTGCGCCCAGCGTTCCCCGGTCCTCCAGGACGCCGCCGTAGTCGTTCACGCCACCCAGCACGACGCCGAGAGCACCCGCGAACGACGCCTCGACGACGCCGCCGTTCGGGCTGGGATGGTGCCGGGCATCGCGACGCACCGCTGCCACAGCCTCAGCGGCGGACCCGGTGCCGCCCGCCAAGGGAGCCGCCGCAGCAGCCAGCAGCGCTGCCACCCGCGCCGGAACCCAGTTCAGCAGGTCATCGAGCCGCGCTGCCGCCCAACCGAACTCGCGATAACGCTCGCTCCGGTGCCCGACCATCGCGTCCAAGGTGTTGACCACTCGATAGGCGACGAGACCGGGCGTTCCCAACACCGCGCCCCACAGCAGTGGGGCGACGACGGCATCGGAGGTGTTCTCGGCGAGGGACTCGAGGCACGCGCGAGCCACCCCGACCTCGTCGAGGGAGGCCGTGCTCCGCCCGACGATGCGGCCGACCTGGGCACGTGCGCCGGGAAGGTCAGCGGCCCGCAGTCGCTCCTCGACCGCCTCGGCCTCCCGCAAGAGGGAACGACCACCGAGGACCGTCCAGGTCGACGCAGCTACCACGAGTGTGTGCCCGATGCCGTGGCGCCGAGTCGCGCGTTCCAGGGCGGCCACCGCACCCGTCAACGGGAGGGCGAGCAGCGCGAGGTGAGCGACCCCGTGACCGCGGTGAGCGGCATACATCCTCGTCTCCAGCGTGCGCGCGAGCGAGCCGAAGCCCGCGACCGGATGCCATCGCGCAGGGTCGCCGAGCACCTGGTCGGCAAGCCAGCCGAGCGCGAGCCCCGCGGCGCGGCTCATGCCTCGAGGGAGAGGTCCGCGACGGCGCCGACCACGACGACAGCCGGCGGCGCGATCTCAGCCTGCTCGGTGACTTTGGCAATCCCGTCGAGGGATGCCCGCAACGTCCGCATCGTCGGCAGACCCGCGTCCGCGACCACGGCCGCAGGCGTGTCCCCTGGCAGTCCGGCGTCGAGCAGCGCCCGCGACACCTCGTCGATCGTCGCGACCCCCATGAGGATGACGATCGTGGTGCCGCTCCGCGCGATCGCATCCCAGTCGAGCGTGCTGCGAGAGTCGCTGGGCGAGACATGGGCACTGACGACGGTGAAGCCCTGCACCAGCCCGCGGTGGGTGACGGGGATGCCGGCGAGGCCCGGTGCGGCGATGCTCGAGGAGACGCCAGGTATGACGCGCACGGGCACTCCCGCTGCCCGGCAGGCCTCCGCCTCCTCGCCGCCGCGACCGAAGACGAAGGGATCGCCACCCTTGAGGCGCACGACGTTGCGTCCGGCCAAGGCATGCTCCACAAGCAGAGCGTTGATCTGCTCCTGGGGAGTGGCGGCCCCGCGGGGAATCTTGCCCACGTCCACGATCTGTGCGGTCCTCGGCGCCTCGGAGAGCGCGTCCATCGGAACGAGGCGATCATGGAGCACCACGTCGGCACCCCGGATCGCCTCGAGCCCGGCGACGGTCAGCAGTCCGAGGTTGCCAGGGCCGCCGCCGACGAGCGTCACGCGTCCGAGCCGGGCCGGCGACTCCGGCGAGCCAGGCGTCGCAGGCTCCTCGATGCGGTCAGGCGACATGGATCCTCCTCAGGCCGTTCAGCGCGGCGACCAGAGCCGCCGAGATGTCAGGAGTGCGCACCGCGAGGCGGATCCAGGTCGGCCCCAGCCCGGGGAAGGTCTCACCGCGTCGCACGGCGAATCCCCTCGCGGCAAGGGCTTGGCGGACCGAGACCGAGGACAGTGCGCTGGTGTCGACGAGGACGAACGGAGCACGTGAGCCGGGTACGGGGGGCAGGCCGGCAGCGATTAGTGCCGCGACAAGACTGGCGCGGTGGCTGTCGATGACGACCGCCTCGGCCGCCGCGTCTGCGACGGCACTCGGCGAGCTGCAGGCGACCATCGCCGCCAGAGCCGGCGTCGAGACCGACCACGGGGGTTGCACCGCCCGGAGGCGGGCGATGAGCGACGGGTCCCCGACGACGTAGCCGGCCCGCAGCCCGGCGAGGCCCCACGTCTTGGTGAGGGACCGCAGCACGAGCATGCCGGTGAGGTCGGTCGCGAGCATGGACTCCGGCTCGCCGGGGACGGCGTCCATGAAGGCCTCGTCCACGACGAGGATGCGTCCCGGGCGGCGTAGCCGGTCGAGCGATTCTCGGGAGTGCAGGACACCGGTCGGGTTCGTCGGGTTGCCGAGCATGACGAGGTCGGGCGAGCCAGGGACGGCGCTGGCGTCGAGCCGGAATCCGGCGCGCCGATCGAGGACGTGACGGACCGGCCGATGGCCGGCTGCGCGCAGGGCCGCCTCGGGCTCGGTGAACTGGGGGTGGACCACGAGCGGTTCACGAGGCGTGAGGGCTCGTGCGATGAGGGTGAACGCCTCGGCTCCTCCGGAGGTCGGCAGTACCGATTCGACTCCCACGCCGTGCCGCTCGGCGATGGCCGCTCGGGCCCCTTCGTCCTGGGGGTAGGCGCCGAGGCTGGATATCGTTGCGGCGATGGCGTCGGCGAGCCAGGTGGGCGGTGCGCTGCGCCGCACGTTGACGGCCAGGTCGACGAGTCCCTCCGCGAGGTCCTGGTCGCCGTGGTGCGCCAGGTCGAGCGTCGACCGAGTGGCGTGGGCGTGCACTGCATCGGCGAACGACTGAGCGAGCCCTGGATGCCCCGCCCAGTGCGTGTGCAGATAGGACGCATGCACGGTGGCCGTACCGGTGCCCGCCGGGTCGAGGGCAATCCCGTCGGGTCGCTCGTCGAGCAGCCATCCGGGCACGCGGTGCGCGCCGGTGGACGGCGCGAGTTGCGAGACGTGGCGCGACCCGGACTGCACAGATGGCCCGGCGGGGCTGCCCGGGAACGTCATCTGGGTGCGGTGGAACTCGTGCCCGGTGACCGTGGTGCCGGCAGGACCGAGGACCGAGGGGACCGCCGTCGACGCGGTCCGGTAACCGAGGCTGAGCCGGGGACCCATCTCGGCGGTGGCCGGGAGGGCGCCGACCATGGGACGGCCGTCCACGGACTGGCAGAGGTAGAGCATTCCGGCACACTCCGCGACTGTCGGCATTCCGGCCTCGATCGCCGCACGGATCTGCCGACGCAGCTGCTCGTTCGCTGCGAGCTCGACGGCGTGCACTTCGGGGAACCCGCCGCCCAGGTAGAGCCCTGCGGTGCCCTCCGGAAGGGAGGGAGCCGTCAAGGGGTCGAAGACCACGGGCGTGAGCCCCGCCGCACACAGCAGCTCCTCGGTCTCCGCGTAGCGGAACGTGAAGGCGCGCCCACCGGCGACAGCAACGACCGGACGTCGGGCATCGTCTGGTGGGGTGACGAAGTCCGCTGGTTCCCAAGGCTGCTCGGTAAGAGGCTCGGCAGAGTGTGCGAGCCCGAGAACGGCGTCGAGGTCGACGTGCGCCGCGATGTGCTCGCCGAGGCGACGGACCATCGCGGCCGCCTCGTCCCGCTCCGCAGCCGGCACCAGCCCGAGGTGACGGGACGGCGCCTCGATCCCGGCGTCGCGCGGCACCGAGCCCAGCACCGGGATCCCGGTCCCCTCGACCGCGCGGCGGACCTCCTCCTCATGCCGGGCGGAGCCGACCCTGTTGAGGACGACCCCGCCGACGCGGATCGCAGGATCGTGGTGCGCCAGGCCGGACACGAGGGCGCCGGCAGTCCGGGACAGGTGGCTCACGTCGAGGACGAGGAGCACCGGGCTGCGGGTCACCGCCGCGACGTGAGCCGTCGAAGCGAAGCCATCGCCCCCGATGCGGCCGTCGAACAGGCCCATGACGCCCTCGATCACGGCGACGTCGGCCGGCTCCGGCGTCCGGGCGCCGTGGAGGAGGAGCGGCGAGATGCGCTCCACGCCACAGAGCCACGGGTCGAGGTTGCGCCCCGGCCGGCCGGTGGCCAGGGAGTGGTAACCCGGGTCGATGTAGTCCGGGCCCACCTTGGCGCCTGCCACGCGCAGTCCACGAGCGGTGAGCGCCGCCATGAGACCGGTCGACACCGTCGTCTTGCCATGCCCGGAGGCGGCGGCTGCGACGACCACCCGTGGCAGCGTGGTCGCTCCGGCCTCACCACTCGATGCCACGTTGGCCCTTCTGTCCATGGTCGAAGGGGTGCTTGACCTTCGTCATCTCCGTCACGAGGTCGGCGATGCCGATGATCGGCTCCGGGCAGCGCCGGCCGGTGATGACGACATGCTGGCTGCCGGGCCGTTCGACGAGGGTCTGCACGACATCGGCCACGTCGACCCAACCCCACGCCATCGGATAGGTGAACTCGTCGAGCACGTAGAGCCCGTGGGCCTCGTCCGCGAGGCGGCGCTTGATCTCGGCCCATCCCTCCTGCGCCGCTGCCGCATGGTCCTCCTCGTCACCAGCCTTGCGGGACCAGGACCACCCGGAGCCCATCTTGTGCCACTCCATGGGCCCGCCCGTGCCGGTCTCCTCGTGGAGCCGTCCCAGCGTCTCCACCGCGGTCTGCTCACCAATGCGCCACTTCGCGCTCTTGACGAACTGGAAGACCCCGACCGACCACCCCTGGTTCCAGCCGCGCAGGGCCAGGCCGAAGGCCGCTGTCGACTTGCCCTTGCCGTCCCCGGTGTGGACGATCACGAGCTGCCGGTTGCGACGCTGCCGGGTCGTGAGGCCGTCCTGAGGTGTCATCTCCACCTTGCCCTGCATCAGGCCACGTCCTCTCGCCTCGCTGCTGTGTGGGACCGCACGGCATCGACGAGCATCCCGGCCGCGAGGTCGTGCATCGGGACGTGCTCCGCCTCAAGCTCCCCGGCGAGGCGTTCGGCAAGACCCAGGCGCAGTCGGCTGGCCTCGCAGTCGATCACGACGCTGCTGACGCCATCCGCACGTACGAGACGCGCCGCCTCCATCGCGCGCAGGAGTGGATCCGGCCCGCTCGTGGCCCGGCCGTCGGTGACGACGACGAGCAGTGGCCGGCGCGCAGGGTCGCGCAGCCTGGCACGGCGGATCGTCACCAGCGCGGTCAGGAGGCCCTCGGCCAGCGGGGTCCGGCCGCCGTGGGCCAGGTCGGCAAGCCGACGAGCCGCGACGTCCACCGATCCAGTTGGTGGGAGGGCGAGCTCGGCTGCCTGTCCCCGGAAGGTGACCAGCCCGATCTGGTCGCGCCGCTGGTAGGCGTCGAGCAGCAGGGACAGCACGGCAGTCTTGACGACCTCCATCCGACGCCGGGCGGCCATCGAGCCGGACGCGTCGACGCAGAGCAGGACCAGGTTGGCCTCCCGTCCCCGCGCCACCGCACGCCGGACGTCGCCGACGACGATGTCGAGCCGTCCGCCCGACGGGCCTCGCCGCCGGGCGGCCGCTCGGATGGTGGCAGGGAGGTGGACGGCTCCGACCCGGTCGCCTGTGGACCGGACGGTCCGTCCACGGGTCGTCAGCGCCTGCGACCGTCGTCCCGCCTGTCCGGCACCGACCCCCTTGGCCTTGAGCAGCCGTGCCCGGTAGGGCCGGCCCGCCGCGGCGGTGCCGGTCGCAGATGCCGTATGCCGCTCAGCGGGCTCCTCCTCGTCGGCCTCCGTCGACTGGGGTTCCGTCGCAGCCGCCGGTGGCCTCGGGCGGCTCGGGGCGTCGGGCGCCGCCTCGTGCGCCCCGGCACCAGACGGTCGGGCCGGCTCCGCCCCGTCGCGGCGGGCCCCTTGGTCGTGTCCGGGCATCGGGTCGTCCGGGTGGGGCCGGTCCGAGTCCCTCGGGTCCGAGTCCCTCGGGTCCGAGTCGGGCCGCTCCGGGTCCGTCGCGTCCGTCGGGTCCGGCTCGTCGTCCGGGCCGTCGAGCAGCTCGTCGAGCAGCGCCTCGTCCAGGCCCGGAGTGTCGAAGGGCGAGCGGCGGCGCCGGTGCGGCAGCGACAGGCGCGCCGCCGCCCGCACATCGGCCTTGGTCACGACGCGGCGACCTGACCACGCCGCGTGGGCCACAGCGGTGCGGGCCGTCACGAGGTCGGCGCGCAGCCCCTCGACCCCGAAACCGGCGCAGACGCGGGCGATCACGGCCAGCATGCCGTCCGGGAGGTCGACGTCCGCGACGGCAGCTCGGGCGGCGAGGATCCGGCTGCGCAGCAACTGCTGCTCAGCGGCGAACCGTCCGGCAAAGTAGGGAGGGTCGGCGTCGAACGCGAGGCGGCGACGGACGATCTCGGTCCGGGTCTGCACGTCCTTGGGGGCCGTGACCTCGACGGCCAGGCCGAAGCGGTCGAGCAGCTGCGGCCGCAGCTCACCCTCCTCGGGGTTCATCGTGCCGACGAGGACGATCCGGGCCGCGTGGGTGACCGAGATGCCATCGCGCTCGACGGTGTTGCGGCCCATGGCGGCCGCGTCGAGGAGGAGGTCGACGAGGTGGTCGTGAAGGAGATTGACCTCGTCGACGTAGAGGATGCCCCGGTTGGCGCTCGCGAGCAGGCCCGGCTCGTAGGTCGCGACGCCCCGGCTCAGCGCTGCAGTGAGGTCCAGGGAGCCGATGACCCGGTCCTCGGTTGCCCCGACGGGCAGCTCGACGAGACGGGCCGCCCGCAGTTCCTCCGGCTGGTGCGGCCCATGCGGTCCGTCGGGACAGCGCGCATCCGGGGCAGCCGGCGCGCAGCCGAAGCGGCACCCGACGACGACCGCCTGGTCCGGGAGCACGGCCGCCAGTGCCCGCACGGCGGTCGACTTCGCAGTGCCCTTTTCGCCGCGGACGAGCACGCCCCCGATCTGGGGCGAGACGGCGGTCAGCAGCAGGGCAAGGGTGAGGTCGTCCGCGCCGACGAGCGCGGAGAACGGATAGATCGCTTGTCCCACGATGGGATCGGCGAGAGATGCTGACGACGCCGCCATGGAGCCTCCTGCGGGTGCCTCGCCCGCCTGGTTGACCGGGACCACGCCGGACGCCGTGGCCAGCGGCTGCAGATGCCCTGGCTCCCCTCCTGCACCGGCAGGTGGGTCACAGTGGCGGGACCGCTCCGGACTCTCACCGGATTCCTCTCCAGTCGCCGCGACGCAGTCTGCCACGTCACGTTCGGTCCTGCGGCGCGGGGTCCGAGCCTCGAGAACGCCCGACCCGGCAGCGCACTAGGGTCTGCGAGGTGATCGACGTGATCGAGGTGATCGGGATCGGCGCGGGTGGCACGGCATCGTTGGGTCCGGACGAGAGGCGCCTGGTCGAGCGGGCCGAGGTCGTCCTCGGCGGGGAGCGCCACCTCGCGATGCTGGACGACGCCGCGGGCCGTGAGCTGATCCCGTGGCCCTCGCCCCTTCGCAGCCACCTGCCGCGGCTGCTCCAGCGGGTCTCGGGGCGCCGCGCCGTGGTGCTCGCGAGCGGCGACCCGATGGTCTCCGGCATCGCCTCGACGATGATCGAGCTGCTCGGGCCGGAGGCGGTGCGCGTGCACCCCCACGTCTCCTCGGTCGCGCTGGCCCGCGCCCGGATGCGCTGGAGCTCCGAGGACTGCGAAACCGTCACCCTCGTCGGCCGGGATCACGACCGGCTGCGACGGCATCTCGCGCCGCGGGCACGGCTCGTGGTGCTGACCCACGGAGCCGATGCCCCCACCCGGCTCGCCGAGCTGCTCGTCGAGGAGGGGTACGGCGAGAGCATCCTCACGGTCCTGGGGGACCTCGGCGGCGTGGACGAGTCACGGCACGACGCGGCGGCCGCCCGCTGGGACGGCCCGCCCGCTCCCCGGCTGCACCTCGTCTGCATCGAGTGTCGCCTCGACGGCACGCGGACGGCGCGGTCGCTCGTGCCCGGCCTGCCGGACGACGTCTACGACAGCGACGGCCAGCTGACCCGCCGGATCCTGCGCGCCGCTGCCCTCGCCCACCTCGCGCCGACGCCGGGTGACGTGATGTGGGACCTGGGGGCCGGCGCCGGATCGATCGGCATCGAGTTCGCACGCCAGGACCCCCGCAACCGTGTGTATGCTGCCGAGCGAGTTGCCGCACGAGCCGCCCGGGCCCGCTCCAACGCAAGGGCGCTCGGGGTGCCCGGGCTCGTCGTGCTCGAGGCCCCGTCGGTCGACGCGATCAAGGAGTTCCCCTCTCCTGATGCGGTCTTCGTCGGCGGCGGTGCCACCGAAGAGCTCCTCGAACGGGTCTGGGAGCGGCTCACCCCGGGCGGCCGGCTCGTCGTCCACGCAGTGACCCTCGAGACCGAGGCGCTCCTGCACGCGATGCACCGCCGCCGTGGCGGTTCATTGACCCGGCTCGCGGTCGAGGACGCCCAGCCGCTGGGCCGGTCCACCGGATGGGCTCCTCGACGTGCAGTCATCCAGTGGGCGGCCGCCAAGCCCGCTGCCCGTCAAGGCCATCGAAAGGAGCCGTCATGACGGTCCACTTCATCGGCGCCGGCCCGGGCGCCGCCGACCTGTTGACGCTGCGGGCCGTCCGGATCCTCGCGGACTCGCCGGTCTGCCTCTACGCCGGCACGTACATCGGGGACGAGGTCCTCGCGCACTGCCCCGAGGGGGCCACCCTGGTCGACACGCAGGCGCTCAACCTCGACGCCATCATCGAGCACTGCATCGCCGCCCATGGCCGGGGGCAGGACGTCGCGCGCCTGTGCTCCGGCGACCCGTCGATCTACTCAGCCATTGCCGAGCAGACGCGCCGACTGGACCGGGCCGGTGTCCCCTGGGACGTCACGCCGGGTGTGCCCGCGTATGCCGCGGCAGCCGCCCTCATCGGACGGGAACTGACCGTGCCCGAGCTCGCACAGTCGGTCGTGCTGACCCGAGCCCACCGGGACTCCACCCGGCTGCCCGAGACCGAGTCGCTCACGCACTTCGCTCGGTCCAGAGCGACCCTCGTCCTCCACCTCGCCATCAGGCAGACCCGAGAGCTGGCGGCAACGTTGGTCGAGGACTACGGGCCGGACTGTCCGGTCGTCGTGGTGGCCAACGCGGAACAGCCGGGCCAGCAGATCCTGCACGGCACGCTGACCGACATCGCGGACCAGGTCGAACAGGCCGGGCTCCGGCAAGCGGCCGTGATCCTCGTCGGCCACGCCCTGGGTGCTCGCGAGCGCGACGACTTCGTTGACTCGCACCTCTACTCCTCGAGGGTCGCTGCGGCCGGCTGACCGGGCGCTGTGCCATACTCGCGCCACCACGCCATGTCAGGGCACGGAACCCGGTGTGAATCCGGGACGGTCGCGCCACTGTGACCATCGCTTCGGCGACGGGAGTCAGACACGTCCCTGACACAGCCTCACGAGGACGCGCCATCCCAGGAGTGTGAGCCGAAGTGCACATCGCAGAGGGTTTCCTGCCACCGCTGCACGCCGCGGCGTGGACCGTCGCCGCCGCACCGTTCGTCGTCCACGGCGCACGAGCCGTCGTCCGCGAGCGTCGCGAACGCCCCGAGACGACCCTGCTGCTCGCCGCAGCCGGCGCCTTCACCTTCGTCCTGTCGGCGATCAAGCTCCCCTCGGTCACGGGCAGCTCGAGCCACCCGACGGGGACGGGTCTCGGCGCGACGCTCTTCCGGCCGCCCGTCATGGCTTTCCTGTCGACCGTCGTGCTCCTCTTCCAGGCCCTCCTGCTTGCCCACGGCGGGCTGACGACGCTGGGTGCGAACGTCTTCTCCATGGGGGTGGTCGGCCCGTGGGCCGGGTATGCCGCCTGGCGGCTCCTGTGCGGGCGGCACCGCGGTCTCGCGATCTTCACCGCCTTCGCGCTCGCCGACCTCGCGACCTACTGCACGACCTCGGTCCAGCTCGGCCTCGCGTTCCCGGACCCGGTCAGCGGCATCGCCGGGGGGGTCGTGAAGTTCCTCGGCGTTTTCGCCCTGACCCAGGTCCCCCTCGCGGTCGTCGAGGGCCTGCTCGGCGTCCTGGTCCTGCGGCTGCTGGCCGACGTCGCCGGCCCCGAGCTCGCCCGCCTGGGCATTGTGCCCACCACTCCGCCGTCCGAGGCGGTCACGCGATGAGGCGCCGGCGCACGACCTTCCTGCTCCTGCTGGGCATCGTTGCCCTCGTCGCGATCGCGCTCGTGCTCGGCCGCGGGGCGGACACCGACGAGAAGGCCTTCGTCGGCACGGACTCCCGGGCGACGAGCCTCGTCGAGCAGAACCATCCGCACTATGTCGCCTGGTTCCAGCCCCTCTTCCGTCCCCAGTCGCCCGAGGTCGAGTCCGGCCTCTTCGCCCTCCAGGCCGCCCTCGGAGGGGCCACGGTCGGTTATGCCGTCGCCGCCCTCAGGGCACGTCGACGCCTCGAGGCCGCCCTGGCCGCCGCTCGGGAGGAGGCGCGATGAGCCGGAGCCTGGCGCTCGACACCGCCGCCTGGTCCTCGCCGTGGCGGCATCGCTCCGTCGCTGACAAGGCGGTCCTCACCCTGGCCCTCCTCGCGACCACGCTCCTGCTGCCCGTCTGGCCCACCGCGGCCCTAAGCGCGGCTGCAGCTCTGATCGTCCTGCTCGGCCCCGCCCGGCTGGCGCCGACCGTTCTCGCGCGGAGCCTGCGCTCACCGCTGCTCTTCATCGTCCTCGGGGCCGCGTCGGTCCTGGTGAGCGTCTCGTGGCACGACGGGCCCCGCGTCGCGATCACCGCGCAGACCTCGACCCAGGCGCTCACCGTGCTAGGGCGCGGCGTCGCCGGGACCCTGTGCGTCTTCGTCCTCGCCGCGACGACCCCGATGGTCGACCTGCTCGCGGGACTGCGCCGGGCTCGCGTGCCGGAGGCGTGTGTCGAGGTGGCCTCCCTCGTCTATCGGCTGCTGTTCGTCCTGCTCGACACGACGCGCCGGATCCGGGAGGCCCAGGCCGCTCGTCTGGGGCTGCGCGACCGGCGCACGACGCTGCGCAGTGCGGGCACGCTGAGCGGCACACTCCTCGTCCGGGCCTGGGGCCGGGCCCGGCGCCTCGAGGAGGGGCTCGCGGGCCGCGGCTACACCGGGGCGCTGCCCTCGCTCGACCCGCCAGGGCGCGTGTCGATCGGGTTCCTCGGCGCCACGGTGGCCCTCGTCGGCGTCATCGTCGTCGTCTCCCTCCTCGGGGCAGGTCCCCGTTGAGCCACCTGTCGCTTGAGGCGAGCCAGGTGGTCATGTCCTTCGCCGGGCGCCCAGTGCTCGACGGAGTGTGCCTCTCCGTGCCCGGTGGCTCGCGGACTGCACTGCTCGGAGCGAACGGGTCCGGCAAGACGACGCTCCTCCGCGTCCTCTCCGGAGCGCTGCGGCCCGATGCCGGGGAGGTTCTCGTGGATCGGGCCCCCTTGCGTCACAGTCGATCCGGCCTGACCCAGCATCGGCAGCAGGTCCAGCTGGTCGTCCAGGACCCCGACGACCAGCTCTTCTCGGCGGACGTGCGCCGCGATGTCGCCTTCGGCCCGCTCAACCTGCGACTGCCAGAGGCCGAGGTGATCGAGCGGGTCGACGAGTCCCTCGAGCTGCTCGGCATCACCGACCTCGCCGGCCGGCCCACCCACGAGCTGTCCTTCGGCCAGCGCAAGCGGGTCGCCATCGCCGGTGCCCTCGCGATGCGGCCCTGCCTGCTCCTGCTCGACGAGCCCACCGCAGGCCTCGACCCCGAGGGCGTCGACGAGATGCTGGTGGCGCTCACCCGGCTCGAGGAGCAGGGCGCGACCGTCCTCATCGCGACCCACGACGTCGACCTCGCCCTGGCGTGGTCGACCCAGGTCGCCGTCGTGACCCGGGGCCGGGTCCTCCAGGGCGAGCCGGCGGCCCTCCTCGGTGACGCCGACCTCGCGACCCGGGCGCGGCTCCGCCGCCCCTGGGTCCTCGAGCTCGGCGACCGCCTCGGTCTGGCGGACGGCGACCCGGCCCTCACGGGAGTCCGTGACCTCGACTCCCTCGCCGCCGTCATCGATCGAGAGCGCCTCTCTGCCAGCGGCAGCCGAGCTGCTCGCGAGGAAGGGCGATGAGCACCCCGGTCAGCGCACGAAGCGGGGCGTCCAGACCTGCCCGTGCTCGGTGACGCGAGTCCCCGACGCGCCAATGATGACAAGGCACTTCATGTCGATGACTGCCGGGTTGAACGCGCCGAGCGTGGTCACTGTCAAGGACTCCTCGGCCCGGCCGACGTCACGGCCGACGACGACGACGGCCTCTGCCCCCCGGACGTCGAGGAGCACCCGGTGGGCAGCCGCGATCTGCTCGGTCCGGCTGCGCGATGCCGGGTTGTAGAGCGCGACGACGAGGTCCGCGGCGGCGACTGCCCGGAGACGGGCCTCGATGACCTCCCAGGGCTTGAGCCGGTCGGAGAGCGACAGGACCGCGAAGTCGCCACCGAGCGGGGCGCCCGCCCGCGCCGCGACGGCCTGCGCGGCGGTCAGTCCCGGGAGCACCCGGATCGGCACGTCGCCGTAACCTCCTGTCTCGGCCGCCTCGAACACGGCGGCCGCCATGCCGAAGACCCCCGCGTCACCGCCCGAGACGACCGCGACCCGGCCTCCCTTGCGGGCCAGCTCGAGGGCGTCACGGGCCCGGTCGACCTCGACCGTGTTCCCCGAGGCGTGCCGCGCCAGACCCTCCCGTTGGGGTACCCGCGCGACGTACGGCGCGTAGCCGACGACATGGTCGACCTCGGCCAACAGCCCCACGACTTCCGGCGTGAGCCACCGGTCGGGACCCGGACCCAGACCCACAACGACGACCTCACCCTGAGGGGCAACCGACCCAGCCGTATGCCGCTCAGCCGGCTCAGCGGCATACGGCTCGGTCGCCCGCCCTGCCGAGTCAGCGCGCAGGTCGCTGCCGGGGACGACGATCATCGACATGTAGGGGACGGTGAGCGGGTCGACGTCGCTGACCGGGATGACGCGTTGCTCACGGGTGCTGGCACGCTCGACGTAGCGGGCCTCGTCCAGGCGTCCGGCCTGCCGAAGGGCCTCCCGGACGCCCTCGAAGGTCCGGCCGAGCTTCATCACCACTGCGGCCTCCGTGTCGGCGAGGCGCCTCGCGAGCTCCGGCACCGGGAGGGTCCCGGGCAGGATCGTGAGCGTGTCCTCGTGCCGGCACAGTCCGGTCCCGGCCGCCGCGCTCGCCGCGCTGACCGACGTGACGCCGGGCACGACCTCGGTGTCGTAGCGGTCACCGAGCCGGTCGTGGAGGTACATGTAGGTGCCGTAGAAGAGCGGGTCACCCTCGGCCAGGACGACCACGTTGCGACCCGAGTCGAGATGGGCAGCAAGGCGATTCGCCGACTCGTCGTAGAAGTCGGACATCAGCCCGTGGTAGCCGAGCGGATGGTCGGTGACTCCCGTCGTGACCGGGTAGACGAGGTGCTCCTCGATCACGTCCGGGCCGAAGTGGTCGGCCGCGATCCGTCGGGCGATCGAGTCCCCCCGGGGGCCGCTGTGGTAGGCCACGACATCGGCCTCCCGGATGAGGCGGGCGGCCTTGATCGTCACCAGCTCAGGGTCGCCCGGCCCGACACCGACCCCCTTGAGCCAGCCGCGTCCGGGCGCCCCGCCTGCCTCCACCGTCACAGCTCCTCCTCGCGGGCGAGCGCGTTGACCGCGGAGGCGGCCAGGGCCGATCCGCCACGACGTCCGTGCACGACGAGCCATGGCACGCCGAACGAGCTCTCGGCGAGGGCCACCTTGGACTCGGCCGAGCCGATGAAACCGACCGGGACGCCGATGACCGCAGCGGGCCTGGGGCCGCCGTCGGCGAGGGTCTCGAGGAGGTGGAACAGGGCGGTCGGGGCGTTGCCGATCGCGACGACGGCACCCTCGAGGCGCTCGTCCCAGAGGGAGACTGCTGCCGCCGACCTGGTCGTTCGCCACGCCTTCGCCAATGCAGGGACCCGGGGGTCGCGCAGCGTGCAGACGACGTCGTTGTCCAGGGGGAGTCGGGCGCGCGTGATGCCCGCCGCGAGCATGTGGGAGTCGGTGAAAATGGGGGCGCCCGAGCGGAGAGCGTCGCGCGCGGCCGGCACGAGGCTTGGGTGCACCGCCATCTGCTCGGCCAGGTCGATGTCGCCGGCCGCGTGGACCATGCGTACGGCGACGGTTCTCGCCGTCTCCGGCAGGTGCTCGAGACGGGTCTCCGCCCTGATAGTGGCGAACGAGCGGCGATAGATCCGCTCGCCGTCCGTCTCGTACTCGTAGCGGCGTGTCGGCGGCGCCAGGTCGGTCATCGGTCCTCCGGGGTGCTTGCGCTGATGAGGGCGAGGGCCTCCGAGACCGACTCGGGGGCAGGTAGGTCGACGTACTGACCCGATGGCGCGCCGCAGCGGCGGGGACATCCCGACACGTGCACGGGGAGCCGGTCGTGCCCGCCGGGCAGGCGTTCCGCGAGGGCACGGGCGAGCCGGTGGGTGTCGATCGCCGACCTGGCACAGCCGGGCAGCCCGGTGCAGGCGTGGAGCCGCGCCCAGGGGGAGTCCGGGGTGACAGCGAGGCCAGCCCGACGGAGCGGCTCGAGCCCGGTGGCGCCGCCCTCGATGACGAGGCTGCGCCACGGCGTGAGGATGACCTCGTCGGTCAGGTTCGCGAGCGCGGCGACGTGCGGGCGCGTCAGCATGCCCAGGGGCACCCCGACGACCGCATGACGGCCGTGCGCCCCGAACGCCGGGGGAGAGCCGGTGGGCAGGGTGACGGCGGCGGCACCCGGCGGTCCGATGGGCAGACCCAGCTCGCGGACGTGCCACGCCAGGGAGGCGGCCTCGGCGCGCCGGAGAAGGAACTCGCGGGCCAGATCGAGCGCGAGCGGCACCGCGGCGTCGACGGGCACCGCCCAGCCACGACTCGCCCCTGCTGCGAGGACGGTCACGGTCGCGTCTCCCGTCGCGATGACACCGACGTCGAAGGCCGACCCGATCACGTCGCCGCGGCCGTCGTCGACGACGAAGAGGAAGCGACCGGGCAGGCGCGCCAGGGAGGGATCGGCGCGCAGGCCCTCGTCGAGCGCCCGGGTCAGCGGGCGGATGTCGACGACGCCCTCACTGTCCAGGCCCGACAGCGGAGACGCGACGATGTTGCGGGCGAGCTCGTGGGTCAGCGATGGAACGAGGCCCGTCGCGATGATCCCTGCACGGGCCTGGGCCGGTAGGGGGTCCGGCAGGCCACGCACCTGCAGGGCGGCGCGTGACGTCAGCTGGAGGGACGGATCAGCCTGTCCCGCAAGGGTGTCGAAGAGGCGGGTCAGTCCAGCCACGCCCACCGGTCGGCCACCGGGACGAAGGCGCACCATCGCACCGTCGGAGGCGGGGAACGGGCGGGACACCCCGGGGCACGCGTCCGAGCCCTCTCGGGGGGCCGCTGCGGTGTCCACCCGTGGATCGTAGGTGAAGGGCCGTCGGCAGCCACAGTCGCTGCCCCGCTAGGGTGGCGGCAGCGTCATCGACCAGGAACCCGGTGTGAGTCCGGGACGGTCCCGCCACTGTGAGCGCGCCACGCGTGGCCGCGTGAGTCAGGAACTGCCGGCGGCGTGTCACATCCGACCGACCGCGGGGCGCGGACACCCCGCTGAGGAGACCTCATGAGCGACGTGTCCACGCGCATCCTCCTGCTCAGCACGAGCGACACGGACCTGCTCGGTGCCCGAGCCAGCGGGGCGGCATACCGCTGGGCCAACCCCACCCGCGTGACGGACGCCGAACTGCGAGCCGAGCTCGAGCGGTGCGACCTGGTGGTCTTCCGCTACCTGGGCTCCGTCCAGTCACTGCCCCCGGCCTTCGCGGCCGCCCGTGACAGCGGACGGCCATTCGTCGTCCTCGGCGGTGAGCAGACGCCCGACGCCTCCCTGATGGAGCTCTCGTCGGTCCCGCTCGGCGTGGCGGCCGAGGCGCACCGCTACCTCGCGCAGGGCGGCGCGACGAACCTGCGCAACCTGCACGCCTTCCTCGCTGACACCGTCCTGCTGAGCGGCGACGTCTTCGACCCGCCCGCAGACCAGCCGACATGGGGCCTGCTGGACGACGGTAGGCCGCGGATGGCCGTTGCCGACCACCGACGCGCCCTCGTCGCGATCCTCTACTACCGGGCACACCATCTGGCTGGCAACGTGGCACACGTCCGCCAGCTCTCCGCCGCGGTCGAGGCGGCCGGCGGCGTCGCCACGCCGATCTTCGTCACCAGTTTGCGGGACGCACCGTCCGACCTCCTCGAGCACCTGCAGGACTACGACGTGCTGGTCACCACCGTCCTGGCAGCCGGTGGCACGCGACCCGCCGCCGCGGCCGCGGGCGAGGACGACGACTCATGGGACGTCGAGGCGCTGGCCGAGCTCGACGTCCCGATCATCCAGGGGCTCACCCTCACTTGGGACCGATCCACGTGGCAGTCGAGCGACGACGGGATGAGTCCGCTCGACGTCACCAGTCAGGTCGCGGTCCCGGAGTTCGACGGGCGAATCATCGGAACAGTGTTCTCCTTCAAGGAGATCGACGCCGATGGCCTACCACAGTACGTCCCTGATGTCGAGCGGTGCCGACGCCTGGCCGAGCTCGCCGTCGCCCATGGGCGCCTGCGCCACACCCCGCCGGAGGAGCGGCGGATCGCCATCGTCCTGTCCGCCTACCCCACGAAGCACGCGCGGATCGGCAACGCGGTCGGCCTGGACACGCCGGTCTCCGTCATCCGGCTCCTGCGGGCGCTGCGAACGGCCGGCTACGACCTCGGCGAGCCGGGGAAGATCCCGGGGACGGGCGAGGTCGAGCCCGTCGACGGGGAGTCGGTCGACACGACCGCCGGCAACGCACTGATCCACGCCATCATCGAGGCAGGCGGGCAGGACGAGGACTGGCTGACCCAGGAGCAGCTGTCGGGGCAGCCCGTGCGCATCCCCGCCGGGAGGTATCGCGAGTTCTTCGCGACGCTGCCCGCCGAGCTGCGCGAGGCGGTCACCGAGCACTGGGGGGACGCGCCCGGCGAGCTCTTCGTGGACCGGCAGCGCGATCCGAACGGTGAGATCGTCGCGGCAGCACTGCGTGCCGGCAACGTCGTCATCCTCGTCCAGCCGCCGCGCGGCTTCGGTGCCAACCCGATCGCCATCTACCACGACCCCGACCTGCCGCCGACGCACCACTACCTCGCCGTCTACGACTGGCTGGCACATCAGTTCGGTGCCCACGCCATCGTCCACATGGGCAAACATGGCAACCTCGAGTGGCTGCCCGGCAAGAACCTGGCCCTGTCCGCGTCCTGCGGGCCGGACGCCACGATCGGCGGCGTCCCGCTCGTCTACCCGTTCCTCGTCAACGACCCGGGCGAGGGCAGCCAGGCCAAACGGCGCGCCCACGCCACGATCGTCGACCACCTCGTCCCACCGATGGCCCGCGCAGAGTCCTACGGCGACATCGCTCGCCTCGAGCAGCTCCTCGACGAGTACGGCAACGTCTCCGCCATGGACCCGGCCAAGGCGCCGGCCCTGCGGGCGGAGATCTGGTCGCTCCTGCGGGCGGCGGAGCTGCACCGAGATCTCGGTCTCGAAGACGATGCCTCGGTCGAGGACGCCGCCGAGTTCGACCTCCTGGTGCAGCACGTCGACGGGTGGCTCTGCGAGATCAAGGACGTCCAGATCCGGGACGGCCTGCACGTCCTGGGCGAGGTGCCCTCGGGGCAGGCCCTCGTCGACCTCGTCCTCGCCATCCTGAGGGCCCGCCAGGTGTTCGCCGGCACCGTGGGGGCGGTCCCCGGGCTCCGCACCGCCCTCGGCCTCGCCGAGGACGAGACCGACCGCGGCACAGTAGACCGCGCCGAGGCCCAGGCCGCGGCGCTGGTCTCGGCGCTGGCGGACACGGGCTGGGACGCCACGGCAGTGCCGGACGTCGTCGGCGCGCTGCTCGGCTCCCGGGCGGAGGCCGACACGCGAGATGCCGTATGCCGCTCACTGACCTTCGCGTGCGAGCAGGTCGTCCCGCGCGTCCTCGCGACCTCAGGGGAGATCGATGCGATCCTCCACGCACTCGACGGCGGCTACGTCCCGGCCGGACCGAGCGGCTCACCGCTTCGCGGGCTCGTCAACGTGCTCCCCACCGGCCGCAACTTCTACACCGTCGACCCCAAGGCGGTGCCATCCCGGCTCGCGTGGGAGACCGGCCAGGCCATGGCCGACTCCCTCCTAACTCGCCACCACCAGGACACGGGGGAGTGGCCCCGAAGCGTCGGCCTGTCGGTGTGGGGCACGTCCGCAATGCGCACCTCCGGCGACGATGTGGCAGAGGTCCTGGCCCTGCTCGGCGTGCGCCCTGTCTGGGACGAGATGTCCCGCCGCGTGGTCGGGCTCCAACCCATTGCCCTTGCCGAGCTCGGACGTCCCCGGATCGACGTCACGGTGCGGATCTCCGGGTTCTTCCGTGACGCGTTCCCCCACGTCATCGACCTGCTCGACGACGCTGTCCGCCTCGTGGCCGGCCTGGACGAGGCACCTGAGGACAACTTCGTCAGGGCGCACGTCCACCGCGACCTCCACCAGCACGGGGACGAACGGCGTGCCACGATGCGGATCTTCGGCTCCAAGCCGGGCTCCTACGGCGCCGGCATCCTCCCGCTCGTGGAGGCCGGGAACTGGCGGGACGACAAGGACCTGGCCGAGGTCTACGCGACCTGGGGCGGCTTCGCCTACGGACGACAGCTGAGCGGCATACCGGCTCGTCCCGAGATGGAGCGCATCTACGCGCGGATCGACGTCGCAGCCAAAAACATCGACACCCGCGAGCACGACATCGCCGACTCCGACGACTACTTCCAGTACCACGGCGGGATGGTGGCGACGGTGCGCGCCCTGACGGGGCGGGCGCCGCGGGCCTACGTGGGTGACTCGACCACGCCGGAGTCCGTGCGCACCCGCACACTGACTGAGGAGACCGCCCGCGTCTTCCGGGCACGGGTGGTCAACCCGCGCTGGATCTCCGGGATGCGCCGGCACGGCTACAAGGGGGCCTTCGAGCTCGCCGCGACGGTCGACTACCTGTTCGGGCTCGACGCGACGGCCGGGGTCGTCGAGGACTGGATGTACGAGAACCTCGCCAGAACCTACGTGCTCGACAAGGAGAACCAGGACTTCCTTCGGCATGCCAACCCGTGGGCGCTGCACGGGATGGTCGAGCGGCTCCACGAGGCCGTCGACCGTGGCCTCTGGGCGGAGCCGGACCTCGACCTGCTCGCGCGGCTGCAGGCGGTCTACCTGGAGGTCGAGGGGGACCTCGAGGAGTGAGGTCAGGCGGGCCGCAGCAGGTAGGTGTCCATGACCCAGCCGTCCCGGGCGCGGATCTCTGCACGGAGCCGGCGGACCTCGTCGATGACCTCGGCGAGCCGGCCTGACACCAGGGCCTCGTCGGGAGTGCCGAGCTGGGCGCCCCAGTAGAGTCGCAGGTCGGGATGCGTCTCGGCCAGCCCGGCGCACTGCAGGTGTCCGTCGAGCATGACGACGACGTCGCCCAGCTCGGGACGGTATTCCTCGAGGAGCCGTCGCCCGGTCGTGATGTGGATCGGTGCTCCGATCCGGTTCAGGGGTATGCCGTGCCGGGCGGCGAGCAGCTGCGGGGCGCTGATGCCGGGCAGGACGTCGACGGCGACGCCGAAGCGGGGCCGCAGCGCGTCGACGATCCGGATCGTGGAGTCGTAGAACGCCGGGTCGCCCCAGACGAGGAAGCCGACGGTCTGCTCATGGGGTTGCAGGGTGGCCAGGACCTCGGCGTAGGCGTCGACGCGAGCGGCGTGCCAGTCCCGCACCCCTCGCCCGTATGCCGCTGAGTCCCGCTCGCGGTCGGGTCCCCGTTCCGGATCGACGACCTCGATGACGCGGTAGCGGTGCGACCAGGGGATGAGTTCGGCGCAGATCCGCTGCCGCGCGCGGACGAGGTCCGCCTTGGCCTCGCCCTTGTCGGCGACGAGAAAGACGTCGACCGTGGCGAGGGCCTCGACGGCGTCCCTCGTGAGGTGGCCGGGGTCCCCCATGCCGATGCCGATGACGCGGATCCGCTTGATCACGGCGTCATCTGGGGGAGGCCGGCTCGCGTCAGCGCGAGGAGGGCGTCGACGTCGAGGTGCTCCTCGAGGGCGTCGGCGAGGACCTCGAGCATGTGTTCTCGCCTGGCTGCGAAGCCGGCGGCGTCGGGGTCGGGTCGCCACCGTGAGCCGGCCGCCTCGGCGACCCGGCTCAGCCAGGCCCGCCGGAAGGCGTCGTTCTCAAACGCGCCGTGCCACATCGTCCCCCAGACGGCGCGGACCTGCCAGCCGTCGAGAAACGGCTCGGCCGGTCGTGCGCCGTCGAGGGCGGGGTCTCCGCTGTCGATCGGGTGGGCGATGCCGTGGTGGATCTCGTAGGCCTCGACCCGGTGCCCTTGCCAGGTGCCGACCGGTCGGGCCAGGACCTTGTCGGCGCCGAACTCGACTCGGATCGGCAGCAGCCCGAGGCCTGGAACGACGCCGACCTGCCCCTCGACGTCGTCCTCGATCTGCTGGCCGAGCATCTGGTAGCCACCACAGATGCCCAGGACCGGTCTGCCGGCTGCCGCACGGCGTGTGATCATCTCTCCCAGCCCACGCTCGTGCAGCCAGGCGAGATCGATCGTGGTGGAACGGGTCCCGGGCAGTACGACCAGGTCTGCCGCCTCGACCAGAGCCGGATCGACCGTGACCAGCACGTCGACGCCGGGTTCGGCGGCGAGGGCGTCGACGTCCGTCGCGTTGGAGATGCGCGGGAGCCGGACCACCGCCACCGTGAGCCGGTCGCCCGCTCCGGCCGGCCTTGCTGCGGCTGCTCGCCACTCACCCGTGGCGAGGGTGTCCTCGCTGTCCAGCCAGACCTCGAGCAGCCACGGGATGACGCCCACGAACGGCACACCGGTCCGCCTGCTGATCTCCGCGAGGCCGGGCTCCAGCACCGAGACATCGCCACGGAACTTGTTGATGACAAAGGCCTTCAGGAGCGCTCGATCCTCGTCGGACAACAGGGCCCACGTGCCGTAGAGCGAGGCGAGGATGCCGCCCCGGTCGATGTCGCCGACGACGACCACCGGCAGGTCGAAGCGCCGCGCCAGCCCCAGGTTGACGAAGTCGCCCTGCCGCAGGTTGATCTCGGCAGGTGACCCCGCGCCCTCACACACGACGAGGTCGTACTCGTCGGCGAGCTCCTCGTATGCCGCGAAAGCGGCGTCTGCGAGCAGAGCCCGCCCAGCGGCATACTGGCCCGCCTCGAGCACCCCGGCGGGGCGGCCACGCACGACGATGAACGACCGGCGGTCGCTCCCCGGCTTGAGCAGGACCGGGTTCATCGCCGTCGTGGCGACGACCCCCGCGGCCTGGGCCTGCAGGTACTGCGCGCGGCCGATCTCGCCGCCGTCGAGACAGACCATCGAGTTGTTCGACATGTTCTGCGCCTTGAACGGCGCAACGCGAAGACCACGGCGGGCCAGCACCCGACAGAGCCCCGCCGTGATGACGGACTTACCGGCGTCCGAGGACGTGCCGGCCACGAGGATCCCGGATGCGCTCACCCTGACATCCTGCCCAACCCCTTCTTCGAGGCGGCAGGCGGCCGCGCTACCGGCCCATCGAGCCTCTTCGTTGACGTCGGCGCAGAGCGCCTGTCCCTTTGCGTCGTGGGCAGGCCAGAGAACCATGCTCCACGTCGACCTCAAGAAGCTGGGGAACATCCCGGATGGCGGCGGCTGGCGCTAGGCGTGCACGATTGAACCGGGAGAGTTAGGGTAGTTGTTTGTTAAACCATGTGGAGCAATGGCACTCGGGTAGGGAGGTCAACTATGCAAGTGGCTCGGCTGGCGGCACGTCTGGTCATCGGTGGTTTGTTCTTCGGCCATGGCACGCAGAAACTGATGGGTTGGTTCGGTGGCCCGGGATTGTCGGGCACGGACCAGATGATGGGATCGCTTCAGCTGCACCCGCCGCGGCGCAATGCCGTGGCTGCGGGAGTCACCGAGGCCGGGGGCGGGGCACTCCTGGCCGCCGGGCTCGCGACGCCGTTGGCGGCCTCCGGCTTGATCGGCGTGATGACCACGGCGATCCGCAAGGTTCACGCACCCAAGGGCGTGTGGAACGCCAACGGCGGATACGAGTACAACCTCGTGCTCATCGCCGCACTGCTCGCTCTGGCCGAGGCCGGCCCGGGAAAGTGGTCACTGGATCGTGCCTTCGGGATTGAGCGGACGGGCACCCGGTGGGCGCTGGCATCCGGCGCTTTGGGAGTCGCGGCGTCCTTCGCCACGACCGAGCTGGGACGTCGAGCCGCCGAGCGCGAGGCCGTCCAGCAGCCGCCACATGGTCCTTCGGCTGAAAGGGCAATCTGAGCAGGGCCGGATCCGCGTTGCCTCCGGCCGCGACCCATTCCGTGCGGACGCCTCCGCCTCGGCAGGATCGTTGGCTGCAGGGTCGCCGGCCGCGGTAGGGATGCTGCCGCATAGTCCTGGTCGCCGGTTGGGTTGGCACTTGCCGCCTCTGCGCGGTGCCACACCACTTTCGTATCGATCACGAGGTCAGGGCCGGCACTCCAGCGATGACCGCAGGCACTTGTCCCGTTCAGTCAGCGAGGCACCTGCCGATGCGTCCAGACTTCAGGGATCCTCGGCTGCAGCTGCTCAGCATCATCACACGTCGGCCGGGCAGGAAGCCTGCGTGTGCGATATGACCGACGTGGTGCAGCTCTCCCAGCCCACCGTCAGCTAGCACCTCAAGATCCTCGCCGACGCCGACGCCGACGGCGGCACCTCACCCGCGAACGCGGAGCCAGCTAGGCGTGGTACCGCCTCGACGCCGACACCCTGGACCAGGTCCGCGCCTTTTTGACCTGAATGAAGAACGTCCGGACATCGGCACTATGTGGGTGAAAGTTGGACCGGCGTCATCGGCACGATATCCCCAAGCCGCCGTGCTGCGCCCCGCTGCCACGGAGCGACGTACGGTTGACTCCGGAAAGCATCGGCAGTCTGTGTCGAATTAGTGTCGAAGTCTGTCGTGGGTGCGCGTTTGTGCAGGTCAACGACTTGCGGGCGTCGGGCTGTAAATCCGTCGCGAAAGCTACGAAGGTTCGAATCCTTCACCTGCCACCCAGTGTGACGAAAAGAGGCCCTGACCTGCGGAAACGCCGGTCAGGGCCTCTCTTGCGTCAGGTTCCGGGAGTTCGCTCGGGATGCCGCCAGTGGGCAACTTCGGCGCGATTTCGACACGGCCAGCGAGGTCCCACGGTCCGGACGTGCCCGGCGTTCACCGGATGCATCGCAACGTCAACGGCTGTCTGTGCCGAATGCGCGTCGAAGTGCGCTGCGTCCGAGGTGTTTGTGGAGGTCAAGGGCTTGGCGGCGACGGAGGGGGGTCCGTCGCGACAAGGAAGCCGTCAGGCTTTGTGCCGGAGACGCACTCAGTTGCGCCAAGGCCCCAGGAAGCCGCTGATCCGATCGCGGGTCTGGGGCGACACCGGTAGGTCGGCGAGTCGGTCAATCAGCGCGTCCGCAGCCAGCAGCTTCGCGTCGAGCAGGGCCGTGACGAAGGCTCGGTCCTTGTCGCGGAAGGCCGCGAGCTTCGCCAGGGCCAGATCGTGCGGGTCGAGGAAGACTGCTCGAGATGGCCAGGTGGACTGGTTCTGCCACACAACGAGTCGATCCCTCCACCCCGTTGGCAGCACTGCGGTGCTGACCTCCACTCCTTGGGCGTAGCAGCCGAACTGCTCATCGAAGGGGGACAACTCCCCGATGGCGGCGTCGACCAGGTCGGCCTTCTTCCCACCAGGGTCGTTGAGGAAGGCGATGTCGACCTCCCGAGAGGCGGTGGCCGGCGCCGGAAGGTCGTCCTCGTCGAAGGAGCCGAGAATCGCTTGGGAGCCGATGACCAGGATGTCCGGGTCGCCAGCGATGCGCGTGCTGGCCCGCAAAAGGTGTGCGAGTTGGTCGCGATTCATGCGGCCCGATGCTTGGCGGCCCAGTGGCGGCGAAAGGACTGGTGCACGGCGAGCCTTTCCTGCTCGTCCAGAACTCCGGCGAAGGGCGAGTTGGCTCGGAGCTCCACGGCTCGTGGGGTGCGGCTGGCCAGGATGTCGGCGACCGCGTCGACACCCTGGTCGAGCAGCCCCTCCCACTCCCGTAACCAGGACTGGGTCATCCCATCCGCTCGGTGGGTTCCGCTCCATCGCTCGATGTTCGAGCGCGCTCGAGCCAGCACCCGCTCCGGGTCGCGCAGCAGCGGGCCGAGCAGCGCCCGATGCAGCCACAGCGAGCGTTCCTCTTCCCGACGCAACACCTGGCCCTCGTCCAAGAAGCTCTGCAGGTCACCGCGGGCGATACGCCGGTGGGAACCGATCACCGAGCAGGGCAGCCTCCCCGCGTCGCACAGGTCCACGACGTGCTGGCGTGAACAGCCAAGAACCTGTGCCGCCTGCCCGGTGGTGAGCAGCTGCGCTTCAGTGACCATGTCTCCATAGTCATACGTAAACACAAAAAACACAATAGAGCGCGGGGCGGGTCCGGACAGCGGGCTGGGCGGCTTACGTCGCCCGTCTCGTGACGACGGGTGCGCGGCGCACGGAGACCCAGGCGAGGGCTCCGGCGACGAGGGATATGAGCAGGACGGGCAGCAGGATCTGCAGCCATGGGATGTCGATGACGACGGTGCTGAGGTCGGGGCCGTTCTCGGTGAAGGACGCGGTGGTGATCCGCGAGATCGCGATGCCCGGTGCGAGACCGACGAGGACGCCGAGCACGGCGCCGAGTAGCCCCAAATAGGTCGCTTCCGCTCCGGCTAGCAGGCGTCGCGTGCGTCGGGTGGCTCCTACCGCGGCGAGCGTGCCCAGGAG
>NZ_AWQS01000024.1 GCF_000576575.1 Intrasporangium chromatireducens Q5-1
CCGCTCACCCGAGCCGGGTGAGCGGCATACCTCTGCGTCGTGGCGCGTCAGCGTTCGGGCAGGTGCCCGGTCAGCGCCGGGCGGGCGGGGCGTCCCGGAGCAGGCAGGTGATCCGCGACGTGCACACCCGCGCCCCGTCCTCGTCGGTGATGACGACCTCGTAGCTGGCGATCGTGCGACCGGCGCTGACGAGCGTGGCGACCCCCGTCACGGTGCCGTGTCGCGCCGCACGGTGGTGGGTCGCGTTGATGTCGAGGCCGACGGCGACGCGCTCGGGGCCGGCGCAGAGGGCCGCTCCGTAGGAGCCGAGGGTCTCGGCGAGCACGACGCTGGCCCCGCCGTGGAGCAGGCCGTACGGCTGGGTGTTGCCCTCGACGGGCATCGTCCCGACGAGGCGCTCCCGGGTCACCTCGGTGATCTCGATTCCCATCCGCTCGATAAGGGTGCCGCGGGTCTCACCCTGCAGCCCGGCCAGGACGTCGGAGGCATCAGACATGGTGCCGATCGTAGGACGGGGGTGTCGGCGGCTGTGACTAGGCTGCGCGTGTGAGCCGACTCCTCCTCCTCGACGGACACTCGCTGGCCTACCGGGCGTTCTTCGCGCTGCCCGCCGAGAACTTCTCGACGACCACTGGCCAGCACACCAACGCGGTCTACGGCTTCACCTCGATGCTGATCAACGTGCTGCGCGACGAGCAGCCGACCCATGTGGCCGTGGCCTTCGACCTGTCCCGGCAGACCTTCCGCACCGAGCAGTACGCCGAGTACAAGGCGGGTCGCGCGACGACGCCCGACGAGTTCAAGGGTCAGGTCTCGCTGCTCCACGAGGTCCTCGACGCCCTGCGGATCCGCTACGTCGAGCTCGAGGGCTACGAGGCCGACGACATCATCGCGACGATCACCTCCCAGGCCCGCGACCAGGGCCTGGAGGTGCTCATCTGCTCCGGCGACCGCGACACCTTCCAGCTCGTCTCCGACGCGACGACGGTGCTCTACCCGGTGCGCGGCGTGTCTGAGCTGTCGCGCATGACCCCCGCGGCGGTGGAGTCCAAGTACGGCGTGCCACCGGCCCGCTACAGCGACCTCGCTGCCCTGGTCGGCGAGACCTCCGACAACCTGCCGGGGGTGCCCGGGGTGGGGCCCAAGACGGCCGCCAAGTGGATCAACCAGTTCGGTGACCTTGCCGGGATCGTCGCCGGCGTCGACCAGATCAAGGGCAAGGCCGGCGAGTCGCTGCGGGCGCACCTCGACCAGGTGCTGCGCAACCGCCGGCTCAACCAGCTGGTCACGGACGCCCCGGTCGGCGTCACCGTCGACGAGCTGGCCCGGGCCCAGTGGGACCGCGAGCAGGTGCACACCGTCTTCGACGGCCTCGAGTTCCGGGTGCTGCGGGACCGCCTCTTCGCGACGATCGAGGCGGCCGAGCCCGAGGCGGAGTCCGGCTACGACGTCGAGGGCGACGTGCTCGAGGCGGCCGCGGTGCCGGTCTGGGTGGCCACGCACCTGGCCGAGGGGGAGCGGGCCGGCCTGGCCGTCGTCGGCACGTGGGCCCGCGGCACGGGTGACGCGACCGGGCTCGCCGTTGCCGCAGCCGACGGCAGCGCCGGCTTCATCGACCTCACGACCCTCACCCCCGAGGGTGAGCGCGCGGTCGGCGCCTGGCTCGAGTCGGCGAAGCACCCCAAGGCGATGCACGACGCCAAGGGCCCCATCGAGGCCCTCGCGGCGCGCGGCTGGCGGCTGGCGGGCCTGACGAGCGACACCCAGCTGGCCGCCTACCTCGTCAAGCCCGACCAGCGCTCCTACCACCTGGACGACCTCGTCCTGCGCAACCTCAAGCGCGAGCTCGGACAGACCACCGAGACGGGCCAGGGCATGCTCGACCTCGACGGTGACGCCGACGAGCGGGCGGCGGCAGCGCAGATGGTGCGAGCCACCGCGGTCCGCGACCTCGCCGACGCGCTCGACACCCAGCTCGACGCGACCGACGGCACCGCCCTGCTCGCCGACATGGAGATCCCGCTCATCGACGTGCTCGCCCGGATGGAGGCCACCGGCATCGCCGTCGACGCGAGCGGGCTCGATGCGCTCGGCGGCGACTTCGCGGCCAAGGTCGAGCAGGCCCAGCAGGACGCCTGGGACGCCATCGGCGGTGAGCAGATCAACCTCGGCTCGCCCAAGCAGCTGCAGGTCGTCCTCTTCGACACGCTCGGCATGCCCAAGACGAAGAAGACCAAGACCGGCTACACCACCGACGCCGACGCGCTCGCCGACCTCTACGCCAAGACGGAGCACCCCTTCCTCGAGGCACTGCTGCGCCACCGGGACGCGGCCAAGCTGCGCGTCACGGTCGAGGGCCTGCAGAAGTCCGTGGCCGACGACGGCCGGATCCACACCACCTATCTGCAGACGATCGCGGCGACCGGCAGGCTCTCGTCCACCGAGCCCAACCTGCAGAACGTGCCGATCCGCACCGAGGAGGGCCGCCGGATCCGGGCCCTGTTCGTCGTCGGCGACGGCTACGAGTCGCTCATGTCCGCCGACTACTCCCAGATCGAGATGCGCGTCATGGCGCACCTCTCCGGTGACGAGGGGCTCATCGCTGCCTTCCGGTCGGGCGAGGACCTCCACAACTACGTCGGCTCCAGGGTCTTCGGGGTCGAGCCTGACGCCGTCACCCCGCAGATGCGCTCGAAGATCAAGGCGATGTCCTACGGCCTCGCCTACGGCCTGTCCGCCTATGGGCTGTCCAAGCAGCTGACCATCAGCACCGAGGAGGCGCGCGGGCTGATGGAGGGCTACTTCGAACGGTTCGGCGGCGTCCGCGACTACCTCTCCGAGGTCGTCGCCCAGGCCCGGACGACCGGCTGGACCGCGACCATGTTCGGTCGCCGCCGCTACCTGCCCGACCTGACGTCCGACAACCGGCAGCGCCGGGAGATGGCGGAGCGTATGGCGCTCAACGCGCCGATCCAGGGCTCGGCCGCCGACATCATGAAGGTCGCCATGCTCGGCGTCGACCGGGCGCTGCGCGAGGCGGGGCTGCGGTCCCGGATCCTGCTGCAGGTCCACGACGAGCTCGTGCTCGAGGTCGCCCCGGGGGAGCAGGACGCCGTCGAGCGGCTCGTCCGGCAGGAGATGGGCGGCGCGGTCGCCATGGACGTACCCCTCGACGTCAACGTCGGGATCGGCCGGTCCTGGCACGACGCCGCGCACTGACGAGCCGGCGACCCGCGGCTGCCAGACCAGGGTCAGCTCTTCTCGCAGACGAAGATCGCGGTGCCGGGAAACAGTCGGCCCCGCAGTGGCGACCAGCCGCCCCAGGCCTCTTGGTGGCCCTCGGGCCACTCCGGCTCGACGAGGTCGACGAGTCGCAGGTCGGCGGCGGTGATCTCGCGGACCCGGTCACCCACCGTGCGGTGGTGCTCGACATAGGTGGCGCGCCCCGCCGCGTCCTGCTCGACGTACGGAGTCCGGTCGAAGTAGGACTGCGTCGCGGTCAGGCCCCGCGGCCCGGGGTCGTCCGGGAAGGCCCACCGCAGCGGGTGGGTCGTCGAGAAGACGAAGCGCCCACCGGCGCGCAGCACGCGGGCCGCCTCGGACAGGACGACGTCCGAGTCGGCCACGAACGGGATGACGCCGTAGGCGGTGAACACGACGTCGAAGGAGGCATCGGCGAAAGGCAGGGACCGCCCGTCGCACTGGAGCAGGGGGAGCGGATCCCCGGAGCCGGACCGGTCGATCCGGGCACCCGTGGCGAGCATCTGCGCCGACAGGTCGGTCGCGACGACGACGGCGCCCTGGGCCGCGAGCCACCGCGAGCACTGGGCCGAGCCGGCCCCGATCTCCAGGACGCGACGGCCGTCGACGTCCCCGAGCAGGTGGGCGTCCGCCTCGCGGAGCCGCTCCGGACCCCACACGAAGTCACGGTCACCGAGGAAGGCGCCGTGCTCCGCGTAGTAGGAGGCCGCCTCGCCGTCCCACCAGGTCCGGTTGGCGTGTGCCGTCTCCTGCGCCGAGGCGCGACGGCGGCTCACCTCGGACGGCACGCTCACGCCATACACCCACTTTGACCGCGTCTGAACGCCCCGGATAGGATGCACGAGCACATTCGTGTGCTCGGATTCACCTGCCCATCGGGCGTTGCCCGGTTCTCGTCCGAGAACCGTCGTGCGCCACCAACATAACTGTCCACAATCGGAGTTCCTACTACATGACTGCCAACACGGTCGAAAAGACCGCTCCTGAGGTCGCCATCAACGACATCGGATCTCAGGAAGACCTCCTTGCCGCCATCGACGCGACCATCAAGGACTTCAACGACGGCGACATCGTCGAGGGTCGCATCGTCAAGGTCGACCGGGACGAGGTCCTGCTCGACATCGGCTACAAGACCGAGGGCGTCATCCCCTCGCGCGAGCTGTCCATCAAGCACGACGTCGACCCGTCCGAGGTCGTCGGGGTCGGCGACGAGGTCGAGGCCCTCGTCCTCCAGAAGGAGGACAAGGAAGGCCGTCTCATCCTGTCCAAGAAGCGCGCCCAGTACGAGCGCGCCTGGGGCACGATCGAGAAGATCAAGGAGGAGGACGGCGTCGTCACCGGCACCGTCATCGAGGTCGTCAAGGGCGGCCTGATCCTCGACATCGGCCTGCGTGGCTTCCTGCCCGCGTCGCTCGTCGAGATGCGCCGCGTCCGCGACCTCCAGCCCTACGTCGGCAAGGAGATCGAGGCCAAGATCATCGAGCTCGACAAGAACCGCAACAACGTGGTCCTGTCGCGCCGTGCCTGGCTCGAGCAGACGCAGTCCGAGGTCCGCACCACGTTCCTCAAGGAGCTCCAGAAGGGGCAGGTCCGCTCCGGCGTCGTGTCCTCGATCGTCAACTTCGGTGCCTTCGTCGACCTCGGCGGCGTCGACGGTCTCGTCCACGTCTCCGAGCTGTCCTGGAAGCACATCGACCACCCGTCCGAGGTCGTCGAGGTGGGCCAGGAGGTCACCGTCGAGGTCCTCGACGTCGACATGGACCGCGAGCGCGTCTCCCTGTCGCTCAAGGCGACGCAGGAGGACCCGTGGCAGCACTTCGCCCGGACCCACGCGATCGGCCAGGTCGTGCCC
This sequence comes from Intrasporangium chromatireducens Q5-1, assembly GCF_000576575.1. GTDB lineage: Bacteria > Actinomycetota > Actinomycetes > Actinomycetales > Dermatophilaceae > Intrasporangium_A > Intrasporangium_A chromatireducens. Next base: position 5,114 of record NZ_AWQS01000024.1, read on the forward strand.
GGCAAGGTCACCAAGCTCGTTCCGTTCGGCGCGTTCGTCCGCGTCGAGGACGGCATCGAGGGTCTGGTCCACATCTCCGAGCTGGCCGAGCGCCACGTGGAGCTGCCGGAGCAGGTCGTCAACGTCGGCGACGAGATCTTCGTCAAGGTCATCGACATCGACCTCGAGCGGCGCCGCATCTCGCTGTCGCTCAAGCAGGCCAACGACGCGGCGACCGGCATGGCCGAGTTCGACCCGACGCTCTACGGCATGGCCGCCGAGTACGACGAGAACGGCAACTACAAGTACCCCGAGGGCTTCGACCCCGAGACGAACGAGTGGCTCGAGGGCTACGAGGCGCAGCGGGAGAAGTGGGAGCGCGAGTACGCCGAGGCGCACGCCCGCTGGGAGGCCCACAAGGCGCAGGTCGAGAACGCGTCCAAGGCCGACGCCGAGGCTGCGGTCTCCGCTGGCAACGCGACGTCCTACTCGTCCGCGTCGGGCTCCGAGTCGCAGGCCGCACCGGCCGAGGGCACGCTCGCCTCGGACGAGGCGCTCGCTGCCCTGCGCGAGAAGCTGACGGGCAACTGACACCAGCAGCACTGCACGTCGTGAGGGCCCGGTCCACGCGGACCGGGCCCTTGCCCGTGCCTGCCCTGGCGGCCACGCAACGCGGTCGTGTGCGGTTCAGCGCGCGTTCACGAACCGTCCCCGTTGCCACGTTAGGTTGACGCCGTGACCGTCACGACGAGTGCGCTCGCCACCCGCCCCGGACCCTGGGCCTACTCCGGCGGAGTGGACATCGAGGGACACCGCGGAGCCCGGGGGCTCGCCCCCGAGAACACGCTCGCCGGCCTGCGTGCCGGCATCGAGGCGGGCGCCACCGCCATCGAGATCGACGTGCGCCTCAGCGCCGACGGGCACCCCGTCCTGTGGCACGACCAGGTGCTGCACCCGGGCCGGTGCCGGTTCACCGGGCCCGACCTCACCGGCGCCCGCGTCGACGAGCTCGACCTGGCCCTGCTGCGCACCGTCGACATCGGCAGCACCCCGCACCCCCGGTTCCCGGGACAGCGGCTCGACCCCGCCGCTCGGGTCGTGACCCTCCACGAGGTTCTCGAGCTCGGCGCCGCCCTCGACGACGGCATGTGGTGGACAATCGAGCTGAAGGTCGATCCCACCCACCCCGTCTCCCGCGCCACGCGCGAGCCGCTCGTCGACGCCGTGCTGGCGGAGATCCACGAGCACGGCCTCGAGGACCGGTGCTTCGTGCACTCCTTCGACTGGGGCGTGCTGGACCTGTCCCGGCGCCTCGCACCGGGGCTGCTGCGCTCGGCCCTCGTCGAGGTCGGCACCACCTACGCCCCGGGGAGCGCCTGGCTCGGCACCGTCGCCTGGGAGGACCACGAGCACGACGTCGCCGGCGCCGCGGCAGAGCTGGGGGCATCCGTCGTGGGTCCTCATTACTCAACGGTCGATGCCGGCCTCGTCGAGCGAGCGCACTCCCTCGACATCGCCGTCCTGCCGTGGACGGTGAACGACCCCGACGACCTGCGGGCCATGCTCGACCTCGGCGTCGACGGCATCGTGACCGACTATCCCGCGCGAGCGCTCGAGGTGGCCTCGCTGTTCGGCTGACGACGCGCCCGTAGGCTGTGCGCGTGCTGAGAGTCGGAGTCACCGGCGGGATCGGGTCGGGCAAGTCGACGGTGTCGCGACGCCTGGCCGAGCTGGGCGCGGTCGTCGTCGACGCCGACGAGGTCGCCCGGGAGGTCGTCGAGCCGGGCGAACCTGCCCTGGCGGCCATCCGGGCTCGCTTCGGTGACGAGATGCTGTGCCCCGACGGTTCCCTGGACCGGGCGGCCCTCGCAGCCGTCGTCTTCCCGGACCCGGACGCGCTTGCCGCCCTCAACGCGATCACCGGCCCGGCCATCATGGAGCGCATCGCGGAGCGACGCTCCGCCGTTCCTGCCGACCGGGTGACGGTCTTCGACATGCCGCTGCTCGTCGAGCGACGACTGTGGGTCCACGAGCACCTGGCGATCGTCGTCCAAGTCGACGTGGAGACTCGGGTCCGGCGTCTCGTGGACCAGCGAGGCCTCGACGAGGACGACGTGCGGCACCGCATCGCGACGCAGGTCGACGACGCGGAGCGCCGCGCAGCGGCCGACGTGTGGCTCGACAACAACGGCACGCCTGCCGAGCTGCTCGCCGCGGTCGACGAGCTCTGGCACGAGCGGATCGCGCCGTTCAACGCGAACCTCCTGAGCGGCATACGGACCCGGCGACCGGACCGGAGCGCCGTCGTCACCGCCCAGCGCGACTGGGCGGAGCGGGGGGCGCGCGTCGTGGCGCGCCTCGCCGCAGCGCTGGCGCGGACCGGCCTGGGTGTCGACGTCACCCACCTGGGGTCGACCTCGGTGCCGGGCCTCATCGCGAAGGACGTCATCGACGTGCAGGTCGGCGTCCCGACGCTCGACGACGCGGACCGCCCGGAGTTCGCCACCGCGATGCGCGACGCCGGCTACCTGCTCAGCGAGGGCAACCTCGGTGACACGCCGCATCCGCGCGGCGCCGACGCCTCCGGGTGGGCGAAGCGGTTCTACGGCGGCTGCGACCCGGGCCAGGTGGTCCACGTGCACGTGCGTGAGACGGGCGCGCAGGGCTGGCGCTTCGCGCTGCTGTTCCGCGACTGGCTGCGTGCCGTCCCCGAGGAGCGGGACGCGTATGCCGCTCACAAGCGGGCGCTGCTCGCCGCGGACCCGCGCACCGACGTCTACACCGAGGCGAAGGAACCGTGGTTCGAGCAGGCCTGGGGACGAGCGTCCGCCTGGGCCGACGCGGCCGGCTGGACGCCGACGCCGGGGGAGCGGGTCGCGGCGGAATAGCGCTGTCGGCGGTGCGGTTTACGGTTGAGTCATGCGTCCCATCACCGACCTGCAGCGCACGGTCGCCCCGTTCGAGGTCATCTCCGAGTACACGCCGAGCGGCGACCAGCCGCAGGCCATCGCGGAGCTGGCCCGGCGCGTCAACGGCGGTGAGCAGGACATCGTGCTCCTCGGCGCCACCGGCACCGGCAAGTCGGCGACGACGGCGTGGCTCATCGAGCAGGTGCAGCGACCGACCCTCGTGATGGCGCCGAACAAGACCCTCGCCGCCCAGCTCGCCAACGAGTTCCGTGAGCTGATGCCCAACAACGCGGTGGAGTACTTCGTCTCCTACTACGACTACTACCAGCCCGAGGCGTACATCCCGCAGACGGACACCTACATCGAGAAGGACAGCTCCGTCAACGACGAGGTCGAGCGGCTGCGCCACTCCGCGACGAACTCACTCCTGACACGGCGCGACGTCATCGTCGTCGCGTCGGTGTCGTGCATCTACGGCCTCGGCACCCCCCAGGAGTACGTCGACCGGATGGCCCGGCTCAAGGTCGGCCAGGAGGTCGACCGGGACCAGCTGCTGCGCCGGTTCGTCGAGATGCAGTACACCCGCAACGACCTCGCCTTCACCCGCGGCACCTTCAGGGTGCGCGGCGACACCGTGGAGATCATCCCGGTCTACGAGGAGCTCGCGGTGCGCATCGAGTTCTTCGGCGACGAGATCGAGCGGATCTACACCCTGCACCCCGTCACCGGTGAGGTCGTCAACGAGGAGCAGGAGATGTACGTCTTCCCTGCCTCCCACTACGTGGCCGGACCCGAGCGGATGGAGCGGGCCATCGCCGGCATCGAGACCGAGCTCGAGCAGCGCCTCGCGGAGTTCGAGCGCCAGGGCAAGCTGCTCGAGGCGCAGCGCCTCCGGATGCGCACGACCTACGACATCGAGATGATGCGCCAGGTCGGGTTCTGCTCCGGCATCGAGAACTACAGCCGGCACATCGACGGCCGCGCAGCCGGCTCGGCACCGAACTGCCTGCTCGACTACTTCCCCGAGGACTTCCTGCTCGTCATCGACGAGTCCCACCAAACGGTCCCGCAGATCGGCGCCATGTACGAGGGCGACATGTCCCGCAAGCGGATGCTCGTCGAGCACGGCTTCCGACTGCCGAGCGCGATGGACAACCGTCCGCTCAAGTGGGAGGAGTTCCTCGAGCGGATCGGGCAGACGGTCTATCTGTCGGCGACTCCCGGCGACTACGAGCTGGCCAAGTCCGGTCCGCCCGTCGAGCAGATCATCCGTCCCACCGGTCTGGTCGACCCCGAGGTCGTGCTCAAGCCGACGAAGGGGCAGATCGACGACCTCATGCACGAGATCCGCGAGCGGACCGAGCGCAACGAGCGCGTCCTCGTCACGACCCTGACCAAGAAGATGGCCGAGGACCTCACCGACTACCTGCTCGACAAGGGCATCCGGGTGCGCTACCTGCACAGCGACATCGACACCCTGCGCCGGGTCGAGCTGCTTCGCGAGCTGCGGACCGGAGTGTTCGACGTCCTCGTCGGCATCAACCTGCTCCGCGAGGGCCTCGACCTGCCCGAGGTCTCCCTGGTCTCCATCCTCGATGCGGACAAGGAGGGCTTCCTCCGCTCGGCCCGGTCGCTCATCCAGACCATCGGGCGGGCCGCCCGCAACGTCTCTGGCCAGGTCCACATGTACGCCGACTCCATCACGCCGTCGATGCAGGAGGCACTCGAGGAGACGAACCGGCGCCGCGAGAAGCAGATCGCCTACAACGCCGAGCGGGGCATCGACCCCCAGCCGCTGCGCAAGCGGATCGCCGACATCACCGACCTGCTCCAGCGCGAGGATGCCGACACGCAGGAGCTGATCGGCTCCGGGCGCATCCAGTCCCGGGGCAAGTCCGGCTCGGGCCGCGGAGCGGTGGCCGCCGACGCGGGTGTCTCCGGGGCGCGGTCGGAGCACCCGGCCGACATGGCCGCGGCCGACCTCGCCGGCCTCATCCAGGAGCTGACCACCCAGATGCACCAGGCGGCCGCCGAGCTGCACTTCGAGCTGGCGGCGCGGCTGCGCGACGAGGTCAGCGAGCTGAAGAAGGAGCTGCGGCAGATGACGGCAGCGACTCGCTGAGCCGGTGCGCGCGGGGGGCGCGGTTTCGCCAGGACCGAGCCGCTCGGCGCGTCGGAGTTGAGCCGAGGCCCGCGATGATGAGACGATCAGGCGTTCACGGAGGGGAGTATCCCCAATGCGACGTGCTCGTCATCACGGACGGCGGCCCTTGGCCGCGCGGTTCCGGGCCGTCGGTCCGCCTACGGGGCGGGAGAGACCTCCGGCCACTGCCCATGTGTCCGGAAGGTTGCATCCATGAACGTGCCCGCCTGGGGCTGGTTCGTCACCATCGCCGCGCTGACCATCTTTCTCGTCGTCGACGTCTTCGTCATCGCGCGGCGCCCCCACGTCCCCTCGATGGCCGAGGTGACCCGCCACCTGATCTTCTTCGTCTCGCTCGCGGTCCTCTTCGGGCTCTACGTCTGGTACGAGTGGGGCGGCAAGTACGCCGGTGAGTTCTACGCCGGCTGGCTGACCGAGTACTCCCTGTCGGTCGACAACCTGTTCATCTTCCTGCTCATCATGCAGAACTTCCGCGTCCCGGCCCGGCTGCAACAGTCGGCCCTGATGACCGGGATCGTCATCGCGATCCTGCTGCGCGGCATCTTCATCGCCGTCGGCGCCGCAGCGATCAACGCCTTCGCCTGGGTCTTCTACCTCTTCGGGGCTTTCCTGATCTACACCGCGGTCAAGCTGGCCAAGAGCGGGGACGAGGACGAGGAGTTCGAGGAGAACCGGGTCCTCAAGTGGGTCGAGCACCGGTTCCCGGCGACGAAGGAGTTCCACGGCACGAGCCTCACCGTCGTCGAGAAGGGCAAGCGGCTCATCACGCCGATGTTCATCGTCATCCTCGCTCTCGGCACGACCGACCTGCTCTTCGCGCTCGACTCGATCCCCGCGATCTACGGCCTGACCAAGGAACCCTTCCTCGTCCTGACCGCCAACGTCTTCGCGCTGATGGGCCTGCGGCAGCTGTACTTCCTCATCGGTGGCCTGCTCAAGCGGCTCGTCTACCTCAGCATGGGCCTCGCCGTGCTGCTGGGCTTCATCGGGGCCAAGCTCATGCTGCACGCGCTGCACGAGAACAACCTGCCGTTCATCAACGGCGGACAGCCGGTGGAGGCGGCCCCCGACATCCCGATCTCGGTGTCGTTGGGCGCGATCGTCCTGATCCTCGGCGTCACGACCGTCGCGAGCCTCTGGAAGACGAAGCGGGACGCGAGGCTCCTGGGCAGCTGACCGAGCCCCGGCTGGCCCGCTCCACGTCGTGCCGGAGCGGGTCAGCCGGCCACCCGGGCGGCCGCGACAAGGGTCGCCGCGCGCTCCGGCGGCAGGTCCTCCTCGACGAGCACGCCTCCGGTCTCGGAGGCGTGCACCATCCGTCCCGGTGCCGTGACGATGCCGACGTGGTGGATCCGGCGGCCCGGGCGGGCGAAGAAGTAGAGGTCGCCGGACCGGACCGCGTCGAGCTCGACAGCGCCGAGCGCCTCCTGCTGGGCGTAGGCGTCCCGGGGCACGAGCATGCCGAGGGTGCGCCATGCCCAGTGGACCAGCCCGGAGCAGTCGAAGCCGTATGGCGTCAGGCCGCCCCAGAGGTAGGGCAGCCCGAGGTGCTGGCGGGCGAGCAAGACCGTCGGGTGCTCGCCGGTCGCCTCGCGGCTCGGGCTGCCGTTCACCTCACCGCCGACCGGTCGGCTGCGCTGTGGGTATGGCGTGAGCTCGGCCTCCGTGGCCAGTGCCCGCAGGTGGATGGTCGGGACCCACCCGGGGTAGCCGTCTCTGGACGTGGGGGAGGTCTGCCAGGGGCACCGCACGTGCGCCCACGCGCCGTCCGGGGTGGTCTCCACGATGCGGACCGGCTCGCCCTCGACGAGCTGCGTCTCGATGCGGCCGTGCAGTCCGAGGCGGCCGTTGCCCGACTCGTCCTCACCGGCATGGGAGTCGAGAGCCGCGAGCCAGGCGCTCGTGTCCGGGTCCTCGTCCACGATGGCACGGTCGACGGGGCGGGGGCGGTCCGGGCCCTGCCAGACGGAGGTGACGGGGACGTGGACGACCGCGAGTTGCTGGGGCTCAGGCATCGAGACATCCTCTCAAAGCCCCGCCCGACCGCCGCGTTGAGGTATTCGCCTGGCCGCGTTGGCGACTCGAACACCTCAACCGGCGGGAAGGCGGTGAGGGGACGCGTCGGGAGTCAGGGCAGCTCGAGCGTGCCGTCGACCCGACGGACCAGCTCCCACGGGTTGGCGTCACGCAGTGCCTCGGGGAGCAGTCCCTGGGGCAGGTCCTGGTAGCAGACCGGCCGCTGCCAGCGCTCGATCGCGAGGGTCCCGACCGACGTGGTGCGGGAGTCGGAGGTCGCCGGGAAGGGGCCACCGTGGACCATTGCGTCGCTGACCTCGACACCGGTCGGCCAGCCGCCCCAGAGGATGCGGCCGGCCCGGGTCTCGAGCACGGGCAGCAGCGCCCGGGCGTCCTCGACGTCCGACTCGGTGCCGTGGATCGTCGCCGTCAGCTGGCCCTCGATCCGGCCGAGCGCCGCGGCGAGGGAGTCGACATCCGGATACCGGATGACGAGTCCCGCAGCACCGAAGACCTCCTCGGCGAGCCCCTCCTCGGCGACGAAGTCGTCCAGCTCGGTCGCGAAGACTGCGGGGGCCGGAGCGTTCGCCGCCTGGCCGACCGTGCCCGTCGCGACCGTCGCGACGGCCGGAGCCTGGGCGAGGAACTCCGCGCGCTGGTCGAAGTGGGCACGGATCTGGGGCGTGAGCATCGTCTGGCCCGCGCTGCTGCGGACCGCCTCGCCGACGGCGTCGAGGAACCGGTCCCCGGCGGCGCCGGTGGGTAGGAAGAGCAGGCCGGGGTTGGTGCAGAACTGGCCGGAGCCGTTCGTCAGCGAGGTGACGTAGCCGGAGGCGAGTGCCGCGAGGTCTCCGTCGAGGGCGCCCGGCAGGACGACGACCGGGTTGACGGAGGACATCTCGGCGTAGACCGGGATCGGCTGCGGCCGACCGGCAGCCGCCGCAACGAGGGCGAGACCGCCACCGCGCGAGCCGGTGAAGCCGACGCCCTGGATGAGCGGGTCGGTGACGAGGGCAGCACCGATCTCGTTGCCGAGGCCGAAGACGAGGGAGAACACCCCGGCCGGCATGCCGGTGCGCTCGGCGGCGCGGGCGACGGCGCGGCCGACGAGCTCCGCGGTGGCAGGGTGCGCGTTGTGGCCCTTGACGACGACAGGGCAGCCCGCCGCGAGGGCCGAGGCCGTGTCGCCACCGGCGGTCGAGAAGGCCAGCGGGAAGTTGCTCGCGCCGAAGACGGCGACCGGTCCGAGCGCGACCTGTCGCATCCGCAGGTCGGGGCGGGGCAGCGGCTGACGCTCGGGCTGCGCGGGGTCGATCCGGACGCCGAGGTGGTCGCCCCGGCGGACGACGCGGGCGAAGAGCCGCAGCTGGCCGCACGTGCGGCCGCGCTCGCCCTGGAGCCGCGCCAGCGGCAGGGCCGACTCGGCATGGGCTGTCTCGATGAGCTCGTCACCGATGGACTCGATCTCGTCGGCGATGGTCTCGAGGAAGCGGGCCCGGTCCTCGGGGGCGGTCGCCCGGTACTCCGGGAACGCGGCGGCCGCTGCTGCTGTCGCTGCGCTCAGCTCGGCGGTGGTCAGGGCCTGCACCTCGGGGCCGATCGCCTCGCCGGTCGACGGGTCGACGGCTCGGAACGTGCCGGCCGTGCCCGATGTGGCGACGCCTGCGATGATCGACTGTCCGGTCGCTGTCATGGCTCTCCTTGCCTCTCCGCGCGGCTCGACCTGACCATGGATTTCCGGTCCGGGCCAGCCCGCGTGATGGTGGGACGCTGGCGTTCAGTGATGTGTAACATTACACACCATGCGACGCTGGAACGATCGGTGACCCGGGCCGTCATCGTCGGCGCGGGGATCGTGGGCGCGGCCTGCGCCGAGGCGCTGACCCGGCACGGAGTCGACGTGGTGGTTGTCGACCGCAACCCCGTCGGGTCCGGCACGACGAGCCGGGGGGAGGGCAACATCCTCGTGTCCGACAAGGGTCCCGGAGCCGAGCTGGCCCTGGCGCAGCTCAGCCGACGCGCCTGGCTCGAGGTGGGCGACCTGCTCGGCCGCGAACGCATCGAGCTCGAGGAGAAGGGCGGCGTCGTCGTCGCCCGGACCGGCGCGGGCCTCGACTCACTGCACGCCTTCGCCGAGGGGCAGCGTGCCGCAGGGGTCACGGCGCTAGACGTGGCCGACCCCCTGGCCCTCGAGCCCCACCTCGCTCCGGACATCCCCGGGGCCGTGCACTACCCCGAGGACATGCAGGTCCAACCCGTTCTCGCCGCCGCCGAGCTGCTCGCCGCCGCGGTGGACCGTGGGGCCACCTTCCGTGGTGGCCTGGACGCCCACGCGGCGGTCACGGACAGCGATGGGTCGGTGAGCGGCATACGGGCTGCTTCCGGGGAGGTCCTCGAGGCGGACGTCGTCATCAACGCTGCCGGCACCTGGGGTGGGGAGGTCAGCGAGCGGCTCGGCGCTCCCGTCCCGGTGCTGCCGAGGCGCGGCTTCATCCTCGTCACCGAGCCGCTCCCACCGCTCGTGCGCCACAAGGTCTACTCGGCCGACTATGTCGACAACGTCGGGTCCTCGGACGCCGGCCTCGAGACGTCGTGCGTCGTCGAGGGGACACGCCGCGGCACGATCCTCATCGGCGCGAGCCGGGAGCGGGTCGGGTTCGACACGAGCCTGTCGGTCACCGTCGTCGAGACGCTGGCTCGCCAGGCCGTCACGATCTTTCCGTTCCTGGCGCGGGTCAACCTGCTGCGCGTGTATCGCGGCTTCCGGCCCTACTGCCCCGACCACCTGCCCGTGATCGGGCCCGACCCCCGGGCCCCGGGCGTCATCCACGCTTGCGGGCACGAGGGCGCCGGCATCGGGCTCGCGGCCGGGACCGCGAGGCTCGTCAGCGACTACGTCACGGGAGGGCTGACCGCGACGACGGCGGGGGAGTGGGCGGCCCTGCTGCCTGATCGGTTCGCCGGGCTCAACAAGGAGGCACGACAGCAGGCATGAGCACCTTCACATTCGACGGTGGCCCGGTGCCGTTCCGTCCCGGCCAGACGGTCGGTGCTGCCCTCGTCGCTGCCGGTCGACCAGCGTGGCGCACCACCCGGGTCAGCGGCTCGCCCCGTGGGATCTTCTGCGGCATCGGCATCTGCTTCGACTGCCTCGTCACCGTGGACGGCGAGCCGAACCAACGCGCCTGCCTCGTTCGCGCCGAGCCGGGCCAGACGGTGACCACCCAGGAGGGCACCGGCCATGAGCACGACTGACGTCCTCCTCATCGGCGCCGGCCCGGCCGGACTGGCATGCGCGGCAACGATTCTCGCGCACTCAGACCTTTCCGTCGTGGTGCTCGACGCAGGCCATGGACCCGGCGGCCAGTACTGGCGACAGCCGGCGCCGGCCGCCGGCCCCAACGCGCTGGTGCCGGGTGAGCTTGCAGACCTTCACCACGACCAGACCACCTTCGCCGAGCTCCTGCAGGAGGTGCAGCGGGGCCGTGCCGAGGGACGGCTCGAGCTTCGCTCGGAGCAGCACGTCTGGTCGCTCGTGCCTGTTGGCGATGGGTATGCCGCTCACACCGTCGACCGCGCCGGTGGCCCGAGTCGCACGGCTGGCTCGACGACCCGCGCCCGCGCTGTGCTCGTCGCGACGGGCGCCTACGACCGTGCCCTGCCCTTCCCCGGCTGGGACCTGCCCGGTGTCATGACCGTCGGCGGCCTGCAGGCGCTGCTCAAGGCCGGCGGTGTGGCGGCCGGACGGCGAGTCGCGATCGGGGGCACGGGCCCGTTCCTGCTGCCCGTGGCCGCTGGGCTGGCACGGCGGGGCAGCACCGTCGTCGGTGTCTACGAGGCCAACCGGCCGACGCTGTGGCTCCGGGAGGCACGCGCCGTCGCCCGCAACCCCGCGAAGCTGGGTGAGGGCGCCGGCTACGCCGGCACGCTGATTCGGCACCGGGTGCCCGTGCGGACTGGACGGATGATTGTCGCGGCCCACGGCACCGACCGCGTGGAGGCGGTGACGGTCGCCCGGTTGGACCGTGCGGGACGTCCCGTCGTCGGTAGCGAGCATCGGCTCGCGGTCGACGCGGTGGGCGTCGGATGGGGGTTCACGCCGCAGCTGGACCTCGCGGTGACCCTGGGGGTCGACCGCCGGCCCGATGTGGCCGGGACCGAGGTCGTCGCCGTCGACGACCTGCAGCGCACGAGCCGACCCGGGGTCTATGCCGCCGGCGAGGTGTGCGGAGTGGGAGGGGCGGCCCTCGCGGTCGCCGAGGGCACGCTGGCCGGCGCCGCCATCGTCGCCGACCTCGGTCGCGGCGCCGCTCCCGAGAGCCTGGTCCGCCAGGGTCGCCGGTCCGTCGACCGGCTGCGCGGCTTCGCGGACGCCATCCTCCGGGCCCACCCCGTCCCGGCCGGGTGGGCCGACCGGCTCGAGCCGCAGACGGTGGTCTGCCGGTGCGAGGAGGTCTCCTACGCCGCCGTGCGCGCAGCCATCGACGAGCGGGGCGCCGGCGACGCGAGGCAGGTCAAGCAGTTGACGCGCACCGGAATGGGCTGGTGCCAGGGGCGGGTGTGCGGGTATGCCGCCGGGCTGCTGACCTGCGGAGCGCCCGGCCCGGCCGTGGAGCGCCTCGTGTCCGCCCCGGTTCCGCTCGGGGCCCTCGCCGACGCGGCTGCCGGCTCCGACGACTGACCGGAGTTCGCGCTCACTCGACGGGCCGCAGCCGGAGTTCGCGCTCACTCGACGGGTGGGGTGGTGGGGGCGCCGAAAACTGGGGCTGGCGCTTCGGCGAATGCAATGTAATATTGCACTGGCGGCGACGGTCGGCTGGGACCGGGCGCAGCGGCATACCCTCATCTCTTCCTAGGAGCGACCATGACGGACACCGACAAGAAGCCGTGGCACGGCATCCTCGTAGCGACGAGCCTGCAGTTCGACGCTGACGGCGAGATCGACTTCGGTGCGTACAAGGACAACGTCGCCTGGCTCAAGGAGCAGGGCCTCGACGGCGTCGCGCCCAACGGCTCGCTCGGTGAGTACCAGTCCCTGTCGTGGGAGGAGCGCGACAAGGTCGTGCAGACCGCCGTCGAGGCTGGTGGCGACGACTTCGTCGTCATGCCCGGTGTCGGCGCCTACAGCGGCCGGGAGTCGAAGCGGCACGCCCAGGTGGCCAAGGACCTCGGCGCGAAGGCCGTCATGGGGCTGCCGCCGAACGCCTACCGCGCCGACGAGCGCTCCATCCTCGAGCACTTCGAGCTCGTCGCGAGCGCCGGGCTGCCCGTCACGGCCTACAACAACCCGATCGACACCAAGGTCGACCTCACCCCGCCGCTGCTGGCCAAGCTCTACGGCGAGGGCTTCATCGTCGGCGTCAAGGAGTTCTCCGGGGACGTGCGCCGCTGCTACGAGATCAGCGAGCTCGCCCCGGGCCTCGACCTGATGATCGGCACCGACGACACCGTCCTCGAGGTCGGCATCGCCGGCGCGAAGGGCTGGGTCGCCGGTTACCCGCAGGTCTTCCCGCAGGCCTGCATCGAGCTGTTCCGGGCGTCCATCGCCCGTGACGTCGAGAAGGCACTGCCGCTCTACCGGCAGCTGCACCCGGTCCTGCGCTGGGACTCGAAGACCGAGTTCATCCAGGCCATCAAGCTCGGCCAGGACATGATCGGCCGCAACGGTGGCGGCTGCCGTCCGCCGCGCCAGCCGCTGACCGCCGAGCAGGAGAAGGTGGTCCGCGAGGCGACGCAGGCGGTCATCGACGCCGGGCTCAAGTGACCCGACTAGCCTGACCGTCGATGCGTACGCGAAAGCTCTTCCACGCCGTCGACTCGCACACTGAGGGGATGCCGACCCGCGTCATCACTGGCGGGGTCGGCGTCCTCCCGGGGCAGACCATGGCCGAGCGCCGGCTCCGCTTCATGGCCGAGCGCGACGACCTCCGGACCCTGCTCATGTGCGAGCCGCGCGGGCACTCCTCCATGTCCGGAGCGATCCTGCAGCCGCCGACCCGTGCGGACGCGGACTACGGGGTGCTCTACATCGAGGTGTCCGGGTGCCTGCCGATGTGCGGCCACGGGACCATCGGTGTCGCAACGGTCCTCGTCGAGACGGGGATGGTCGAGGTGACCGAGCCGGAGACGGTGATCCGCTTGGACACGCCGGCGGGGCTCGTCGTCGCCCGGGTCGCCGTGTCGGACGGCGCCGCCACCGCGGTGACGCTCGAGAACGTGCCGTCCTACGCTCACGCCCTCGACCAGGTCGTCGAGGTCAAGGGCTTCGGGCCGGTGACCTACGACATCGCGTATGGCGGCAACTTCTACGCGTTCGTCAAGCTCGCCGAGCTCGGGCTCCCGTTCGATCGGGCGGCCAAGGGCCAGCTCCTCGACGCGGGGCTCGCCATCATGGACGCGATCAACGAGCAGAACCCCGTCGTGCACCCCGAGCGCCCCGAGATCAACGTGTGCCACCACGTCTACCTCGAGGCTCCGGACTCGACCCCGGAGCACGGCCGGCACGCCATGGCGATCCACCCTGGCTGGTTCGACCGCTCGCCGTGCGGGACGGGCACGAGCGCTCGTCTCGCCCAGCAGCACGCCCGGGGCAACGTCGCCGTCGGCCAGGAGATCGTCAACGAGTCCTTCATCGGCAGCCAGTTCGGCGCTCGGATCCTGGGGGAGACGATGGTGGGCGACCGCCCCGGCATCCTGCCGAGCATCACCGGCCGGGCCTGGGTCACGGGAACGGCGCAGTACATGCTCGACCCGACTGATCCCTTCCCCGGGGGCTTCGAGCTCTGACCTGCTGACGAGCCGGCTCCACCTGGGAGCCGGACCGGCGGCGGGACGACACGGTTTGATCACACGGCGCGATAACCCTTGTGCGGAGGCGCCGGGACTTCTACATTGTGCAATGTCACATCGTATTGGTGACAGCACGTTGAAAGTGACGGCACGGGCCGTCCGGAGCGGAGAAGAACCTCAATGATGAGTACAACACGGATCGGGGCCGTCGCCGCGGCAGCGGGCGTCGTCCTTGCCCTCGCGTCGTGCGGTGGCGGCGGCATCACCAACAGCGGTTCCGGGGGTGGCGGCGACACCAAGGGGGACATCATCCTTGGCATGGCCACGCCGCTGAGCGGCAGCAGCGCCGCGATCGGCCCGTACATGAAGAACGGCGCGCAGCTCGCCGTCAACGAGATCAACGACAAGGGCGGGGTGCTCGGCCGCAAGCTCAAGCTCGTCGTCGAGGACGAGGCGTGCGACCCCAAGACCGCAGCCGCGGCCGCGGCGAAGCTCGTCACCGAGGGGACCATGGTGTCCGTCGGCGGCTACTGCTCGTCCGCCACGCTGCCGACGCTGTCGATCTTCGGCAAGGCCAACATCCCGATGATCATCCCGGCCGCGAACTCGAACGACCTGCTCAAGGGCAACAACAAGAACGTCTTCCTCCTCAACGGCACCGGCGCCCAGCAGGCGCAGGCCGCGGTCGACTTCATGAAGAAGTCGGGCGCCAAGGCGGTCGCCCTCGTCGACGACAACACGTCGTACTCGAAGGACATCACGACCCGCACGGCCGAGGACGCGAAGGGCGACGCCTCGCTCAAGATCGCGACCCAGCAGTCGGTCACGGCGGGCGAGTCGGACTACTCCGCGGCCGTCACGGCGATCATGCGGGCCAACTCCGACTTCGTCTACTGGACGGGCTACTACCAGGAGGGTGGCCTGATCATCAAGCAGCTCAAGGCCGCCGGCTACAAGGGCAAGATCATGGTCGCGGACGGCTCGGTCGACAAGCAGCTCATCACGATCGCCGGGCAGGACAACGCCCAGGGCGTCTACGCCACCATGACGCAGACCCCGCAGACGATCCCCGGCGGCGATGGGTGGATCGCGAAGTACAAGGCTGCCTTCAACGCCGACCCCGGCCCCTACTCGACCCAGTCCTACGACGCGGTCCGCGTCGCGGCCGAGGCGATCAAGAACGCCGGCTCGACCGACGGCACGAAGGTCATCAAGGCGCTCGAGGACATCAACGGGTTCAAGATCTTCAGCGGCAACCTGAAGTTCACGCCGGAGCACACCCTCACCGAGGGCGGCTTCGACATCCTGGTCGTCAAGGGCGACCAGTTCGTCCTCAACAAGTGACCTGACGGCGGGACCTGCCCCATGGATGTGCACTACCTCCTCCAGCTCGTCCTGAACGGCCTGTTCGTCGGTGCGTTCTACGGGCTCGTGGCCCTCGGCTACTCGATGGTCTACGGCATCATCAAGCTGCTGAACTTCGCCCATGGCGACATCTACATGCTGGGTGCGTTCGCGGGCTACACCATGCTCACCATCGGGGCAGGTGCCCTCGGGGGCGGGTCCATCGTCGCGCTGGTCGTCATCCTCGTCATCGCGATGGTGCTGACCGGCACGGTCGGGCTCGTCCTCGAGCGGGTCGCCTACCGTCCCCTGCGCAGCGCGCCCCGGCTGTCCGTGCTCATCACGGCGGTCGGGGCGAGCTTCGCCCTCGAGTACGGCGTCGCGGTGGGCTACGGCCCGAACCCGCGGGTCTACCCGGTCGGGTTCGGCAACGGCGCGGTCGACATCTTCGGCGCGCGCCTCACCTACGCCCAGCTGTTCATGATGCTCGTCGCCCTCGGCCTCATGATCGGGCTCGACATGTTCATCCGGCGCACCCGCTCCGGGCGTGCGATGCGAGCCATCTCCCAGGACCCCAAGGCCTGTCTGCTCATGGGGATCAACGTCGACAACGTCATCTCCCGCACCTTCTTCATCGGCTCCGCCCTGGCGGGCGCGGCCGGTGTCATGGCGGGTGCCTACTACGGCAAGGTCGACTTCCTCATGGGCTTCATCATCGGCCTCAAGGCGTTCACGGCCGCCGTCATCGGTGGTATCGGCAACCTGCGCGGTGCCGTCCTCGGCGCCATCGTGCTCGGCCTGCTCGAGTCGTTCGGCACCGCGCTGCTCGGCAGCGAGTGGCGTGACGTCTTCGCCTTCGGCTTCCTCATCCTCTTCCTGACCGTGCGGCCCACCGGCCTGCTCGGCGAGCGCGTGACGGAGCGTGTCTGATGACCGACAAACGACTCGACTCGTCGACGCCGGACGAGCCGTCCGGCTTCGTCCGGGCCCTCGACGAGCGCGGCGACGCCACCGTCGGCACGGTGGGCCAGGGTCTCGCGCCGGCCACCACCCGCCGGGCCAACCCGGTCAGCCGCCTCATCGGGCACCCGGCCTTCGGCTGGATCGTCATCGCCCTCGCCGTCGCGCTGCCGTTCATCAACTCGTCCGCCTACGCGATCCGGATCTCGACCGACGCGCTGATCTTCATCATGCTCGCGGTCGGCCTCAACGTCGTCGTCGGCTACTGCGGGCTGCTCGACCTCGGCTACGCGGCGTTCTTCGCGATCGGCGCCTACACCTCCGGCGTGCTCAGCACCACCTTCGGCTGGCCCATCGTCCTGACGGTGCCGTTCGTCATCGTCGCGGCCGTCATCGGGGGACTCATCATCGGCGGGCCAACGCTCCGGCTGCGCAGTGACTACCTCGCCATCGTCACGCTCGGCTTCGGCGAGATCATCCGCATCACCGCCAACAACCTCGACTTCACCGGTGGCCCGAACGGTGTCTACGGGATCCCCGACTTCGGCGATTTCGGCGACTACCGCGCCGACATCGCCACCTACTGGATCGTTGTGGTCGTCGTCGGTCTCGCGGTGCTCGCCTCGTCCCGCCTGGGCCGCGGCCGGCTCGGCCGGGCCTGGCGCTTCGTCCGAGAGGACGAGGACGCTGCCGAGGCAATGGGCATCCACACCTACAAGGTGAAGTTCGCCGCTTACGTCACCGGTGCCATCTTCGGTGGCCTTGGCGGCGTCCTGTTCGCCGTCCACCAGACCGCGATCTCCCCGCCCAGCTTCAACTTCCTCTTCTCGGCGCTCATCCTCATGGCGGTCGTGCTCGGCGGAATGGGCTCGACGCCCGGAGTCGTCGTCGGCGCCGTCATCATCTCCCTGCTGCCGGAGCTGCTGCGCGGTGCCGAGAACTGGCGCTACCTCATCTTCGGCATCCTGCTCATCGTCGTGATGATCTTCCGTCCCCAGGGGATCTGGCCGCATCGGACGGACGAGAAGCCCGCCCGCGGCGGGCGTCGACGGTCCCGGACCGATGCCACGGAGGTGTCCCAGTGACGAGCACCGCGTTCTCCCAGAGCGGCACGCGCGCCAAGGCTCCTGTGCTGCTCCACGTCGACGGGCTCACCGTCGCCTTTGGCGGCGTCACTGCCGTCAACGGGCTGAGCTTCGATGTCCACGAGGGCGAGGTCATCTCGGTGATCGGGCCCAACGGCGCCGGCAAGACGAGTGCCTTCAACTGCATCACCGGGTTCTACAAGCCGACCGCCGGTCGGATCCTCTTCGACGACGTCGACATCACCGGGAAGCGGCCTGCCCTCATCGCGGCGCGTGGGGTGGCCCGCACCTTCCAGAACCTGCGCCTGTTCGGGGAGCTCAGCGTCCTCGACAACGTCCGGGCGGGGATGCACGTGCGCATCCGGCAGAATGCCTTCGACGCGATCCTCCACACCCCCCGCTACCGACGGAGCGAGCAGGAGGCGACCGACGAGGCGAACCGCTGGCTCGACTTCGTCGGGTCCCGCGGCAACCGGGCCGCCGAGGTGCGCAACCTTCCCTACGGTGAGCAGCGCCGGGTGGAGATCGCCCGGGCCCTGGCCCGCGAGCCGAAGATGCTGCTCCTCGACGAGCCGGCTGCCGGCCTGAACCACGGGGAGAAGGCCGCCCTGCTCGACCTGCTGCGTCGGATCAGCGACCTCGGCACGGCGGTCGTGCTCATCGAGCACGACATGGGCCTCGTCATGGACGTCTCCGAACGGATCGTGGTGCTCAACTACGGCAAGGAGATCGCCGACGGCACCCCGGAGCAGATCCGGAGCGACCCGGCGGTCATCGAGGCGTACCTCGGCTCCGACGACGCCGAGGCCCAGCAGGAGGCCGAGCGGGTCGCCCACAGCAGCGACACGGGTGGGTTCCACGACCTGCCTACCCCGGAGGAGGAGCGGTGACGAACGTCCTCGAGGTCAAGGACCTCGTCGTCAACTACGGCAAGGTCGAGGCGCTCAAGGGCCTCAGCCTCACCGTCGGCGCCGCCGAGACGGTGTCCCTGCTCGGCAACAACGGGGCCGGCAAGTCCACGACGGTCGGCACCATCTCCGGCGTCGTCCGCGCGGGGAGCGGCTCGGTCACCGCCTTCGGCAAGGACGTGACGAACGCCAAGCCGTGGGACCTCGTCGAGATGGGGATCATCCATGTGCCCGAGGGGCGCCGGATCTTCTCGCGGCTCACGGTCCACGAGAACCTCCAGATCGGTGGCTACACCGTCACGGACGGCAAGGCGATCGACACCCGCATCAAGGAGGTGTACGAGCTGCTTCCTCGGCTGGCCGAGCGGCGCAACCAGCAGGGCGGCACCCTCTCCGGCGGTGAGCAGCAGATGCTCGCGATCGGCCGCGCGATGATCGCGGCCCCCCGGCTGCTCATGCTCGACGAGCCGTCGATGGGCCTGGCCCCGCTCATGGTCGCCCAGGTGATGGACGTCGTCCGCTCGATCACCGAGCAGGGCACCGCGGTCCTGCTCATCGAGCAGAACGCCCGGGCCGCCCTCAAGGTCGCGAGCCGCGGCTACGTGCTCGACTCGGGCACCGTGACGATCGAAGGGTCCGCGGACGAGCTGCGGGCCGACCCGCGAGTCGTGGAGGCCTACCTTGGCGCGTGAGCTGCCGGTCGAGTTCGTGACGGACGACTACCACACGGCCGGGGAGCCCTTCCGGATCGTCGCCTCCGGCGCCGTGCCGCTCAGTGCTCCCACCGTGGCCGACAAGCGCGTGGAGGCGCTCTCGAGCGAGAAGGTCCAGCAGGTCCGGCAGCTGCTGTGCAGCGAGCCGCGCGGGCACGCCGACATGTACGGCGGGTTCGTCACGGAGCCCGACGACGACGGTGCCGACCTCGGCGTCCTCTTCTGGCACAAGGACGGCTTCTCCACGGCGTGCGGCCATGGCACCATCGCCCTCGGCACGTGGGCCGTCGAGACCGGCCTCGTTCCGACCCAGGAGTCCGGCACCCGGGACGTCGTCATCGACGTCCCGTCCGGCCGGGTCACCGCCCGAGTTGCCTTCGCGCGCAACGAGGTCGAGAACGTCTCGTTCATCAACGTGCCCAGCTGGGTGCACTCCCGGGGCATCGACGTGGTGACCGGCCGTGGCGCCGTGACGTGCGACATCGTCTTCGGAGGGGCCATGTATGCCGCTGTGCCGGCTGCCGCTGTCGGCCTCCGTGTGCGGCCGGCCGACCTGACCGACCTGATCCGCGCCGGCCGAGAGATCAAGGACGCCCTCAACGCCGCGGGGGCTGCGGAGCACCCGAGCGACCCCCGCCTCTCGGGGATCTACGGGACCATCTTCTACGAGGACGTCGACCCCACCGACGACGCGGCGAAGGAGGCCTTCGAGGGCCTCGGCGCCGACGGAGCCGTGCACCAGCGCAACGTCGTGGTCTTCGCCGACGGCGAGGTCGACCGCTCGCCGTGTGGCTCGGGCACCGCCGCGCGGGTCGCGCAGCTCACCCTCGACGGGGACCTGGCGGACGGGCAGGTGCTGGTCCACGACTCCATCGTCGGCGGCCGCTTCCGGGCGCGCGCCGTCGAGCGTGTCCGGGTCGACGGGCAGGACGCGGTCGTGCCCGAGGTCACGGGGACCGCCCACCGGTTCGGGCACGGGTCGTTCGTCATTGACCCGCGTGACGAGCTCGTGCCCGGTTTCGTGTTGCGGTGAGCTGACGGTTCCGAGAGACAGGGGAGACTGGATGGGCACATCGGTGAAGGCGGAGGAGGCGCCGCTTCGGCTGCCGAGCTTCGACACTCGGGCGAACCTGCGCCAGCAGGTCGCCGAGACCCTCCGCGCGCTGCTCATCACCGGTCAGATGCGACCGGGTCACGTCTACTCCGCACCGAAGCTGGCGGCCGAGTTCGGCGTCTCCGCGACGCCGGTCCGCGAGGCGATGCTCGACCTCGTGAGCGAGGGGCTCGTCGAGGTCGTCCGCAACAAGGGCTTCCGGGTCACCCAGCTCGACGACCACGAGCTGGACGCCCTGGCGGAGCTGCGCGGCCTCATCGAGGTGCCGGTCATGGGCATGGTGGCGGAGCAGTGCGAGGGTCGCATCGCGACGGCCGTCGAGAAGCTGCGGCCGCTGGCGCACCGGATCACCAAGGCTGCTGCCACGAACGACCTGATCACCTACACCGAGGCGGACACCGAGTTCCACACCCGATTCCTCGCGCTGCACGGCAACGAGCACGTCGTGGCGGTCGTGCGCGACATGCGCCACCGGTCTCGGCTCTATGGCCTCGAGGCCCTCGCCGGCGCGGGAGTCCTCGCCCAGATGTCCGAGGAGCACGAGCAGATGGTCGACGCCGCGCTGCGCCGGGACGGCGAGCAGATGCGCCGGCTCATGTCGCAGCACATCGGTCACATCCGGTCCACCTGGGCCGGGCGGGCGACGGCAGCCGCTTCCGGCGCCGGCGGCTGACCCGCGCCGTCACCAGCCGCGGTCGCGCCACTCCTGCAGGTGCGGCCGCTCGGCCCCGAGCGTCGAGTCGTTACCGTGACCGGGGTAGAACCACGTGTCGTCGCCGTAGACGCCGAAGACACGGGTGGCGACGTCGTCGATGAGCGACGCGAAGCTCTGGCCCGGATGGTTCGTCGCGCCGACGCCTCCCGGGAAGAGGGAGTCCCCGGTGAAGAGGTGCACGGTGCCGTCGACGTCGTGGTAGGCCAGCGCGATCGAGCCCGGGGTGTGACCGCGCAGGTGGACGACGTCGAGGTGGACGTCGCCGAAGCGGACCCGGTCCCCGTGGTCGACGGGCACGTCGACGGGCACCGGCAGCGCCTCGGCGTCGTCGCGACCGGCGACGGTCCGGGCCGCGGTGCGGCTGACCACCTCCGGCAGCGCGCGAACGTGGTCCCAGTGCTGGTGGGTCGTCACGACCGTCCCCAGGCCGTCGCCTCCCGCGGCGACGAGCTCCATGATGCGGTCCGGTTCGTCGGCGGCGTCGATGAGCAGCTGCTCACCGGTGCCGTGGCAGGTGAGCAGGTAGACGTTGTTGTGCATCTGCGACACGGCGAGCTTGCGGATGGTGAGCTGCTCGAGCTCGCGCACGTCTGGGGGACCGCCGGGGGTCACGCTGCCGGTGTAGGTCATCGCTCAGAACCCCTTCGGCAGCTCGGGCAGCGCGTCCTCGGAGGTCACGTCGCGGCCGTCCTGCCGGAGCAGCCAACGCAGCATCCCCGCACGCGGACCGGTGACGTCGGTGCCTCCGTCGCCGACGACGAGGTGGTCACCCTCCGCCGTGTCGATCGTGAGCCCCGGAGCGCTGGGCGTCGCGCCCAGCCGCTTCGCCGCGTCGCGGAGGAAGAGCTCGGAGAGGTCGTCGTTGCCGATGTCCTCGAAGCCGAACCCGGCGTCGAGGTCGATGTGGTGGATGACGACCTCGCGCAGTCGCATGAAGGGCAGCCGCGCCGCATAGACCCGTTCCCCGCCGGGCGTCCGCTCGAAGGTGACGTCCTTGAGCTCGTGCGGGTGGATCGCCTCGAGGTACGGCGCCAGCTCGGCCGCCGTGTGGCGCACGTCGTCGACGAGCTCGCGGGCCGAGCGACGTGCCCCCGCCTCGATCTCGGCGTCCCGCTCGGCCTGGCCGGCATACATCGCCTCGCCCGAGCCCGTCGTCGCCGCCCGGGCGGCGCGGGCGATGCCCTCGGCGTTGCGGGCGACGTGGGCGAGGACGTGTCCCCGGCTCCATCCCTCGCAGAGCGACGCCCCTCGCACGTCCTCGTCGGTGAGCGAGGCTGCGGTCGTCATGAGCCGGTCGGTCTGCTCGTTAACGAGCAGGGCTGTCACGTCACTTTGGTCCATGGGACTCCTTTCCGAGTGCCTCCGACAGCGCCAGCGCGGCGCCGACGAGGGTCAGGTGCGAGAACGCCTGGGGGAAGTTGCCCACCATACGGTTGCCGACGGGGTCGTACTCCTCGGACAACAGGCCCACGTCGTTGCAGAGCCCGACGAGCCGGTCCATGAGGGCCGTCGCCTCGTCGAGCATGCCCGCCTTCGCGTAGGCCTGGACAAGCCAGAACGAGCAGGCCAGGAACGGGTGCTCGTCACCGGCGAGGCCGTCGACCCCGCTCTGGGTCCGGTAGCGCATCACGAGGCCGTGCGGCATGAGGTCACGCTCCACGGCCCGGATCGTGCCGATCATCTTTGGGTCGTCACCGGGCAGGAACCCGACGCTCGAGATGACGAGCAGCGAGGCGTCGACCTCGGTCGAGCCGTAGTACTGGACGAAGGTCTGGCGCTCCTCGTCCCAGCCGTTCGCCAGGACCTCGTCGCGCACCTTGTCCCGCAGCTCGCGCCACGTGTCGACCGGTCCCGGGAAGCCGAGCTCCTCGACCGCCCGGACGGCACGGTCGAAGGCCGCCCACACCATGACCCGCGAGTGGGTGAACTTGCGGACCGGACCGCGGATCTCCCAGAGGCCGTTGTCCGCCTCCTCCCAGTGCTCCGCGAGGTTGTCGACCAGGGCACGCTGCAGGTCCCACGCCTCCTTGTTCTCCTCCATCCCGCGCAACCGGGCGTCGTGGAGGGCAATCATCACCTCGCCGAGGACGTCGGTCTGGCGTTGGTCGACGGCGGCGTTGCCGATGCGGACCGGCTGCGAGGAGGCATAGCCGGGCAGGAAGTCGAGGGTGCGCTCGGGCAGCTCCCGGCTGCCGTCGACGCAGTACATGATCTGCAGGTCCTCGGGGTCGCCGGCCACGGCCCGCATGAGCCAGCCACGCCACAGCTTGGCCTCGTCGGTGTAGCCGCAGCCGACGAGCGCCTCGAGGCTGAGGGCCGCGTCGCGCAGCCAGCAGTACCGGTAGTCCCAGTTCCGCTCGCCGCCGAAGTCCTCGGGCAGCGAGGTCGTCACGGCGGCCACGATGCCACCGGTGACGCCGTGGCTCAGCATGCGCAGGACGAGCAGGGACCGGGTGACGGCCGCCGCGTAGGGGCCGTCGTAGTGCGCCCGGCGCACCCAGTCGTTGCTCGTCCTGATTGTTTGCTCGACCCGGCTGCGCACGGTGAGCGGGGCGGGCACGGGCAGGTGGCTGCGGAACCACGTCGTCGAGAAGGTGAGGATGTCGTCGGCAGCCACGTCGAACTCGTCGACGTGGCGCCCGTCCTCGGCACGGGGGAGCCGCGTGCCGCGCAGGACGAGCATGTCCGGTCCCGCAATGGCGGTGATGATCCGGTGCTTCTGGCCCTCCCGGTCCTCGGTGTGCCGCGTGATCCAGGGGCGGGTCCTGCCGTAGCCGAAGCGGACGATCCACTCGTGCCGCATCCGCACGGTCCCCTCGAGGCCCTCGACGACCCGCAGCACGTCGGCACGCTGGTCGGCGATCGGCATGAGGTCGACGACCCGGACCTTGCCGGTGTCGGTCTCGTGGATCGTCTCGAGGACGAAGCTGCCTTCGAGGTAGCGGCGGGTGGTGCGGGCGTTGTCGTCGGCGGGGCCGAGCAGCCACCGCCCGTTCTCCCGGGTGCCGAGCAGCGCCGCGAAGCACGCGTGCGAGTCGAAGCGGGGCAGGCACAGCCAGTCGATCGATCCGCGCCGGCTCACGAGAGCTGCGGTGCCGAGGTCGCCGAGCACGGCGTAGTCCTCGATGGGCGTCGACGTGATGGCAGCCATGACACCCGAGTATGCCGCTCAGCCCGCTCGGGCGTGCTGACACCGTCCGGGGGTGGCGCCTTTCGCGGCCCCTCGCGGCCCCTCCGGCCGCGCGGGCGGGCAGTGTCGGTGGCGGCACTTACCATGGAGCGCGTGACTGCCAAGGCCCCGACCGACTCGCACGCCCTCGTCGTCAGAGGTGCGCGCGAGCACAACCTCAAGGACATCTCCGTCGACCTGCCCCGCGACAGTCTCATCGTCTTCACGGGGCTGTCCGGCTCCGGCAAGTCCTCGCTGGCGTTCGACACGATCTTCGCGGAGGGCCAGCGCCGCTACGTCGAGTCGCTCTCCGCCTACGCCCGGCAGTTCCTCGGCCAGATGGACAAGCCCGACGTCGACTTCATCGAGGGCCTCTCGCCAGCGGTCTCCATCGACCAGAAGTCGACGAACCGCAACCCGCGCTCGACCGTCGGCACGATCACCGAGGTCTACGACTACCTGCGGCTGCTCTTCGCGCGGGCCGGTCGGCCACACTGCCCGGTCTGCGGCGAGCCGGTGACGAAGCAGACGCCCCAGCAGATCGTCGACCAGCTGCTCACGCTGCCCGAGCGCACCAAGTTCCAGGTCCTCGCGCCGGTCGTCCAGGGCCGCAAGGGCGAGTTCGTCGACCTATTCGCCGAGCTGCAGACCAAGGGCTTCGCCCGGGCCCGGGTCGACGGCGAGGTCGTCACGCTCACCGAGCCGCCCAAGCTGGAGAAGCAGCGCAAGCACACCATCGAGGTCGTCATCGACCGTCTCGTCGCCAAGGGTGACGACTCGGGCGCCAAGCGCCGCCTCACCGACTCCGTCGAGACGGCCCTCGGGCTGGCCGGCGGGATCGTCCTGATCGACTTCGTCGACCGTGACGCCGGCGACCCCGAGCGCCAACGGCGGTTCTCCGAGAAGATGGCCTGCCCCAACAACCACCCGCTGGGGATGGACGAGGTCCAGCCCCGGTCCTTCTCCTTCAACTCACCCTTCGGGGCCTGCCCGACCTGCACGGGCATCGGCACCGAGCTCGAGGTGGACCCCGAGCTCATCGTCCCGGACCCCGACCTGTCGCTCGCCGAGGGCGCCATCGCCCCGTGGGCGCAGGGGTCCGGCTCGGCCGAGTACTTCCAACGGGTCATGACCGGCCTCGCCGACGACCTCAAGTTCACGATGGACACGCCGTGGCGCTCCCTGCCGCAGCGGGCCAAGGAGGCGCTCCTCCACGGGCAGAACTACAAGGTGCATGTCCGCTACCGCAACCGCTACGGACGGGAGCGGTCCTACACGACCGGCTTCGAGGGCGTCGTGCCCTTCATCAAGCGTCGCCACTCCGAGACCGACTCCGAGTGGAGCCGGGAGCGCTACGAGGGCTTCATGCGCGAGGTGCCGTGCCCCACGTGCAAGGGGGCCCGGCTCAAGCCCGAGTCGCTCGCCGTGCTCATCGACGGTCGCAGCATCGCCGAGGTGTGCGCGCTGTCCATCGACGAGACGAAGCACTTCCTCGACAACGTCGAGCTGACGCAGCGGGAGCGGCAGATCGCGGAGCGGGTCATCAAGGAGATCCAGGCCCGTCTCGGCTTCCTGCTCGACGTGGGTCTCGACTACCTCTCGCTCAACCGTCCCGCGGCGACGCTCTCGGGCGGCGAGGCGCAGCGGATCCGGCTCGCGACGCAGATCGGGTCGGGCCTGGTCGGTGTGC
The DNA here is from genome assembly GCF_000576575.1 of Intrasporangium chromatireducens Q5-1. Lineage (GTDB taxonomy): Bacteria > Actinomycetota > Actinomycetes > Actinomycetales > Dermatophilaceae > Intrasporangium_A > Intrasporangium_A chromatireducens. The sequence continues at coordinate 30,669 of NZ_AWQS01000024.1, forward strand.
TCTACGTCCTCGACGAGCCGTCGATCGGGCTGCACCAGCGCGACAACCACCGCCTCATCGAGACGCTGACCCGGCTGCGCGACCTCGGCAACACGCTCATCGTCGTCGAGCACGACGAGGACACCATCGAGACGGCCGACTGGGTCGTCGACATCGGTCCCGGCGCGGGGGAGCACGGTGGTCAGGTGGTCCACTCCGGCACGGTCGCGGACCTGCTGAAGCACCCCGACTCGCTGACCGGCCAGTACCTCTCGGGTCGGCGCGAGATCCCGACCCCGGAGGTCCGTCGCGGCCACGACGGTCGCGAGATCACGGTCCGCGGCGCGCGCGAGAACAACCTGCAGAACGTCGACGTCAGCTTTCCGCTCGGCAACCTCGTCGCCGTGACGGGCGTGTCCGGCTCGGGCAAGTCGACCCTCGTCAACGACATCCTCTACAACGTCATGGCCAACAAGCTCAACGGCGCCCGGCACGTGCCGGGGCGGCACAAGACGGTGACGGGCCTGGACCAGCTCGACAAGGTCGTGCACGTCGACCAGAGCCCGATCGGTCGCACGCCCCGGTCCAACCCGGCGACCTACACGGGGGTCTTCGACCACATCCGCCGGCTCTTCGCCGAGACCACGGAGGCCAAGATCCGCGGCTACCAGCCGGGTCGGTTCTCGTTCAACGTCAAGGGCGGACGCTGCGAGGCGTGCTCCGGCGACGGCACGATCAAGATCGAGATGAACTTCCTGCCCGACGTCTATGTCCCGTGCGAGGTGTGCCACGGCGCGCGCTACAACCGGGAGACACTGGAGGTCCACTTCAAGGGCAAGACGATCGCCGACGTGCTCGACATGCCGATCGAGGAGGCCGCCGGCTTCTTCGAGGCGGTGCCCGCGATCTCCCGCCACCTCAACACGCTCAACGACGTCGGGCTCGGCTACGTCCGGCTCGGGCAGCCGGCGCCGACGCTGTCGGGCGGCGAGGCGCAGCGGGTCAAGCTCGCGAGCGAGCTGCAGAAGCGCTCGTCCGGCCGCACCATCTACGTGCTCGACGAGCCGACGACCGGGCTCCACTTCGAGGACATCCGCAAGCTGCTCGCCGTGCTCCAGGGCCTCGTCGACAAGGGCAACACCGTCATCGTCATCGAGCACAACCTCGACGTCATCAAGAACGCCGACTGGATCATCGACCTCGGGCCCGAGGGCGGCTCCCGAGGCGGCACGATCGTCGCCACCGGCACCCCGGAGGACGTCGCGCAGGTCGAGGCGAGCCACACCGGCCGGTTCCTCGCGCCGATCCTCGCCCGGACGGCCCGGTCCGCCGAGCGGGCGGCGCGACCGCGCACCAAGCGCGCCACCGCGGCGAGCACCCGCTCG
>NZ_AWQS01000025.1 GCF_000576575.1 Intrasporangium chromatireducens Q5-1
CGGCGCCTTCCCCGCGTGGGCGGCGACGCCGGCGCGCGAGCGGGCCGAGCTGCTGCGCCATACCTTCGACCTGCTCAAGGAGCGCGCGGAGGACTTCGCCCTCCTCATGACGATCGAGATGGGCAAGCCGCTCGCCGAGGCCCGCGGCGAGGTCACGTATGGCGCCGAGTTCGTCCGCTGGTTCAGCGAGGAGGCGACCCGCGTGCAGGGCCGCTACGGCGCGAACCCCGAGGGTACGGGCCGGATGATCGTCTCCCAGCACCCGGTCGGGCCGTGCTACCTCATCACACCGTGGAACTTCCCGCTCGCCATGGCGACCCGCAAGATCGCCCCGGCGCTCGCGGCGGGCTGCACGGTCGTCATCAAGCCGGCCGAGCTGACTCCGCTCACGACGATGTTCTTCGCGCAGCTCCTCGTCGAGGCGGGCCTGCCGGCCGGCGTCGTCAACGTCGTGACGACCTCGGCCGCCGGCCCGGTGTCGGAGGCGATCATCGGTGACCCCCGGCTGCGCAAGCTGTCCTTCACGGGGTCGACGCCGGTCGGCCAGCTGCTCCTCGCGCAGGCGGCTCCCGGAGTGCTGCGCACCTCCATGGAGCTCGGCGGCAACGCGCCGTTCATCGTGTTCGACGACGCCGACCTCGACAAGGCCGTTGCGGGCGCGATGGCCGCGAAGTTCCGCAACGTCGGACAGGCCTGCACCGCGGCGAACCGCTTCATCGTGCACCGCTCGCTCGTCGAGGAGTTCACCGAGCGGGTCACGGCGCAGGTCAAGGGCATGAAGATCGGCCGCGGCACCGAGGACGGCGTGACGATCGGCCCGCTCATCGACGACCGTGCGGTCACCAAGGCGAAGCAGCTCGTCGACGACGCGGTGCACCGGGGTGCCGAGCTGCGCGCCGGCGGCCAGGCCGTGGACGGGCCCGGGACCTTCTACGAGCCGACGGTCGTCTGCGACGTCCCCGAGGGCAGCGACATCCTCCGCGAGGAGATCTTCGGCCCGGTCCTCGCGATCGTCCCGTTCGACGACGAGGACGACGCGGTCCGGATCGCCAACGACACGGAGTACGGCCTCGTCTCCTACGTCTACACCGAGAACCTCGCCCGCGGGCAGCGCATGATCGAGCGCCTCGAGACCGGGATGATGGGCCTCAACATCGGCGTCGTGTCGAACGCCGCGGCACCCTTCGGCGGCTGGAAGTTCTCCGGCCTCGGCCGCGAGGGCGGTGCCGAGGGCATCCACGAGTACCTGCAGACGAAGTACACGCTCACGCCGAACCCCTTCGGGTGAGGTCCCGCTCGTCCCGCCCGGTCCCGCAGCACGCGGGGCCGGGCGACGACCGTTCCGTATGCCGCTGAGCCCGCCCCGCTCGGGGGTCACCTTCGGCAGGTGGCGAGGTGAGCGGCATACAGGGGCTTACTGGCCGGTGCGGCCGTCGATGCTCTCGCGCAGCAGGTCGGCGTGCCCGGCGTGCCGGGCGTACTCCTCGATGACGTGCACGAGGATGTCGCGGACCGAGGCCGTCTCGTCATGCACCCTCACCTGCTCGCCCAGGTCGGAGTCGGAGCGCGTGTCGAGCCACTCGTCGGCCTTCGCGATCTCGGCCTTCCAGGTCGTGAAGGCGTCCTCGACCAGCGCGGGGTCCGGCCGGGCACCGTTGAAGTCGAGGTCGCGGTCCTCGTCGCTCTTGTAGAGCCGCGGGCCGTCCGTCTGGCCCTGCAGGACCCGTTGGAACCAGTGGTTCTCCACCTGCGCGAGGTGGCGCACGAGCCCGAGCAGGCTGAGGGTGCTCGGCGGGACGGACCGCCGGGCGAGCTCGTCGGCGCCCAGGCCGTCGCACTTCAGCTCGATGGTGAGGCGGTAGTTGCCGAGGTACTCGCGATAGGTCTCCAGCTCACTGACGGGGTTGCCGTAGGTCCGGGGGTCCTGCTCAGGGGTCGTCCAGCGACCGCTCATTGCCCGATCCAAGCGCGGGCCAGTGGTCCCGGCACGCGCTCGGGTCAGGCCGAACGGGGGGCGTACATGATGACGGCCACGCCGACGAGGCAGACGAGCGCACCGATGACGTCGTAGCGGTCGGGCCTGAACCCGTCGACTGCCATGCCCCACACCAGGGATCCGGCGACGAAGACGCCGCCGTAGGCCGCGAGGATCCGCCCGAAGTGGGCGTCGGGTTGCAGCGTCGCGACGAACCCGTAGAGGCCGAGCGCGACCACTCCGGCGCCGATCCACACCCAGCCGCGGTGCTCGCGCACGCCCTGCCAGACGAGCCAGGCGCCCCCGATCTCCGCCAGCGCGGCCAGGGCGAAGAGCGGGAGCGATCTGGTCACCGTCATGTGCCGCAGTCTCTCAGCCGGGGGTCCGCGGGTCGTGGCCCAGCCGACGCGGGTCAGGGCTCGGCCACCGCCCTCCCGACGATCATCGACTCGAGCAGGCTGGATGGCAGTCGCTCGGCCGTCTGCGGGTCCAGCTGCGCGCCCAACCCGTCGAGCACGGCCGTGAAGAAGCACCGAGCGGCTGCGGCGAAGACGACGTCGGCGATGTCGCCGTCGGTGAGCCCCACGGCGCGGAGCCGCTCCACGTCGGAGGCATCGATCGACGCGGCATCCTCGGCCACCTTGCCGGCGAACTCGTAGACCGCGCGGTCCTGCGCATCAAGGGCTGCCCCGTCGGGCTGCTCGGCGATCGCCCGCATGGTCGGCTCGTCGCCGCAGATGTCGCGCAGGAAGGTCGAGTGCGCCGCGGTGCAGTACGTCGAGCGCCGGGCCCGCGCGGCCGCGATCGTGGCGATCTCGAAGCGGCGGCGGTCCATGCCGCCCCGCACCGCCTGGTTGAGTGCGTCCCAGGCCCGCGCGACCTCGGGGCTGGTGGAGAACGCTCCGGCGTAGTTCGGCAGGAAGCCCCACGCCGCCCGCTGGCGCTCGTAGTACGCGGCGAGGTCCGGCCCCGCGGCCTCCTCGCTCACCGGGGAGATGAACATCTCCTCATTGTGTGGTCGTCCGATCTCGCGCGGGCTGTTTTCCTCTCGGCGGTCAGGGCGAGATGTGGTCGAGGTGGCGGTCGCGGGTGTGGGGAGCGAACTGCACGATGATTGCCGCGACGACGAGGAAGCTCGAGATGAGCATCAACGCGCCGAGGGTGGACATGGTCGGCAGGATCGGGGCGATGACGAGGACGCCGATGCCGCCGCCGATGTGCCCGACGCCGTCGACGACCGCGAAGCCCGTCGTCCGGGCACGCGTCGGGAAGCTCTCCGCGGACAGGGCGTAGGTCGGCGAGACCCAGAGGTTGAAGCCGGCGAAGATGATGAACGAGCCGACGAACGCCAGGCCGATGTTCTTGCCGGCGAAGGCGACGATCAGGGCGCCGATGATGGTCACCACCGCACCGACGGGCAGCCAGTGCCGCCGGTGGAGGCGCTCGACGATGAAGCTCATCACGATGGCCTCGGCGACGAACCCGAAGGTGCCCACGGCCGCGATGACACCTGCCTCGGGCGGCGGGTACTTCAGCGCGGACAGGACGCTCGTGAAGCCTGCGGCGTACGAGTAGACGGTGATGTAGCCGATGAACCAGACGAGGAAGAGCAGGATCATCCGGCGGATGTAGAGCGGGTTGGTGAACAGGTCGTGATAGGGCAGGGGCGCCGGCGGCGTCACCGCTCCCCCGACCGCCTCGAGCTGCGGCTCGGCGAGTGGTCCCCGTTTGGCGGCCCGGGCCTCCATGTGCGCGACGATGCGGTCCGCCTCGTCGAGCCGATGCTGCCCGATGAGCCACCGCGGCGACTCCGGCAGCTCGAACCGCAGCAGGATCGCCACGAGGGCCAGCAGTGCCCCGACGCCGTACATCCAGCGCCACCCGTTCTCGAACCCGGGTCCGCCCAGGGCGAAGGGCAGTCCGTTCGGCCACGGAGTTGCCGGAGTCGTGAGGAAGAGCCCCAGCCAGATGCCGAGGAGGGCACCCAGGGCCGACATGATGAAGATGAGGGTCGTGAACCTCGCCCGGGCGCGGCGGGGCGCCACCTCACCGATGTAGGTGTTGACGATCGCGAGGTCGGCGCCGATGCCGATACCGGTGATGGCCCGGGCGGCGTTGAAGTTCGCGTAGTCACCCACGAACGCGTTGTAGAGCGAGCCCAGGCCGGTGATGAGCATCGTGATGAGCAGCATGTTGCGCCGGCCGATCCGGTCGGCGATGGGGCTGAGGATCAACGTGCCGACGACGTAGCCGACGAGGTTCAGCACGACCGGCAGGGGCAGCGCGCTGAGCGCGTTCTCGGGGGTGCAGCCGGGCTTGATCTGGGTGCACGTCTGGATGAACGAGACGTTGATGTCGAAGATGTCGTAGAACGTGAAGAGGAAGCCGAGCCCGATGATCCCGATGAAGAGGTAGGACAGGCTCCACACCTCGAGCCGTTCCAGTCTTGCGATGATGCCCTCACCGGTGGGCGCACCGAGCGCGGGCGAGCCGGCCTCTGTCGCCATGAGAGTCACCTCCCAGATCCGGGGTGGCCGGACACGCGGGCCGTTGCTTCCCCGGGGTGCTTTCCTCCGTCATATGCGGGAAGTCTGAGAACGGGCTGGGAGCGGACCGCATCGGGCCGCGATGTGTCCTTCGTCGGTGAGTTAGGTTCTCGAGTCGTGAGCTGGATCGACGAGCTGAGATGGCGGCTGGAGCCGGTGGCTGGAACCGTCTCGCTCGACCGGGCGACGGTGCTGGCCGTGCTCGGCTGCGCCCTCGCGGGGGGCCATGCGGTGACGGTCGGCAAGCCGCGCGGACCCGGTCGGGTCCTCTCGACGTGGGCCGGCTATCCCGCTCCCGCCGTCGTCGGCGCGGCCATGGTGTGGCTCGCGGGGCGGGGCTGGTCGGCAGCCCTCGTGGCAGCCGTCATCGTCGCCCTCGTCGTGGCACTGTTCCGGGTGCGCTCGGCGCTGACGCTCGTCGTCGTGCTCACCGCCCTCGCCGGGGCTGGAGCTCTCTGGTGGTGGCGCGATGACGCCACTCAGGCAAGGGTGCTCGTCGGCTCGGGGATCGTCCTGCTGATCGGCGCCTGGCGGCACCTGGCCGCGGTCTGGGGCTCCAGCGACCGGTCGAGCGACCCGCGCGTGCTGGCTTCCCTGACCCACGTGCCGTCCTTCGTGTGGAACCTGACCTTCGCAGTCGGGTGCGCCGCCGCGACCTGGGTCGTGGGCAGCGAGGTCCTCCTGCTCTGGGCCTAGTGGCCCCGTCTGGACCTCCGGAGGTCCCGGGCATGAGCACGGCCAGCCCCCGGTGTGGGGGCTGGCCGTCGTGTCACTCGGCTCGGACGACTCGAGCGCGCCCCTGCGGGCGCTGGGTCGTCGCGTGCTGGCGTCGCTGCCACCAGCGCTCGCGCGGCTGATCGGTGCCGCGCCGTCGGAGGCGTTCTGCGGCCTCATGCTCAGCATGCTGCAGGACCGCTCGCACCTCGTACTCGAGCAGTGGGTTGTACATGGCGAATCTCCTTGCGTACCGGGCGTGTCAGCTCTGTTGTTGCTCGATGTCAGGGCAGCAGGCGGGCGAGTCGGCGTCTGGCCGGTGATGCCCAGCACGACTGGCTGGCGTGGAACAACGGTGTGGCCCCAGAGGCGTCGACGGTGTCGATCGTCGAGACGCGGGCCGGAACCCTCAGCAGGTCAAGGCGATTCGCGCGCCAACGATCGAGGCAGCGACGCAACGGGCGTCGAACCCGACGGGCGTCGGGATCCTCGGATCGCTTTGCATGGTTCTTCTCCTCGAGAGCCGTTGGCAGGAAGCCCTCTACGGAGAAGTAAGCCAGTCGGGCCAGTGCGCCGTCCACTTCTTTTTCGCCCGGCGTGGGCGGCGTGTCAGGCCCCGTCGTAGGCTCTCGGTCAGGTTCCACCCGCATCGATCATCGGCGGGTCCTTGAAGCGGCGCCACTCCGGCGCCGCCCGCGGTCAGCAGCACGCCCGGAGACGGGCGGCTCGCCGCGGTCACTCCACCTGTGGGTGGACCAGGGAAAGGACCCAACGATGGACGGACTCGTCCTGGCCGGCGACGTCCGGCGCTATCACGCGCTCCTCGAGCACGTCACCTCAAGCGCGCACCCGGCCCTCGCGGAAGACCTGCTCGGCATGACCTGTGATGTCGAGTGGTATCTCGGCGAGCACGAGCTGCTCGCAGACTTCGAGCTGCACGGGCGCCAGAGCGACAGCCCAACAGCGGCACTCATCAGGGCAACGGCGTCGTGGAGCAGGCGGGCGCAGGGGCTCGGTCAACGGGAGCGCGCGTCGTTTCTCGGCTCCCACTGGAACCAGTGGCTCTCATACCGCCACGCCAGTGGGCATATCGTGCTCCGCACGCCCGACGGGCACCTGCATCTGCACGGCGTGACGCAGGCCGGCGTGGACGCCTACTACGTCAGACTGCACGTGGAGGTCTCGCGCCGGCTGCACATGGTGCCCAACGCGTAGGGGGCTTCGAGCGGCAGGAGGCCAGGGCCGTGCACTCTCACCGGGACGTACGAGCGCTGACCTCCCCGCCCGGGAGCAGCGCGGCCTCGAGGAACCGGTACGTCACGTCGATGTAGGTATCGCGCGCCCAGCCTCGGCCCAGCACGAGCGACTCGTACAGCTCGCCGGCCGCCACGAGGAGGATGTCCCTCACCTGGGCGGCGGTGAGCCCGGGACGCACGTGGCCACCGTCGACGAGGTACGCCGCGTTGTGCGCCATCCGTTCGCGGCGGGCCTGCTCGAAGCGGTCGAAGAGGCGCTGGGCACCCTCGTCGACCTGCGCCGCGGCCCGGATGAGAGCCGTCAGCGGCGCCCCCAGCTCGCTCACCTCGGCCGACAGGATCGCCCAGTTGCGCAGGATCTCGCGAGGATCACTCGCGGTGGAGGACACCTCGTCCGACCGCTCCTCGGCGGGACGGGAGCCCTGCCCGAGGAGCGCCTGCTGCCACGCCGCTGCCGCCACACCGGCCTTCGAGTCGAACGCCTTGTAGACGAACTCGACGCTCACGCCCGCCGTTTCGGCGATCTGCGGCACCGTCGTCGCCACGTAGCCGTCGGCGAGGAAGCAGGCCCTGGCCGCCTCGATGACCCGGGCACGCCGCTGCTCAGCCTGCCGACGACGCCCGCTGGAGTCGTACCGACGACGCGTGCGCCCCGGGCTCTTGACGTCACGTGCCACTGGGAGGACCCTTTCAATCAGATACACCTCACTGTATCGAATCAGCACCACAGAGGTCACCATGTCCGAATCACTCGGGCTGCCACCGACGCTCGTCCGCCTGGTGACCGCCACCAACGCCCATGACCTCGAGGGCCTCGTCGCCTGCTTCGCGGACGACTACCGCCTCGAGACGCCGAACCACCCCAGCCGCAACTTCACCGGCCCCCACCAGGTGCGTCGCAACTGGGAGCAGTTCTTCACCCTCATCCCCGACATCTCGGCCACCGTGACCGACGCCGCCCCCGGGTCGGCCGACCGGTGGTGGACCGAGTGGGAGATGAGCGGCACCAGGGTCGACGGCGCTGCCCACCTCATGCGCGGCGTCATGATCCTCACCGTCGGGCCGGGAGAGGGCGACCTCGTCCGGGCCAACCGCTTCTATCTCGAGCCCACCGAGGCGAGCGCGACCGCCCCCGGGATCGATGCCGCCGTCGGCGACCTGGTCACCGGGAGTCCCGCATGATCACCATCGTGGGCGGCACCGGCCGGCTGGGGCGACTCGTCGCCGCCCGCCTCGTGGCGGAGGGCCGCCCGGTGCGGCTCGTCGGTCGTTCGCGGCCACGCGACCTTCCGGCGGGCACCGAGTTCGTGGCCGGTGACGTCCGGCGACCGGAGACCCTGCCGGCGGCAGTCGCCGGCTCGAGCGTCGTCGTGTCCGCCGTCCACGGTCTCGACCCGACGGGCGGCGAGTCACCCGCCGAGGTCGACCGGGACGGCAACCTCGCCCTCATCGCGGCGGCCCGCGCGGCCGGCGCCGACATCGTCCTCGTGTCGACCATCGACGCCGCGGACGACCATCCCATGGAGCTCATGCGGATGAAGGCCGTCGCCGAGCGCGCCCTGCGCGACCACCAGCCCGGCCGGCCCGACTGGACCGTCGTGCGACCGACCGCGTATGCCGAGATGCACGCCGACCTGTTGCGCCAGACGGCGGGGCGAGGAGGGGTGCCCCGCGTCTTCGGCACGGGGACGAACCCGGTCAACTTCGTCAGCGTCCGTGACGCGGCCGCCGTCGTGCACCGTGCGGTGGTCGACCCGGAGCTGAGGGGCGAGGTCATCGACGTCGCGGGCGCGGACAACCTCACGATGAACCAGCTCGCCCGACTCGTCACCGGGCAGGAGAAGGTCGGGCATGTCCCACCCCTCGCATTGCGGGCGATGTCCGCGGTCCTCGCCCGGGCGCGGCCCAACCAGGCCCGCCTGGCCCGCATGGCGCTGCAGATGGACACGCTTCCGCTGACCGTCGACGCGGCGACGACCCGGGCGGCCCACCCCTGGGTGCCCTGCACCCCGATCGCAGAGGCCCTGCTCCTGGCGGGGGCTCCCGCCTGACGGGCGCCTAGGTCACCTCGCCGCGAGAGCCGGCTGAGCGGCATACCCCTCGAGTCGTATGCCGCTCAGCCGCGTCGCTGCTGAGCCGTGACGTCCCCGGGACGCACCCGGGGGAGCGCGGCGAGGCCGCGCGTGGACACGACCAGGCTGCTCGTCACGATGAGGGCGACCCCGACCCACTCGTGCACGTGCAGGGCCTGGTGCAGCAGGAGCCAGCCGGCGACGGCCGCCCACACCGGGTTGAGGCTCGTCAGCGTGCCGAACAGCTGGGCCGGGACGCGCCTGAGCGCGAGCAGGTCGGCGACGTACGGGACGGCCGAGGACAGCAGTCCGCAGGCGATCGCGAGGCCCACGGCGGCGGCGCTCGGCGGATGGGCCAGGAACCAGACGACCGCGACGGGGACCCACACCACGGCACTGACGAGGCTCGCCGACGCCGTGCCGCGGATGCCGGGCAGGCGCTGGCCGAGAGCGCGGTTGAGCAGGATGTACGACGCCCAGCAGGCCGCGGCGACGAGCGCCAGGGCGACGCCGACGCCGTCGCTCGTGGGACCGGGGTCCGTCAGCACGACGACCCCGACCGCCGCGAGACCGGCGCAGCCGAGGTCGAGCGCCCGGCGGGAGCTGGCGATGGCGACGGCGAGGGGACCGAGGAACTCGAGCGTCACGGCGAGGCCAAGGCCGATCCGCTCGACGGACGCATAGAGGCTGACGTTCATCACGCTGAACACGCCGGCGAGGGCGAGCACGAGCCGCCAGTCCGCGCGGTGGAGGCTCGACAGGCGCGGGCGGGCCACGGGCACGAGGACCAGGGCCGTGACGAACTGGCGCACGGCGACGACACCGACGGGCCCGATCATCGGGAACGCCATCGCGCCGAAGGCCGCACCCGCCTGGTTCGACATGGAGCTGCCGAGCATCATCGTGATCCCTACGGCGCGCTCGCGGCGGGTCGCAGCGGCGGCCGAGAGCTGCTCGGGCGCGGTGGCGACCGGCTCCAGGGGCACGGCGTCGGACACGGTCATGGACCGACGGTAGGCGCGCAGGCGTCATACGCCTAGTGCAGGAAACGACGCTGCCATACGCTCCGGTTATGGATTGGACGCTGCGCGAGCTGCGGTTCTTCGCCACGGCGGCGGACGAGGGGTCGTTCACGGACGCCGCCGCCCGGCTCCATGTCTCCCAGGCGGCGGTGTCGCGCACCATCGCCGGCCTCGAGCGGCTGGTGGGCGAACGGCTGCTGCGCCGGGTGCCGCGGGGGTGCGAGCTGACCAGCACGGGCCAGCAGCTGCTCCCGCAGGCGCGCCGGGTGCTGGCCGAGGCCGACCGGTTCACCGAGTTCGTGCACTCGCGGCACGGCGTCCTGCGCCTCGGCTACGCCTGGGCGGCTCTCGGCCGGCACACCGCTCGGCTGCAGCGCGAGTGGGCGCGCCAGCACGAGTCGGTCGAGCTGCAGCTGGTCCGGCACAGCTCCCTCACGGCCGGGCTGAGCGAGGGTCTGTGCGACGTCGCCATCGCCCGGCGGGCGGTCGACGACCGGCGGTTCGACTCGGTCGTCGTCGGGCTCGAGCGTCGGCTCGCCGCCTTCGCCTCCGACGACCCGCAGTGGGCCCGACGGCGCCAGCTCAGCATGGCCGAGATCGCGGACCGGACGGTCATCATCGACCCCCGGGTCGGCACCACGAGCAGCGCGCTGTGGGCGGGGGCCGACCACGCGCCGCGCTTCACCGAGTCCTCCGATGTCGACAGCTGGCTCGACGCGATCGCCGCCGGGCGGGGGGTGGGGACGACGGCGGAGGCGACGGCGCACCATCACCCCCGGCCCGGCGTCACCTACCGGCCGATCAAGGACGGCCCCCGCATTCCCGTCCGGCTCGTGTGGTGGCGCGACGACCGCCCGTCGGGGCTCGCAGACCTGGTCGACGCCGTGACGGAGCTGTACTCACGCGGGTAGCGCGGGTGCTGGCCGGGCGGGCGCCGGCGGGCGGCCGCGCTCACCGGTCCAGATAGCGCTCCCGCGCGTCGGCGTACCGCTGCCGAATGGCCTTCGTCGCCTCGGGATGCTGCGCCAGGTAGGTCTCCGTCCGCCCCGAGGTGCTCCAGAGCGGCGGCTCGGCCGCGCCGGAGAGCACCCACGCCGCCTGGCGTGCCGCACCGTCCGCGACGTACTCACCGGGCTCCGGCACCAACACGTCCAGCCCGAACACCTCCGGCGCGACCCGGCGCACCGCCTCTGACCGGGCCGCCCCACCGATGAGGTGGAGCCGCACCGGCTCCAGCCCGGTCGCACGCAGCGCCTCCAGGCCGTCGGCCTGGCCGCACAGCATTCCCTCCACCGCGGCGCGGGCGAGGTGCGCCTGGCTCGAGTTCGACAGCCGCAGCCCGTGCAGCGCCCCGGTGGCCTCGGGCAGGTTCGGGGTGCGCTCTCCCTCGAGGTAGGGCACGAGGACCAGGCCGTCTGCGCCGGGCGGCGCCTGGAGTGCAAGCTCGGACAGGCGCACGTGGTCGACCCCGAGCCACCGGGTCGCGGCGTCGAGGACGCGTGCGGCGTTGAGGGTGCAGGCGAGCGGGAGGAACACCCCCGTGGCGTCGGCGAACCCGCTGACCAGACCGGTCGCGTCGTGGGCCGCCGTCGCGGAGACCGCCGACACCACCCCGGAGGTGCCGAGCGACACCGCAGCATCGCCCTGCTCGAGCCCGAGCCCGAACGCCGCTGCCGCATTGTCGCCGGCCCCGGGGCCGACGAGGCAGCCGCTGCCGACGACCGTGCCGATGGCTTCGTTCGGAGCGGCCACCCGCGGCAGGACCGCGTCGTGGCCGAGGCACCGCACGAGCAGGTCCCGGTCGTACTCGTTGCCGACGGGGTCGAAATAGAGGGTGCCGGAGGCGTCGGAGCGATCTGTGGCCAGGGCGGACAGATCGGGGCCGAGGGGCGACTCCCCGGCGGGACCGTAGCCCCGCAGACGCCAGCTGAGCCAGTCGTGCGGCAGCGCCACGGCGGCCACCCGAGCCGCGTGCTCCGGCTCGTGCTCGGCGAGCCAGCGCAGCTTGGTGCCGGTGTAGGAGGCGACGGGCACCAGGCCGGTGGCGCGGGCCCACTCGGCGGCCCCCAGCTCGGCCACGAGGTCGGCAGCCGCCTGAGCCGATCGGGTGTCGTTCCATAGGAGCGCGGGCCGCACGACGGCGCCGCGGTGGTCGAGCGCGACCATGCCGTGCTGCTGGCCCCCGATCGCCACGGCCGCCACGTCGTCGAGCCCGTCGGCCTGCGCCAGCGCCTCACGCAGGGCCAGCCACCAGATCTCGGGGTCGATCTCCGTCCCGTCCGGATGCAGGGCGCGTCCCTGGCGCACGAGCCGGCCCGTCGCGGCATCGCGGATGACGACCTTGCAGGACTGGGTCGAGGAGTCGATCCCCGCGACGAGTCGTGGCGCGCTCATGGATCTATGAAACCCGACCGCGGCCGGCGCCATGTCAGTCGGGCACCACTTGGACCTTGATCGACGTCGGCGACGAGAGCAGCGCCACGGCGTCGCGATAACGGCTCAGCGGCACTTGATCGGTGATGAGCGGCCGCAGCAGGGTGGCGAGGTCCGGCATCATCTCGACGGCCGCAGGGTACGCGTCCGCCAGGGAGAAGGACCCGATGATCATCAGCTCCTTCGCGAAGACCTGGTAGGGCGAGACCCGGGCGAGGTCGTCCGGGTTGGCGACGCCCATCTGCAGCAGTCGCCCTCGCGGCCCGAGCATCTCGATGGCCCGCTGGATCACGGACAGCCGTCCGCTCGCCTCGACGGCGATGTCGAACTGTCCCTCGGTCTCCGCCGCGTCGGCGTGGGCCGTCTCCGCGCCGAGGGTGAGGGCGAGCTCGCGACGGAAGGGCTGCGGCTCGAACGCGACCACCTCACCGGCACCCAGGTGTCTGGCGACGGCGATGGCGATAAGCCCGATGGGACCGGCGCCAAGCACGGCCACGCGGGCGTCGGCCCATCCCGGTGTGCGGCTCGCTGCATGCAGCACGCAGGACAACGGCTCCACGAGTGCCCCCATGCTGGCATCGACCCCGTCCGGCAGGGCGTGGACGACCGACTCCGGGACCAGCACGTACTCCCCGCACGACCCGTTGCGCGTCAGCCCGATCGGGTCGAGCTGGTGGCAGTGGTTCGGGGCGCCCACGCGGCACCACCGACAGGTGCCGCACGCGACGTTCGGGTCGACGCAGACCAGGTCACCCTCGCGGAAGCGTCGGACGCCACGACCGGTGGCCGCGACGACCCCGGCGAACTCGTGTCCCGGGGTGACCGGGTAGCGGGCGTACCCGAAGGTGCCGTCGATGAGGTGCAGGTCCGTTCCGCACACACCGGAGGCCCGCGGCGCGATGAGGACGTCGGTGGGACCGAGCGTCGGAACCGGCTTCTCCACCACCTCGATGCCGCCCCGACCGTCGAGCACGACCGCCTTCATCACCGCGCCGAACGCCCTGCCGGACGCCTTCGGGCGACCCTGCCCCGTCTCAGTCACCCAGCCGGTCCTCCAGCTCCTTGAGCGTCTGGCGCGCGCCCTTCGTGTGCAGGTCCTCGAGGAAGGCGGCATACGTCGAGGCGAACCGCTCGTCGTCGACCGCCGCGCCGAAGAGGTCCGTGTTGCGGATGAACGCGAGCGGGTCGTCCTTCTGGCGAGCCGCCGCGGCCATGACCTGGTCCTTGAGCCGGTCCACGACCTCGATCGGCGCTCCCTCCTCGTCGACTCCCTCGGCGTAGCGCGCCCACGCGGCCACCACCAGCGTCGACCGCTCGATCGGTCCGCCTCGCTCGAGGTTGGCGAGGACGACCGGCATGAGCCATTTGGGGATCCGGTCCGAGCTCTCGGCGCAGAGGCGGGCCAAGGTGTCCCGGACCTCCGGGTTGGCGAAACGCTCGATGAGCTGGTGGCGGTAGGCGTCCAGATCGACTCCCGGCACGTCGGGAAGGGTTGGTGAGCCCTCCTGCTCCATGTAGCCCAGCAGGAACGAGACGAACAGTGGGTCAGAGCAGACCTCGTGGGCATAGCGGTAGCCGGAGAGGTAGCCGAGGTAGCAGAGCGCCTGGTGGCTCGCGTTGAGCAGCCGCAGCTTCAGCAGCTCGTAGGGGACCACGTCGTCGACGACCTGGACGCCAACGTCCTCGAACGGTGGGCGGCCCTGGGGGAAGTCGTCCTCGAGCACCCACTGGGTGAACGGCTCACACACGACCGGCCACCGGTCCACGATCCCGAAGCGCGCCTCGAGGGCATCGATGTCCGCTGGCGTCGTCACCGGGGTGATCCGGTCGACCATGCAGTTGGGGAACGCAACGTGCGTGTCCATCCAGTCCGCGAGCCCCGGGTCCTTCAGCCGGGCGAAGGCCGTGATCGTCTTGCGCGCCACGTGGCCGTTGCCCGGCAGGTTGTCACACGACATCACCGTGAAGGGCGCAACCCCCGCGTCCCTGCGTCGGCGCAGCGCCTCAACGATGTAGCCGAAGGCGCTGACCGGAGGCCGGTCTCCCGTCAGATCCGCCCGCAGGGCCGGGTCGTTCGGGTCGAAGTCTCCCGTGACCTGGTTGACGTGGTAGCCGCCCTCGGTCACGGTGAGGCTGACGATCCGGGTGGCAGGGTCGGTCATCCTCTGCAGGACCACCTCCGGGTCGTCCGGAGCAAAGAGATAGTCGACGATCGAGCCGATGACGCGCGGCTCCAGGGAGCCGTCGGGATGCTTGACGACGAGGGTGTACAGGTGGTCCTGCGCACCCAGGGCGTCGCGCATCCGGGCGTCCTGCGGCATGACGCCGACGCCGACGATGCCCCAGTCCAGCGCCTCGCCCCGGTTCATCAGGGCATCGACGTACATGGCCTGGTGGGCGCGGTGGAACCCGCCCACGCCGAAATGTACGATGCCGGCCGTCACCCGGGACCGGTCATAGGTCGGTCCGGCCACGTCGTCGGGCAGGTCGCCGAGGCTGGCACTGCTCAGCGGCACACCGGCACTCACTTCACGGCTCCCATCGAGAGGCCCTGGACGAGCTTGTCCTGGGCTGCGAACCCCGCCACGAGAACGGGGATGGAGACGACGACGGAGGCGGCGCACACCTGGGCCAGGAACAGGCCCTGGCTCGTGACGAAGCCGGTGAGGAACACCGGGGCCGTCTCGGCCGTCGTCGCGGTGAGGACACGCGCGAAGAGCAGCTCGTTCCAGCTGAAGATGAAGCAGATGAGCGCGGCAGAGGCGAGGCCAGGCATGACGACCGGCGCGACGATCGAGCCGAGGGTCCGCAGGAGTCCCGCACCATCGACCTCCGCCGCCTCCAGCATCTCGACGGGGACCTCCGCCAGGAACGAACGCAGCATCCAGATCGCGATCGGCAGGTTCATCACCGTATAGAAGAGGACGAGGAGCCAGATGTTGTCGAGCAGACCCACCTTCTGTGCGAACAAGTAGATCGGCAGCAGGCCCGCGACGACGGGCAGGAACTTGGTGCTGAGCAGGAAGAACAGCACGTCGGTCCACCGCTTCACCGGCTTGATGCTCAACGCGTAGGCCGCGGGGAAGGCGAGCAGCAGGACCAGTGCCGTCGAGAAGACGCTGGCCATGGCGGAGTTGAGCAACGGCGGGACAGGGCCGCTGCTGAAGAACTCGCGGTAGCCGTCGAGGGTGAGCGAGGCGAAGAACTTCGGCGGGTTGGAGGCCGCGTCCGGCTCCGAGTGGAGCGAGGTGAGGACCATCCAGAGGACCGGGAAGACGAAGACGAGCCCGATCAGCCAGGCGATGACCGACAGGATAATCCCGGACCGGGGCGGCTTCTGGTGGCGGTAGTGCCGAGTGCTCTCGGCGCCAGGAACGGTCACCGCTGTCGTTGTTGTCATCGGCTCTGCTCCTTGAACAGGGAGAACACCGTCCGCAGCGCTGCGGTCGAGATGATGATCGTGCCGACGACGACGATCACTCCGGCCGCCGAGGCCAGCCCGTAGTCATGCGCGGTGTAGAAGGTCTGGTAGATGTAGTACGGCAGGTTCGCCGTGCCGAGGCCGCCGGACGTGATCGTGAAGACGTGGTCGAAGTTCTGCACCACGTAGATCGACCCGAGCAGCGCGGCGAGCTCGATGTAGGTGCGCAGGTGCGGCAGCGTCATGTGCCGGAAGATCTGCCAGTTGTTGGCCCCGTCGATCCGTGCCGCCTCGATGATGTCCATCGGCCGGCTCTGCAGTCCGGCCAGGAGAATGAGCATCATGAACGGCGTCCACTGCCACACGATTGCGAAGATGACCGCCCATCGCGGGTGCTGGCCGATCCAGTCGGGCTGGACGGCGCCGGGCCCGAAGACCATCCGCAGCAGGCCGTTCAGGAGGCCGTACTCCGGGTTGTAGAGGGCGTGCTTCCACAGCAGGGCCGCGGCGACCGGGACGATGAGGAAGGGCGTGATCATCATGGTGCGGACCACGCCACGCCCGTGGAACCTCCGGTCGAGCAGGAGCGCGATCAGCAGGCCGAGGACGAGCGAGATGAGGACCACGGCCACGGTGAGCAGGATCGTCACGAGGATGGCGCTGCGGGCCTGCGGGTCGGACAGCACCGTCTTGAAGTTGGTGATGCCCGTGAACCCGGTCTCGTTCGGGTAGTACGCGTTGTAGTTCATGAACGAGATGACGATCGTCACGACGAAGGGCAGCTGCGTGACGAGGATGACGAGGAGCAGGGCCGGAAGCAGCGGGGCCCGTCGCGCCCAGTTGGCTGCGCGCGACGGGCCTCCTCCTGCAGTCCCACCCGTCGCCACACCGGTGGCGCTGTCGACGGCGGTGGACATGCGGATCTCCTGACGACTACTTGTTCTGGTACTTCTTGCTGACGGCCTCGGCGAGTGCTTGGCCCTGGTCGAGGGCCGACTTGACGCTCGTCTGACCAGCGATCGCCGAGCTGACGAGCTGGCTCACCTTGGTGCCCAGGTCGGGGAACTCTGGGATGTCGACGAACTGGATGCCGGGAGCGGGCCGCGGCTGGACGCCGGGGTTGTTCGGGTCAACTGACTCGATCTCCGTCTTGGTCGCGTCGGCGAAAGCCTTGGCAGCGGCGACGTAGTCGGGGTTGGAGTACGTGGAGGCCCGCTTGCCCGCCGGGACACGCGCCCAGCCGAGCTGCTTGCCGACGAGCTCCTCGTACTGCTTGCTCGAGGCCCAGGCGATGAACTTGGCAGCGTTCGCCTTGTTCTTGCTGGCCTCTTCAACCGCCCAGGCCCAGGTGTAGAGCCAACCGGAGCTCTTCGTCTTGACGACAGGCGCCTTGGCGTAGCCGATCTTGCCCTTGACCGGCGAGTTGTCGGCCTCGAGCGAGCCGGCGGCGGACGTGGCGTCGTACCACATCGCGACCTTGCCCTGCGTCATGTTGTTGAGGCACTCGGTGAAGCCGGCCTGCGACGCACCGCTCTCACCGTGCTTGCGCACCAGGTCGACGTAGAACTGCGTCGCCTCGACGAAGGGAGCGTCGTTGACCTTGGCGTTCCAGTCCTTGTCGAACCAGGTGCCGCCGAAGGTGTTGACGACCGTCGTGAGCGGCGCGAAGATCTCGCCCCACCCTGGCTGGCCACGCAGGCAGATGCCCTTCATGCCCGGCTCGGCCCCGTCGACCTTGGCCGCGATGTCCGCGACCTGCTGCCAGGTCGGGTTCTCCGGCATCGTGATGCCCTTGGACTGGAGGACGTCCTTGCGGTACATGAGGAACGACGACTCACCGTAGAACGGCTCGCCGTAGATCTTCCCGTCGACCGACAGCGCCTGGGTCATCGGCTTGAGGATGTCGTTCTGGTCGAACGCCGGGTCCTTGCCGACGGAGTCGGTGATGTCCGCGACCCACTTGTTCTTGGCGTAGATCGGGATCTCGAAGTTCGAGAGCGTCGCCACGTCGTACTGGCCCGCCTGGCTCGAGAACTCCTGGCTCGCCTTGTCGCGCATGTCGTTCTCGGGCAGGACCGTATAGTCCACCTTGATGCCGGTCTGCTTGGTGAAGTTGTCGGCCGTGAGCTTCTGGAGGTCCACCATCTGTGGGTTGTTGACCATGAGCACCCGGACCGAGCCACCCCCGCCGCCGGTGCCCCCACCGGACCCCGAACCGCCGCCGGCACCGGAGCAACCGGCCAGCGCGGTCGCAACGGCCGCGCCCGAGGCGGCGATCACGGCAAGTCTGTGACGCATCATTGCGCTTCTCTCCTTTGAGTCGGACGCTCATATGAGCGCTACCCTTGCACACATGAGCGTGGCGAGTCGCCACGCCACTTGTCAACACCAGATAGGTCACGGTGAGATGACAGCTCCTGATCACGGCCTCGGGCCCGGCGAGTCAGTTGCCATGACGGAGGTGGCCCGACGCCACTACTTGGGCGGGGAGTCGAAGATCGACATTGCACGCGAGATGGGGATCAGCCGCTTCAAGGTCGCCCGTCTGCTCGACCTCGCCCGGGAGCTCGGCGTGGTCCGCATCGAGATCGTGGGTCCCCCCGGCATCGACGCGGAGAAGTCGGAGCTGATCCGGGAGCACTACGGACTCGGCCAGGTCGTCGTCGTGCGCACCGACTCGGCGGCCGGCGAGACCCGGCAGCGGGTCGGACGCGCCACGGCCGGGCTGCTCGCCGAGCTCATCACGCCGGACGACGTGCTCGGGCTGGCCTGGAGCCGGGCCGTGAACGACATGGTGGCCCACCTGGACGAGATCCCCTCGGTCCCGGTCGTCCAGCTCTGCGGCGCCCTCGTCGTCGACGGGGAGGACAGCAGCTCGGTCGAGGTGGCCACGCGCGCGGCCCGCGTCAGCGGCGGACGCAGCTATGTGTTCTATGCGCCGCTCATCCTCGAGGACGCCGCGAGCGCGGCGGTCCTGCGCCGGCACCCGGCGGTGAGGCAGGCCCTCGACCAGGCGTCAGAGGTCACCGTCGCGGTGGTCGGCGTCGGCGCCTGGCGGCCCGGCGCGTCGACGATCTTCGACGCCTGCAGCCAGCAGACCCGCGACGAGGGCACAACGTGTGGCATCGCCGGAGAGGTCGCCGGGGTCTGCTTCGACGCCGAGGGCCGTCTGGTCGACACGCCGCTGACCGACCGGCTCATCACGCTGTCCCGAGAGCAGCTCCTCGCCGTCCCGACGGTGATCGCCACCGCCTACGGCGAGAACAAGACCGACGCGGTCATCGGGGCGATCCGAGCGGGCCTCGTCTCCAGCCTCGTCACGACGACCGAGATCGCGGATGGCCTCATCGCGGCGCTCGGCAACAGCGTCGACGGCACGGCCAGCTAGCCGCGACGGCGAGACGCCACGGCGAGACGCGGGGACGAGCTAGGCACGCACCACCTCGACGCCGCAGGCCTTCTCGAGCTCGCGGGCGGCGCGGTCGGTCATGCCGGTGTCCGTGACGACGACGTCGATCTCCTCGAGCGTCGCGTAGTGGAAGACCGACTCCCGCCCGAACTTGGTGTGGTCGGCGAGCAGCACGCGCAGCCGGGCCGAGCGGACGAAGGCGGCTTTGACCGCCGCCTCCGACTGGTCCGGCGTCGCCAGCCCGTGCTCGACCGAGCACGCGTTGGCCCCGAGGAACGCCACATCCGCCCGTACCGTCTCGAGCTGGCGCAGGGCCCACTCGTCGACCGTCGCCTGGGTCTCCGGCCGGACCCGGCCACCGAGCGTGACGACCGTGGCTGCCCTGGCGAGCAGCATGACCGCGACGGGCAGCGAGTTGGTGATGGCCAGGACGTTGGGACTGGCCGGAAAGGCTTCCGCGAGCGCGGCCGTCGTGCTGCCCGAGTCGAGGATCACCGCCCCCTCGTCCGGCACGAACTGGGCTGCGGCCCGGGCGATCCGCGCCTTCTCCTCGGCCTGTGCCGTCCGGGCACCGACGAGCGGCTCGTGGACCAGGGACGCGACGGGGACGGCGCCGCCGTGGACGCGTCGCAGCCGGCCGCGCTCCTGCAGGTGCAGCAGGTCCTTGCGGACGGTCTCGTGCGTGACGCCGAGCCGTTCTGACAGGGCGTTGGCGCTGACCTGTCCGTCCTCCCCGAGCAGGTCGAGGATGACCTGGTGGCGCAGGGCGGCCAGCTGCGTCTCACCACCCGACGGGCGGGCTCTCGTCATGGCCGGATCAGCACCTTGATCTCGGCGCCGCTGGACGACGCGGCGAAGGCAGCGCTCGCCTCGGCGAGCGGGTACTCCGACGTGACCATGACGTCCGGGTCGACGGCGCCGGACTGGAGCATCTCGATGGCCGTGGCGTAGTCCTCGGGCAGGTAGGTGGCGCAGCCCTGGATGCGGATCTGGTTGTCCTGCACCGCCACCACCGGCACCATGACGTCCTTGGCCGGCACTCCGACGATGGCCACGGTGCCGCCCTTCGTGGCCATGGCCACCCCCGCGGCGATGGTGGCCTCGGCCGCGACACAGTCGAACACGACGTCGGCGCTCTCCCCGAGGGCGGACCGGACCTGCGTCACGACCTCGGGGTGCGTGGCGTCGACCGCCGCATCGGCGCCCTGGGCGAGCGCGACGTCTCGCTTGGCGGCGAGTGGATCGGTCACGACGATGCGCCGGGCCCCTTGGTAGCGAGCGACCGCGAGCATCAGGAGCCCGATCGTGCCACAGCCGAGGACCGCCACCGCCTTGTCCTGCAGCGGCCCGCAGATGCGACCGGCATGGACGGGCGTCGCGAGCGGTTCGATCAGCGCCGCGGCGCGGTCGTCGAGGTCGTCCGGGATGACGTGGAGCCGGTCTGCACGGACGACGAACTCGTCTGCCATGCCGCCCTGCTCGTAGCCGCAGCCGAAGAACTGGAGATTCTCGCAGAGGTTCTCCTGCCCCTGACGGCACTGCTTGCACTCCCAGCACGGCAGGGTCGGCTCGACCGTGACCCGGTCGCCGGGCTGCACGCTCTCGACCTCGGCTCCGACCTCGATCACCCTTCCGGTCACCTCGTGGCCGGGGTAGTAGGGGATCGGAATGAGCGGGTGTGTGCCGTGCAGCGCGTGGGTGTCCGACCCGCAGACGCCGATGGTGACGGTCTGCACGCGGGCCTCGTCCGCGGCCGGCTGGGCCGGCGTCTCGGTGCGGACCTCGACCGTGTCGAGTGCCCGGACAATGACCCGTCGGATGCTGTTCATCAGTTGCCTTCCTCCAGTTGCTGTGTGACGTTCGTGACGGTGATCCCGTCCCACCCTTGGGAGCCCGGGTGCGGGTCCACGGTGTGCGGCGACAGACAGGCCGAGCGGCCAAAGGCCAGGGCGCGCGCCATCCGCTCCTCGGAGGTGCCGGGGACGGCCAGCCAACCGGCGAGGAAGGCATCCCCTGCTCCGGCGGTGTTGACCGGGACGAGAACCGGCCCGCTGCCGTGCAGGATGCTCGACCCGTCCGTGAAGAGGGCGCCGTCCGCGCCCAGGCTCACGAGCAGCTCCGGACCTTCGGCACGGGCCACGCCGACAGCGGCCCGGGCGATGTCGACGAGCGGCGCCGCATGAAGGTCGACGCCGAGCAGCTGCCCCAGCTCGAGACCGTTGGGGGCCAGCAGGTCGGCTCCCGCGGCGAGTGCCGCACCGAGTGCCGGGCCGGAGACGTCTGCCACGCAGCGGACGGCGTGGCCGTGGGCGAGGTCGACGAGCGCGCCCATCACGGTGGGAGCGACACCGGGCGGGAGCGACCCGCACACCGCGAGCCACGACGGCTCGTCCGGCCCGGACGCTGACCGGCCGAGGCGACTCAGCACCGTCGCGACCTCACCCAGCAGTCGGTCGACATCGCCGGAACGCAGCTCGGTGCCAGGGCCGTTGACCTTGATGGTCCGGCCGGAGCCGAGCAGGAGCGAGGTGTTGATCCGGGTGTCCCCCGGCACCGGGACGGTGGCGTGCGCGAGCTGCTCAGCCGCGAGCAGCTCGGCCAGGTGCCGACCGGTCGCACCGCCGACCGGCAGGACCGCGACGGTGTTGTGGCCCGCCCGCCGCAGCGTGAGGGAGACGTTGACACCCTTGCCACTGGCCTCCACGGTGGCGGACACCGCGCGGTGCACATCGACCGCGCCCAGAGCCGGCTCGGAGAGCGCGTAGGTCAGGTCGAGGCTCGGGTTGAGCGTCACGGTGACGATCACCGCGCCCCTCCGACCACGGTGGCGAGGCGTCCGGCAACGGCCGCGACCTCGTCGCGCGCGACGCCGAGATACCTGCGCGGGTCGACGACGCGGTCGTCCGCTCGCAGTCGGGCCCGCACGGCGCTCGTGAACGCCACGTTGAGGATCGTGCCGATATTGATCTTGACCATGCCGGCCCGGACCGCGGCGCGCAGCTGGTCGTCCGGCACCCCGGAGGAGCCGTGCAGGACGAGCGGGACGGGCACTGCGGCAGCGAGCCGGTGGATGAGGTCCACGTCCAGCAGCGCCGTGCGGTCCGTCATCGCGTGGGAGCTGCCCACGGCGACGGCCAGGGCGTCGACCCCGGTGTCACCGACGAACGCGCGCGCTTCGTCCGGGTCGGTCCGCACGCCCGGTGCGTGAGCGCCGTCCTTGCCGCCGACCTTGCCCAGCTCCGCCTCGAGGAAGATGCCCGCCCCGTGGGCCCAGTCCGCCGCCGACCGGGTTGCGGCGACGTTGTCCGCATAGTCCAGGACGGAGGCGTCGAACATCGCGGAGCTGAGGCCGTCACGGGCTGCTTGGTGCAGCAGCTCCACGTCCTCGACGTGGTCCAGATGCACCGAGACGTCGACTGCGGCGTCCCGGGCGACCGCGAGCGACGCAGCGGCGATCGGGCTGAGCCGTCCGCCGTGGAACTTCACCGCGTTCTCGCTGATCTGGAGGATGACCGCCACCCCGGCCTGCTCGGCACCACGGACGATGCCCTCGGCGTGCTCGAGGGTGATGACGTTGAACGCGGGGACTCCTCGACCCTGCTCGCGCGCCTGCTGGACCAGCTCCGACGTTGTGGCTAACGGCATTCATTCCTCCTGGGGCGCGCCGCCAACCGCGGCGGCATCCGGACGCTCAACTGGGGACCTCGGTGGCGCTCGGCGCATCGTCGAGGTCGGCATAGGTGCCCGCGGCGATCCCGGCGAAGACGGCGGCTCCGCGGCAACCCGCCTCTTGCGTCGTGACCCGACGTACGCTGCCGACCGCCTCGGCTTTCGCGGCCATGTAGGCCGCACTGTTGGTCCACCCGCCGGCGACGAACAGCCGGGTCCGATGACCCCCGGCCTGGCTCAGCGCATCACTGAGCCGGGCGGCCTGCTCACTCACGGCGCGGGTCGCCGCCCGCCACACCTCCCCCTCGGTCGCGGCCGGGTCGACGACGACGTCACCGGCCCCGGGCCCGAGGGTCACGGCTCGGGGGCGGTCCGCCGCGACCCGCGCCGCGAGGTCGAGGTCGGTCAGGCGGTCCCGCGTGATGCCGAGGGCGCTCATGACCCTGCCGAGGATCAGGCCGCCCTGGGTGGCGCCGAGCAGGCACCAGCGGTCTCGGGCGGCGTGCCACCCCACGGTGACGCCGTGTCGAGTCAGGGTGAGGATCGCGGCCTCGGAGAGCCCGGGCTCGACGGTGCGCAGGAGCGCCTCCGCCGTGCCGCACGAGTCGAACTCGTCACCGGGCCGGTGACAGCCGAGACCCACGGCCGCGGCTTGGTGGTCGTGGCCCGCCACGGTGAGCACGGCGCCGTCGAGCGCGGCGAGGTCCCCGGAGGTCCGAGCGACGCCCATGGGCGTGCCGGCCGGGACGAGCCGCGCCGACAGGGACGCCGAGGCGCCGGACCAGTCGAGGGTCTCCGCCCACCAGTGTCGATGCCGGATGTCGAGCCACCCGGTCCGCGAAGCGAGGGACAGCTCGGTCGCGCGGTCCGCCCCGAGCGAGCGGACGATCCACTCGGCGACGTTGTAGCGCCGGGTCGCCGCCGCCACGGCCGGCACGTGGTCGCGGAGCCAGCGGTGCTTGGTCAGGCTCCACTGGGTCCAGACCGGCAGGCCCGTGGTGCGCGAGAAGGCGTCGGCCCCAACGGTGTCCACGAGGTCCCGGAGCTGGGCCTCGTCGCGGTGGTCGTGCCAGGCGATGACCGGCGCGAGCGGCTGGTCCCGGTCGTCGGTGAGGACCCCGGACTCGGCCATGCTCGCGACACCCAAGCCGATGACGCGATCGCCCGGGCACTGGCGCAGCGCCTCGGCGAGCGCTGCCCGCGCCCCGGCAGCGAGCGCCTCCCCCGTCGTCTCCTCTCCGAACGGAGCCGGCGTCCACGTCGTCGGAGCACGACCGAGGGCCACCTCCTCGCCCGCGGGGGTGACGAGGAGCGCCTTGATCGAGGTGGTGCCGGCGTCGACACCGGCGAGCAGCAGACGGGCCACGCCAGTCCCCCGTCGTTGTGTTTCGGTGGGGTCTCTTGGATTGTGTTGGAGATCGTCCCGTGCCCGGGTCGTCGTGTCAAGGCGCGCGGACGGTCCCGGAGCGAGCGGCGCCGTATGCCGCTCAGCCAGCTCAGCGGCATACCGCTCACTCGGGCACGAAGCGCCCGTGCCTGCCTCGGCGTGCACCGCACCGGAGGCGTGTGCGAGTGTGGGCGGATGTCGAGCGCCACCCCCTCGAAGACCACGACCGTGCGCGAGCTGACCATCCGGGGTGTCGTCCTCGGCGGCGTCATCACGCTGGTGTTCACCGCGGCGAACGTCTACCTCGGCCTCAAGGTCGGCCTGACGTTCGCCACCTCGATCCCGGCCGCAGTCATCTCCATGGCGATCCTGCGCCGGGTGCGCGGGTCGAGCATCCAGGAGAACAACATCGTCCAGACGATCGCGTCGGCGGCCGGGACGCTGGCGGCGATCATCTTCGTCCTGCCCGGCCTCATCATCGTCGGCTGGTGGCAGAACTTCCCGTACTGGACGACGCTCGCCATCTGCGTCATCGGCGGCGCACTCGGCGTCATGTACACGGTGCCGCTGCGCCGGGCGCTGGTCACGAACTCCGACCTGCCGTATCCCGAGGGCGTCGCGGCCGCCGAGGTGCTCAAGGTCGGCTCCACGGCCGGCGCCGAGAGCGACAAGGCGAGCCTGCGGACGATCATCCTCGGCGGCGTCGTCTCCGCCGCCTTCGGCATCCTCGCCAAGCTCAAGGTCGTCTCCGACGGGCTCTCCACGGCGACGAAGCTCGGCTCCGGTGCGATCGGCGGCTCGATCAGCCTGTCGCTGTCGCTCATCGGTATCGGCCACCTCGTCGGGCTGTCGGTCGGCATCGCGATGTTCGTCGGGCTGGCGATCGGCTGGGGCGTCCTCGTGCCTGTCATGAGCTGGGGCAAGGCCGGTGCGGGCACGTCGATCTCCGACCTCGTCGACTCGACCTTCACCCAGGACGTCCGGTTCGTCGGCGCGGGGACCATGGCGGTCGCCGCGATCTGGGCGCTCGTCAAGATCGTCGGCCCCATCGTGCGGGGGATCAAGGACGCCGCCGTGTCGGCTCGCGCGCGGCGGGCGGGCCAGTCCGTCGAGCTGCAGGAGCAGGACCTGCCGATCAGCATCGTCGGCGGCTGGATCCTTGTCTCCCTGATCCCCATCGCGGCGCTGCTCTGGATGTTCCTCGGCCAGACGCACCTGCAGGACGCCAAGGCCGGCACGATCATCGCCACCGTGCTGTTCACCGTCGTGATCGGCGCCGTCGTCGCCGCGATCTGCGGCTACATGGCCGGCCTCATCGGCTCGTCGAACAGCCCCATCTCGGGGGTCGGCATCCTCGTGACCCTGCTCCTGTCGCTCGTCATCGTCATCCTGCACGGCGCCGGCGGTGACCCCCAGCGGATCAAGGAGCTCGTCGCCTACACCCTCTTCGCGACGGCGATCATCTTCGCCATCGCGACGATCTCGAACGACAACCTGCAGGACCTCAAGACCGGCCAGCTCGTCGGCGCGACACCGTGGAAGCAGCAGGTCTCGCTCGTCATCGGGGTCGTCTTCGGGGCGCTCGTCATCGCCCCGGTCCTCGACCTGCTCAACAAGGCGTTCGGCTTCATCGGCGCTCCGGGCGCCGGCGCCAACGCACTGCCCGCCCCGCAGGCCGGCCTCATCTCCGCGCTGGCGCAGGGAGTCTTCGGGGGCAAGCTCGACTGGGGCAAGGTCGGGCTCGGCGTCGCGATCGGCGTGGTCGTCATCGTCATCGACGAGGTGCTGCGCCGGACCAGCTCCAAGCGCAGCCTGCCCCCGCTCGCGGTCGGCATGGGGATCTACCTGCCGATGGCCCTCACCGCCATGATCGCGGTCGGCGCCGTCCTCGGCACGATCCACAACCGGTGGGCCGACCGGCAGTCCGACCCCGAGCGGGCCAAGCGGCTCGGCGTCCTCATGGCGACCGGACTCATCGTCGGTGACAGCCTCTGGGGCGTCGCCTACGCCGCCATCGTCGTCGCCTCCGGCAAGGACGAGCCGATGGCCGTCGTCGGCGAGGGCTTCCTGCCGTGGGCGAACCTGCTCGGCGTCGTCGTCTTCGTCGCCGTGCTCGTGTGGATGTACCGGTCGGTGCGCCGCCGCTCGCAGGAGGCCGTCGGCCTCGGCAGTGCGGGCTCGCACCAGTAGTGCCGAGGGAGCCGAGCAACAGGACGGTATGCCGCTGAGCCGGCTCAGCGGCATACCGCATCCACTCGCTGGGGCGATCGCCCGCACCCGCCGCCGGAAGCGCGCCGCGGTGCGGTTGGCGCTGGCTGCGAGAATGCGGCATGGCCTACGACGTCGAATCGGTGCGCGCCCACTTCCCCGCCCTCAAGAGCGGGACAGCCTTCTTCGACGGCCCGGGCGGCTCGCAGACCCCGGACGTCGTGGCGGAAGCGGTCGCCTCGACGCTTCTGTCGCCGATCTCGAACCGCGGCGTCGTCACGGCCTCCGAGCGTCGCGCGGACGCCGTCGTCGTGGAGGCGCGCTCGGCCCTCGGGGACCTGCTCGCCGTCGATCCCGGGGGCATCGTCTTCGGCCGGTCGGCCACGGAGCTGACGTTCATGGTGGCGCGGACCCTGTCGAGCGGGTGGGGCCCCGGCGACGAGGTGGTCGTGACGCGGCTCGACCACGACGCGAACGTGCGGCCGTGGGTCCTTGCGGCCGAGGCGTGCGGCGCGACAGTGCGGTTCGCCGACTTCGACCCCACCACCGGCGAGCTGACTGCGGACGACATCGCAGCCGTGACCACGCCGCGGACCCGGGTCGTCGCGGTCACCGCGGCGTCGAACCTCATCGGCACCCGCCCCGACCTGCCGGCGATCGCGGCGATTGCCCATGCCGTCGGGGCGCTGCTCCACGTCGACGGCGTGCACGCGACGGCGCACGTGTCCGTCGACGTCGCGGCGGAGGGCGCCGACCTGTGGGTCTGTTCCCCGTACAAGTTCCTCGGGCCGCACCACGGTGTGCTCGCGGCCGACCCCGCCCTGCTCGAGACCCTGCACCCGGACAAGCTGCTCCCGTCGAGCAACGCCGTCCCGGAACGCTTCGAGCTCGGCACGCTGCCGTACGAGCTGCTCGCCGGCAGTCGCGCGGCCGTCGACTTCCTCGCCACGCTCGGCGGCGACGCGCCGGCCGGGGCGCCCCGGCGGGAGCGCCTCGTCGCGTCGTTCTCGGCCCTCGAGGACCACGAAGAGCACCTGCTCGGCCGCCTCGAGTCGCCGCTGCGGTCGCACCCGCGGATCCGCGTGCACAGCAACGCCGCCCGGCGCACGCCCACCCTGCTGCTCACCTTCGACGGTGTCGAGCCGCAGGAGGTGCGCCGCCAGCTGGCCGAGCGCGACATCAATGCGCCGGCCGGTCACTTCTACGCCTGGGAGTGCTCCCACCACCTGGGTCTCGGCGACGTGGGTGGGTTGCGGATCGGACTCGCGCCCTACACGAACGAGTCCGACGTCGACCGGCTCCTCGAGGGCCTCGACGCGGCCCTCCAGGCGGCGCAGCGGTAGGCCACGCCGGCTCGGGTCCGGTCAGCAGGAGGTTCAGGCCGGGGCGGGCCGCTCCTCCCGGCGGTGCAGCCCCACGACGGCGGCGAGGATGAGGGCGCCCCCGACGAGCGCCGGCCACGCCAGCCGCTCGCCGAGGACCAGTGCGGCGACGAGCGCGGCCGACAGCGGCTCGACGAGCGTGGCCACGGTGGCCGCCGACCCCGACGTGGTGCGCAGCCCGGCATAGAGCAGCGCGTACGACAGGCCCATGGTGGCGACACCGAGATAGATCAGGAGCGCCAACGAGGACCCGCTGCCCGTGAGGACCGGCCCGCCCGTCGCGACCGCTACCCCGAGGAAGGGGGCCAGCACGACGGCACCCGCCGCGGTCGCACAGGTCGTGAGGGCGACGGTGTCGACCCGCTGCGCGAGGGTGTGGCCGAGCACGGTCGTGGCGGCGTAGGTCGCCCCCGCGGCGACGGCGAGGACGAGGCCGAGAGTCGGATCGTCACCGGGCGCCGAGGACCCCTCGCTCGCGGTGGCGCTGATGAGGACGAGACCGCAGAGCGCCGCCGCCAGGACGACGACCTCCCGCAGCGACGGGCGCGTCCGGGCCGTCAGGTGCTCCCAGACCGCCGCCAGAATCGGGGCCAGACCGAGCGAGACGACCGTCGCCACGCTGACCCCGACGAGCAGCACCGAGACGAAGTAGAGCCCCTGGTAGACGGCGGTGCCGCACCCGACGAGGACCGCGAGCACCGGGTGCGCCCGCATCGTCTCGCCGACCGCGCGCAGGCGCCGGGCCGCGACGGCGAAGGCGACCAGCGCGGCGGCACCGAGCAACATTCGCCACGCGCTGACGGTCATCGCGCTGAGCCCGTCGCGCTCGTGCAGGAGGGTGACGACGACGCCCCCGGTCCCCCAGAGCACCCCCGCCGCGCACACCTGGAGCAGCCCGATCCGGGCGCTGCCGGTTGGGGTGGCCTGCGGCATCACCGCGCCAATCTAAGTGACGTCGCGCGCGGGTTGGACAAGGGGTATGCCGCTCACCCGGCTCCCCAGTCACCCTGCCTGACGCACGGGGCGGCACGGGGGCGCACGGCCCTCTCGGGCCTCTCGGGCCGTCCGCGTCGGTCACCCGGCCGGTGCGGAGGTCAGCGGCAGGGTGAGGGTGAAGGTGGCGCCCTGCCCGGGGCCCGGCGACGTGGCGGTGAGCGTGCCGCCGTGCGCCTCGGCGATGCGGCGGGAGATGGTCAGGCCGATCCCCGACCCTCCGTCCGACGTGCGCTGCCCGGGTGGCCGGCGCCGGCCCGAGACCCGGTAGAAGCGCTCGAAGATGCGCTCGAGGTCGGCGGCGGCGATCCCCTCGCCGGTGTCGTGCACCGTCGTGACCGCTCGGCCGCCGGCGAGGTCGACCGCCACGCTGACCCGGCCGCCCGGCGAGGTGGCGCGCAGGGCGTTGCCGACGAGGTTCGTCACGACCTGCGCGATCCGGTCGGGGTCCACGGTGACCGGCACCGTGCGGTCGCCGGCGGTCACGGTGAGATCCACCGCCGAGTCCTCCGCCTGCGTGCCGAGCCGGACGACCGCCGACGTGACGACATCGCGCAGGTCGGCCAGCTGCCGGCTCAGCTCGAGCCGCCCCTCCTCGGCCCGGGAGAGCGACGAGAGATCCTCCGCGAGCCGCCGCAGCCGCCGCGTCTCGGCGGTCATCTGCGCGAGCGTCTCCGGATCGGTCGGCAGGACGCCGTCGATCATGCCCTCGAGATAGCCGTCGAGCACGGTGAGCGGCGTGCGCATCTCGTGGGCGACCTCGCCGAGCAGCCGGGTCCGGCGCGTCTCCGTCTCGCGCAGGGTGCCGGCGAGGACGCGCACGTCATCGGCCAGCGCGTCGAGTTCCAGGGTGCCCGGCTGTGGGATCTCGACGGCGTAGTGGCCTCGCGCGATCGCGCGGGTCGCCGCGCCAAGGGCGTCGAGCGGCCGGGTGAGCCGGTACGCGGCGATGGCGCCGAAGACGCCGGCCGTCAGCAGGCCGGCCAGCACGCCGATGACGAGGGCGGAGTTGACGGCACTGATGAACTGCGCCCGCAGGGTCTGGCCCGGCCCCATCCCGCCGGGCATCCCCCCCGCGCCCATGTGGGTCTGCTGCTCGAACAGGTTCGGTGCCAGGCCCCGGACGAGGAGGTAGGTCGTTGCCCCACCCACGACGGCGACGAGCAGGTGGCTGACGACCAGGCGCAGGTCCAGACGGGTCAGGAAGCGGGTCATGACCGGTCCTCCGGCTCGGCGAGGAACTTGTAGCCGACACCGCGCACGGTGCCGATGAGACGAGGCGCCACGGCGTCGTCGCGCAGCGCCCTGCGCACGCTCGCGATGTGCACGTCGACGACGCGCTCGTCGCCGTAGAAGTCGTAGCCCCAGACCCGGTCGAGCAGCTGGGCGCGCGAGAAGACCCGTCCCGGCGACGAGGCGAGCGCGACGAGGAGGTCGAACTCCAGCGTGGACAGGTCGGCGGCGTGCCCGTCGACGACGATCTCGCGACGGCCGGGGTCGATGGTCAGACCGGGGAACTGGAGGACAGCGTCCTGCTCGTCCGGCACGGGAGCCGCTGCGGGACGAGCCCGGCGCAGGACCGACTTCACTCGGGCCACGACCTCACGCGGGCTGAACGGCTTCGTCACGTAGTCATCCGCGCCGACGGAGAGGCCGACGATGCGGTCGACCTCCTCGACCCGAGCCGTCACGAGGATGACGTAGACCTCGGACTGTCGGCGCAGCAGGCCGAGGACCTCGAGCCCGTCGAGGTCAGGCAGGCCGATGTCGAGCAGGACCAGGTCCGGTGGCGCGCTGGCCGACGTCGCGAGGCGCAGCGCCTCGGCGCCCGTCGCGGCCTCGATGACCTCGAAGCCCTCGGTCTGCAGGTAGGCCCGCAGCACTGCGCGGATCTGTGGTTCGTCGTCGACGACGAGGACCGTGCGCGCCATCGAGGCCCCTTCGAGGAGATGCGTGCGAGCTGGGTGGCTTTCAGCCTAGGTCGACAGCGGCCGGGCTGGGAGGAGGTGTGCCGCGAGCGCCGGCTCAGCGGCATACCTTCTGGCTCAGTCGGCCGTGTCGAGCATCGGGCAGTCGCCTTGGAACCCCTGCCCTTGGCCCGCGCCCGGGCCACCGGCGAGGTGACGTCCCAGGCCGGCGCCCATGCCGCCGCCCATTCCGCGACCCGTGCCGTTCCCGCCGCCGGCCGCTGGGTCAGGGAGCTGGCCGGATGCGGCGGCCTGATAGGCCGTCAGGTGGTGCTGCGACGCGGTGAGCAGGTTGGTGTAGAGCCGCTTGAGATCGGTCTGCGTCGTCGCCGCGACCTCCTTCTGCAGGCCGGCGATGTCCCACTGCTCCAGCGCGACACCGACCTCGTAGGCGGCGTTGAGGCTCGTCTTGCCCTTTGCGTACCACTGGTCGTAGAGCTTCTGCAGCTCTGGGTAGGCATAACTGCCCGCCTTGCGGCCCGTCGACGGGTCCGTCACGCCGTAGCGGCTCAGGAGCACCCCGACGGCGTCGAAGTGCCGGTCCTCGGCGACCGTGATCATGCTCATCGGACGGGCGCCGTCGTGGACCTTGGCCAGCGCGGCGTACAGGTCACGGGCCATCCGTTCCTCTTCCCGGGTCAGCTGCAGCTGGGCGCTGACATCGCTGGCCGCGGTGAGCGCCACCGCGGAGGTCCCAGCCGCGGGTTGTGCCGCATCCCTGGTGAGAGCCGACGCGGTCAGCCCCGCACCGGTGGCGAGGACCGCCGTCGTGCCGATGACTGCGAAGATGCGCTTCTTGGTGTTCATCACGAACCCCCTTGTTGTCGTTGCTTGCTCATGCAACTGAGTCAACGCCGGGGCGATGAAGCGTCGTCGGGGGCGGATGTGAAGCCTTGATGAAGGCTTCAGCCGCCACGCCGGTACGGCGTACGCGCGTGGGCCGCGCCGAGGTCGAGAGCGATCGCGAGGATCAGCGTCCCGGCCCAGATGTTGACCGGGTCGAAGAGGAGCGGCTTGTGACCGCCGACGTTGTTGGCGATGAGCCAGACGATGAACCAGATGAACGTCATGTCGGTTCCCCCTGTCAGGTGGTGGCCTCGATGCCGCTCCCAGTACACCGGCCCACACCGCGCCCGCTTGGTGACCAAGGTCCTGCTACCGATGTCGGGGCGGCGCCATCCTGAGATGTGGAGGGCGGTGAACGTCATGAACCGACGGCACCTTGCGATCGCGATGGGAGCCGGTTGCCTGGAGATGGCCGCCTACCTGGTGTGGCGCCCGGCGATGTTGCGGTGGGGTACGGAGGGTGACGAGGCGGTC
>NZ_AWQS01000026.1 GCF_000576575.1 Intrasporangium chromatireducens Q5-1
CCGGCAGCCGGACATTTGGTATGCCGCCGAGCTCGCCGTCGTTGTCCCCAGCCCTCCCGCTGAGGTTGAGTCGTCCACAGCCACTGGGCCTGCCCTGCCGCGTGGACCGTCAGCGGCCCACCATCGCGCCATGGACATCGACCTGAAGTCAATCGCCGTCCGCGGGGTCTTCTCGGCCAGCCGGGCGGCACGGGCCGGCATCGACGGCACCACGCTTCGCCAACTTGTCAAGGCGGGGGAGTGCCACCCGCTCCACCGCGGCTGGTACACGCCCTACCGCCCGAAGAACGCCCGCCAGCACCTGCGACTGCGCACGATCGCGTTGCTCTTCGAGTATGGCGACGTCGCAGTCGCGAGTCACGGCTCTGCCATAGCCCTGCTGGGACTCCCGACGGAGGGCATCGACCTCGGCACGGCACACCTCATGTGGTCACGGCCGAGCACCCGGTTCGAGGCATTCAGCCGGGTCCGGATCCACGAGACGGTCGCGTCAGAGCGGCTCCCGCTCCAACTCGAGACGGTCCATCCCGCGGTCGCGTGTCTCCAGGTCGGGCTCGCCGACGCTCGGGCTCTGATCGTGGCGGCCGACGCGGCGATGAGAGCCGACATGGTGACGCCCGAACAACTGCAGGAGGCCGCCGGACTTCTGCGCGGTCAACGTGGCGTGACCCGCGCCCGGGCAGTCATCGAGTGGTGCGACGCCCGGCACGAGACTCCGGGAGAGTCGGTGACCGCGCTGGTCCTCCGGATGCTGGGCTATGACCTCGATCCGCAGTTCGCCCCCGGCCTGACGGGGCCGCGCGGTGGGCTGCTGCACGCAGATTTCCGCATTCTGGGCACGCAGGTGCTCGTGGAGTTCGACGGCAAGATCAAGTACGAGGCTCGCAGCGAGGCGGAGTCTCGCGAGATCCTCTTTGCCGAGAAGCGCCGCGAGGACGCCCTCCGCGAGGCTGGCTTCGAAGTCGTCCGGCTGACCTGGGCCGACCTGGAGGACCCTGCTCTGGTGCGGCGCAAGATCGAGGCCGCCATCGCTCGTTCCCTGACCCGCGCCAGCTGACCCCGCGCCGTCCGTCCCAGCCCCACCACCTCCCCGCGAGCGGACCGTTGGAGGTCGAGCGGGTCGGTAGACCGTCCAGTTCGCTCACGACCGACCAGTTCGATGGTGGCTGTCCGCCCGCTGGTCGTCGCCAGCCTGTATGACGCTGTGCCGGCTCCCGCTCATCGAGTCCTTCACGCTGCCCTCGCGCAAGCGCGGCCAAAGCTGCTGCGGGAGCCAACTCGTCTGGACGACCAGGTGTTCCATCGCAGCCCGCGAGACGGCATACCCAAGGATGCTGCGAGAGACAAGTGAGCGGCATACCCACTCGCGTCCGCCGAACGGGCTGTTCTTGAGCGAGCGGGTCGGTATACCAATCAGTTCACCCTCGAAGGGACCGTTCGCGGGAGGAAGGGGAGGGGTGGGTGGCGAGCGGGCGGATAACAAATGGAACACGTGGCCCTGCGCGACCTAGGGTTGGTGGGCCATGCGAGATTTCCCGCCTCCCGTCGACGCCTACGTCGA
Source organism: Intrasporangium chromatireducens Q5-1 (assembly GCF_000576575.1). Lineage (GTDB taxonomy): Bacteria > Actinomycetota > Actinomycetes > Actinomycetales > Dermatophilaceae > Intrasporangium_A > Intrasporangium_A chromatireducens. The sequence goes on from NZ_AWQS01000026.1 coordinate 1,562, forward strand.
GCGCACCGCCGAACAGCCCGACACCCGCTCCCCGCGCGCCTTCCTCCTGTGGATCGTCCGTCAGCAGGGGAGCGTCTTCTGGTGGGGCCTGCTCGCAGCCCTCATGTGGATGGTGCCGCCGACCGCCGGCCCGTGGATCGTGGGGCGGGCCATCGACACGGGCATCGTCACCGGTGACACGTCCGCGACCCTGCGCTGGATCCTCGTCCTCGCGGGCGTCACCCTCGTCGGCGCCGCGTGCGGGATCATCTTCCACACCTTCATCGTCAAGGAGTGGCTGATCGCCCTCTACGGCACGACGAAGCTGGTCACCCGCAAGGCGCTCCAGCTCGGGCACGTGCTGACCCGGCGAACCCCGACCGGTGAGGTCCTGTCGGTCTCCGGCAGCGACGGCGACCAGTTCGGTGCCCTCATGGAGATCACGACCCGGGCCTTCTCGCAGCTCGCGGCCTATCTCGTCGTCGCGGCCATCGTCCTCAACACGAGCCCCCGGATGGGACTGCTCGTCCTCGTCGCCGCGCCGCTCCTCGTCGTCCTCGGCGCGCCGTTGCTGCGCCCGATGCAGCGCTGGCAGGGCGTCGAGCGGTCCCGCAACTCCGAGCTGACGTCCATGGCGACCGACATCGTCGGCGGTCTGCGGATCCTGCGCGGCATCGGCGGAGAGGACACCTTCGGCGGCAACTACGCCGGTCAGTCGCAGCGGGTGCGCGAGGCGGGCGTCTCGGCCGGCCGGTGGCAGGCGGCCGTCGAGTCCGTCGGCGTGCTGCTCTCGGGCGGGTTCGTCGTCGCGCTTCTCTGGCTCGGCACCCGTGAGGTCGCCGAGGCGCGCCTCACGGTGGGCCAGTTCGTCAGCTTCCTCGGCTACGGGTTGTTCCTCATCCAGCCGATGCGGACCTTCGTCGAGTTCGCCCAGAAGTGGACCCGCTCGGTCGTCTCGGCCCGCAAGGCGATCGCCGTCCTCGAGCAGCAGCCGCCGTGGCGCCACCCGGAGGCCCCGGCCGAGCTGCCCCGGCATGCACCGATCCACGACGAGGTCTCCGGCGCGACGATCGAGCCGGGGCGCCTGACGATGGTCGTGTCGCAGGTGCCCGACGACTGCGCAGCGCTCGCCGACCGGATCGGGCGCTACCTGCCCTCCGAGGAGGACGCCCAGGTCAGCGGGGAGATCCCCGAGGAGCTCAAGGGTCGCGCCGCGCGCCGGGAACGCAGTGCCCGGGCCCGGGCCCGGGCCGAGCAGGCCCGCCGCGACGAGGAGCGCGCCCGCCGGCCGTGGGGCGTCACCGTGGGGGGCGTCGACCTCTCCCGGGTCGAGCTCGACGAGGTGCGTCACCGCATCCTCGTCAGCGACACCTCACCGCAGGTGTTCGCCGGAACCCTGCGCGAGGCCGTCGACCCCGCAGGCACCCTCACCAGGGCCGAGGCCGAGCGCGCCCTCTACACCGCAGCGGCCGACGACGTCTTCGACGCCCTGCCCGGTGGCTGGCAGGGCCACCTCGACGAGCGGGGCCGCGGCCTGTCCGGCGGACAGCGGCAGCGGCTCGTGCTCATGCGGGCGCTCGCGGCCGACCCCGAGGTCCTCGTCCTCGTCGAGCCGACGAGCGCCGTCGACGCCCACACCGAGGCACGCATCGCCGAGCGGCTCGGGGCGCACCGCGAGGGCCGGACCACGGTCGTCATGACGGCGAGCCCGCTGCTGCTGCACCACGCGGACGAGGTCATCCTGCTCGAGGGCGGCAAGGCCACGGTGCGCGGACGGCACGCCGACCTGCTCGCGAGCTCGGCGGCATACCGCTCCGTCGTCGTGCGCGGCGAGGCGCACACGCACGAGCGCGCGCTCGAGCCGGCCACCCTCGGCCCCGCTCACGGTTCCACCGTCAACCCCGAGGACAACCCCGACGCCCACGGGCCGGGCGAGCTGCACGAGCCGCCCACGACGACCGAAGGAGGTGCGCGATGAGCCGGCTCGAGACGACCGAGGCGTCCCCGCTGCCGCCGGGCCTCGCGCGTGCCTCCGCGGACACGTGGGAGGCAGGCACCCGCCAGGAGACGATCCCCGCCGAGCTGCGTCCGCCCCGTGACGCGACGCCGCGCCAGCGGGCGCGGGCCCTGCGCGACCGGCACCTGCTGCGCGAGCGCCGGGCCAGGGAGTTCGTCGCGGCGACGATGCGGCCGGACAAGGGGCTGCCGATCGCGGAGAACCGTGCGGTCATCAGCTTCGTGGGCCGCCTGCTCGGCAGGCATCGCGGCTGGGTCGTGGTGGTCGTCCTCGCCAACGCGCTCGCTGCCACGGCGGGTCTGCTCGTGCCGCGGCTGCTCGGCTCGCTCGTCGACGAGACGGTCGCCCACGTGCAGGCCGGGCAGACGAGCGCCGCCCTCGCGTCCGCCAACCAGATGGCGCTGCTCGTCGCTGCGCTGGTCGTCGTGCAGGCGCTCTTCACGTTCGGCGCCCAGGCGTCGTCGGCGGTCCTCGGCCAGAGCGTGCTCGCCGCCGCCCGTGAGTACATCGTCCGGGCGATCCTGCGCCTGCCCCTGTCGCGGGTCGAGAGTGCGAGCTCCGGCGACCTCGTCACCCGTGTCACCCGCGACGTCGGCACGATGAGCGAGTCGGTGCGCTGGGCGCTGCCGCAGTCGATCATCGCCTCGATCACCGTGGGCCTGACGATCGTCGCGATGGTCGCGAACTCGTGGGTGCTCGCGCTGCCCTCGATCGTCCTGGGCGGCCTCGCGCTCATCCAGGTGCGCCGCTATCTCGTGCGGGCGCCGAAGGGCTACCTGACCGAGGGCGGCACGTACTCGCGGATCAACACGACGCTCACCGAGACGGTCGAGGGCGCCCGCACCGTCGAGGCGCTGCGCCTGGCCGGTCGCCGCCGTGCGCGTGGCGACCTCGACATCGAGGTGTCGGCGCAGGCGGAGCGCTACACCCTGACGCTGCGCAACCTGCTCTTTGCCGTCATGGACTTCGCGTTCAGCATGCCGCGCGTCCTCGTGCTGCTCCTCGGCGCGATCGGCTATGTGCAGGGCTGGGCGACGCTGGGCCAGATCACGACGGCGATCCTCTACACCGAGGCGCTCTTCGGGCCGTTCGACATGCTCGTCTCGACGATCGACCGGGTCCAGGTCGGGATGGCGTCGACGACCCGCCTGCTCGGCATCGCGACCGTCCCGCCCGACCGTGAGGCCGGCACCGACGAGCCGGCGAGCGCGGACCTGCGCGGCGAGGACCTGCGCTATGCCTACCGGGCCGGCCACGACGTGCTGCACGGCATCGACCTCGGCCTGCGCACCGGCGAGCGGCTCGCCATCGTCGGCCCGTCCGGCTCCGGCAAGTCGACGCTCGGGCGCCTGCTGTCGGGCATCCACGGGCCGCGCACCGGGTCGGTCACCGTCGGTGGCGTCGAGCTGACGAGCCTGCCGCTCGACCGGCTCCGCACAGAGGTCGCACTCGTGACGCAGGAGCACCACGTCTTCATCGGCACGCTCCGTGACAACGTCGTGCTCGCCCGCGAGGGCGCGTCGGACGACGAGGTCCGGGCCGCGCTGCGCGCCGTCGAGGCGGCCGACTGGGTCTCGCGGCTGCCCGATGGCCTCGACACGAGGCTCGGCTCCGGCAACCTCGCGCTCACCCCGGGCCGCGCCCAGCAGGTCGCCCTTGCACGGCTCATCCTCGCCGACCCGCACACGATCGTCCTCGACGAGGCCACCTCGCTCATCGACCCGCGCACCGCGCGCCACCTCGAGGGCTCGATGAACGCGCTCCTCACGGACCGCACCGTCATCGCCATCGCGCACCGCCTCCACACCGCCCACGACGCGGACCGGATCGCCGTCGTCATCGACGGCCGCATCGTCGAGCTCGGCAGCCACGACGAGCTCGTCGCCCGCGAGGGGGAGTATGCCGCTCTCTGGCGGGCGTGGACGACGTGACCTGACCCTGCGGGCTCCCACCCCACAGACCGCAGGCCCGTATGCCGCTGAGCGCGGTCCCGGCCACCCCTCGCGTCACCGCTCGTGCACCCGAGGCGGACAAACGCGCTGTTTCGGCACAGGAAGCGCGATCCCTGCCTAACCTGTGGCCGTGGACCCGCACACCCGCTGGATGGCCGTCGCCGCCGACATCCTCAACGCGCCGACGCCCGGGCTGGCCCACGACCTGTTCGCGGACGAGCTCATGCGCCAGACACGGACCGAGCTCGTCGCGCGCATCGCGCTGCCCCGACCGGACCCGGACGCCATCACCATCACCGTCGAGGCCCGTCAGACCGTGCCTCCGCGGGAGCACTGGCCGGTCGCGGCGCAGGCGCGGGCCCATCCCCTCAGCCGCTACTACTCGACGACGACCGACCGCTCTCCCGTCCGCCTGACCGACCTCATCGCCGCGGGCTGGCGCCTCCTGCCCGAGCAGCGCGACGCCATGGGGGCGCTCGGCATCACGGTGCACCAGATGACGTTGCCGTGCGGCGCGGACGACGGCTCGTTCGACGGATGGGTGGCCATCAACGAGGACGGCTTCAGCGACGACGCCCTCGCCGAGCTGACCGGGCTGCAGGGCCTGCTCGTCGGGCTCGACCGGCACGTGCAGATGTTCGCGCGGCTCTCTGGCTCGCATGACCCCGCCGCTGCAGACGGCCCCGCCCTCACTCCTCGGGAGCGGCTCGTGCTGGACCTGCTCGCCGCCGGCTCCACGGCCGAGGGCATCGCGGCCCGCCTCGCCATCTCTCCCCGCACGGTGCACAAGCACCAGGAGAACCTCTATCGCAAGCTCGGCGCCTGCGACCGGCTCTCCGCCGTGCTCTCGGCCCAGCAGCTGGGCCTGCTGCCCGCCCCCGGCGGCGCTCTGACGACCGAGCCGCAGCGGCCGGTTGCGCCGCAGCCCAACGCGGCTCAGCGGCATACGACCTAAGAGGGGGGTGTGGGCGCGCGGTCCCCTCCTACCGCGCGCCCTCCTGCCGGTTCCCCCCGGTCAGCCTTCGGCTGGCAGCTGCCAGTCAGGTGCGCAGGTGGCCATGCCGGCCACCACCGACATGGTCAGCTCCCCGAAGTCCTCTTCGGTCAGGTAGCTGAAGGGCTTGGGTGCCTTGCCCTGGTAGGCGGCGCCGCTGCCCACGGTCGCGCGGGTCTGGATGAGCGGCTCCTGGGTGAGACCCCGTTCGGCCATGAAGGCCGCCACGGCGTCGTCGGCGACGTAGCCACACTGGGCGGCGTAGTCCGGGCCGATGAGGAACATCGTGCCCATGTCGCTGAGCGGCATCCACGGGGTGTTGCCCTTGAGGTGCTGCTCGTAGGCCTGCGGCTGCCAGTAGTCCCGGTAGCAGTGGTGGGCCGACGCCATCGTCGAGCCCGCGAGGCCGATCGCGGCGGCTGCGGCGGCCACCGTGCCGGTGCGGCGCAGAATGCGCATTGCTCCCATGCTCACTTCTCTCTCTGTGCGAAAGCGGTCCCCCCGAGCCAGCGCGGATCGCGCCGGGATCAATCACAGTGTGAGAGAGCGAGACCGTCGAAAAAATACGCAGACCTACGTAGCAGCTTCCGGAGTGTTTCCGGGCAGGGGACCGGCCGACGCTGGCACTTCGGCCGCCGACAGGGGAAAGTGTTGGCATGAGCACCGACGCCGCAAGCATCCAGGGACAGACGAGCTACGTCATCATCGGGGGCGGCCTCACGGCTGCCCGGGCCGTCGAGGGCATCCGCGAGAGCGACGCCGACGGCCGCATCACCGTCATCGCGGCCGAGCAGCACCTGCCATATGAGCGGCCGCCGCTCTCCAAGGGCGTCATGCTCGGCAAGGACGAGGAGGACGTCGTCTTCCCGCACGACCGCGCCTGGTACGACGAGCAGCACGTCGACCTGCGGCTCGGGACGACGGCGACCGCCATCGACACCGCGGCCCACACCGTCACCCTGAGCGACGGCGAGAGCCTCCCGTGGAGCAGGCTGCTGCTCGCCACCGGTTCGAGCGTCCGCACGCTCGAGGTCGACGGCGCCGACCTGCAGGACATCTTCTACCTGCGCACCCTCGACGACTGCGAGGCGCTCAAGGCACGCCTCGTCGCGGGCAGCGACGTCGTCATCGTCGGCGCCGGCTGGATCGGCCTCGAGGTCGCCGCGGCCGCGCGGGAGCACGGCTGCGAGGTCACGGTCGTCGAGCCGCAGGACGCCCCGCTCCAGGGCGTCGTCGGGCCGGAGGTGGGCGGCTGGTTCGCCGACCTGCACCGGTCGCATGGCGTCGAGTTCCGCTTCGGCGAGGGGGTCGAGCGCTTCACGGGCAACGCGGACCACAAGGTCGACGGTGTCGTCACCTCGGCGGGCGACACGATCCGGGCCGACACGGTCGTCGTCGGCGTCGGCATCCGCCCCACCACGGAGCTGGCCGAGGCGGCCGGCCTCACCGTCGACAACGGGGTCGTCACCGACGCCGCGCTGCGGACGTCGGTCCCCGACATCTATGCCGCCGGGGACGTCGCGAACTGGCGCAGCGAGACCCTCGGCACCAACCTGCGCGTCGAGCACTGGGCCAACGCCAACGACGGCGGCACGGCGGCCGGCAAGTCGATGGCCGGCCAGGACGTCACCTACGACCCGATCCCGTTCTTCTTCAGCGACCAGTACGACGCCGGCCTCGAGTACTCCGGATACGTGCCGCGCGGCCTGAAGGCCGAGGTCGTCCTGCGCGGTGACCCGAAGTCGAACGAGTTCATGGCGTTCTGGCTCGACGGCGACCGGGTGCTCGCCGGCATGCACGTCAACGTCTGGGACACCGTGCCGGCGATCGAGCAGCTCGTCCGCGACAAGACCCCCGTCGACCGGACCAAGCTCGCCGACCCCGACGTGCCGCTCTCCGACGTGCGGTCCTGACGTACTTCGGCATTTCCGCCCCGATACGGTCAATCCGCCCGTATCGTCGAAAGTGGAGGTTGGGCGCCGGGGGGCGCAGACCAGTTGGTATGCCGCTCACCGCGGTCCCGAGGCCACGTGCTGTCCGGACCGTGGGTCGGCCCCTGGCTGCCGGGCGCCCACCTCCGCTACCGCGGGCGCCCTGCTTCGCACCGGCCGCCCTCTCGTCACTTGAGCGAGCGCGTCATCACACTCAGACCGAGAGCTTCACCGTCGCCGAGGCGATGAGCACGCCGAGCCCGAGCGCGAGCAGCATGATGACGTCCAGCGGCTTGTTCCGCACCGCGAGACCGCCGGCTCCATGCCGGCTCGTGACCGCGCGGATCAGGGCTGCCGCGCCGAAGGCCCCCGCGATCACCTCACCGCCCAACCGCACTTCCTTGAGTCCGAAGAGGACGAGGCCGACAACGACCGTGGCGCCGACCAGCCACCAGGGGCCGAGGCGGCGGAAGCCACTCCCGCGCAGGATCATTCGGCAGGTGCGGCCGCGGCCCGCTCGGCAGCGACCACGATGTTGGTCAGGAGCATGGCGCGTGTCATCGGTCCGACCCCGCCCGGGTTCGGCGCGACCCAGCCCGCAACCTCGGCCACGTCGGCCGCCACGTCGCCGGCGATCTTGCCGTCGACCCGGCTCACGCCCACGTCGAGGACGGCCGCGCCGGGCTGGACCATCTCGGCGGTGATGATGTTCGGTACCCCGGCTGCTGCGACGACGATGTCGGCCTGACGCACCTCGGCGGCGAGGTCCTTCGTGCCGGTGTGGCACAGCGTGACGGTGGCATTCTCGGACTTGCGGGTCAGGATCAGCCCGAGCGGCCGGCCGACGGTGAGGCCACGGCCGACGACGCAGACCTTGGCCCCCGCGATCGGCACCTGGAACCGGCGCAGCAGCTCGACGATGCCCATCGGGGTGCAGGGCAGGGGAGCGGGCTTGCCGAGGACGAGCCAGCCGAGGTTCATCGGGTGCAGGCCGTCGACGTCCTTGCTCGGGTCGACGCGCGAGAGCAGCGCCATCTCGTCGAGGCCGGTCGGCTGCTGCACGAGGAAGCCCGTGCATCCGGGGTCGGCGTTGAGCTCGTCGATGACCGCCTCGACCTCGGCCTGGCTGGCGGTCGCCGGCAGGTCGCGGCGGAAGCTCGTGATCCCCAGCTCAGCGCAGTCCTTGTGCTTGGCGCCGACGTACCACTGGCTCGCCGGGTTGTCGCCGACGAGGACGGTCCCGAGACCGGGGACGATGCCGCGCTCGGCGAGCCCGGCCACACGTTCCTTCAGCTCTGCCTTGATCGTCTTGAGTGTGGCCCTGCCGTCGAGGATCTGTGCCGTCACGGCGCCTATCCTCCCACGGGTCCGCGGCCCTCAGATCGACAGGGCACTTCCCCTCGTCGCAAGCGGTTGAGGCGACGACAGGTCTCATGCGGCGATGGGGGAGGGTTTGCCTGTGCGTCGGTCCTCAACTACAGCCGGGCTGGGCGATCGCACGAGTGGGTGCATAGATCTCTGTTGGAGGCCGGGAGCCCCCAGAGGCGAGCCGCTCGAAGTTCGCGACCGGCCGGAAGTCACGATGGAGATCGAGACCGAACTCGTGAAGCACGCTCTCCTCTATGCCGCGGGGCTGGCCCACCCCGGCCAACACCCACGCCCCGTCCAACTCGCACCGGTCGTGCGCGAGGGCGAGGGACGCTGCTGCATTTGACCCCGGATATCCGCCAATGATCCAGGCTTGTCCGACGGCTCTGCCGCCGAGAAGGTGGATGTAGCCGGGAGAATCACCAGTGAGATCCACGATGGGGGTCCCGGGCTGCAGGCCGACGCGCCGGGGGATTGCCCGCACTCGAGCCAAGCGGGCACTGTCCACGGGGGTCAGACCGACGGTTCCATCGGAGCCGAGCTGCGTCACTGCAGTGGCCGACAGCAGGGACGGGTAGCGATAGGGGCTGAGGACCGATGCCGTCTGGAGCGGTGTCAGGAACAGAAGTCCGCTGAGGGGGATGGCGAGGAGAGCGGTGGGTCGGCCGGCCATCAGGGCCGCAACGGCGATGGCAGGGAAGGCGGCTGCGCGCCCTTGGCTCGACCAGAGGTTGTTGTTCGTGCCGAATGCGTAGACGGCGGGCAGCAGCGTGAGGACGAGAAGCAGGACCATACGTGTCAACACCGCATCGCGCCCACTGGGGGCGGCACGCGCAGGGCGTCGTCGGACATGCTGCCAAGCTGTCGAACACAGCACGCAGAGAAGTGCAAGAAGGGCTCCTCCAAGTGCGGTGGCGGGACCATAGAGATAGGCCATCGGAAGGAGGCCGTGGGCACGCCAGAGAGCGAGGATCTCGAGGATGAGAACCGCACTCCCGAGAAGCAACATGCTGGCCACGACTGCCTGCCTGAACCACCTCTCGCGCAGGCGGACACGTCCGTACGCGGCGCTTCCCAGGACTGCAAGGCCGACGACAGCCAGCAGTGCCAGATAGAAAGCCTTGCTCAGTGGTATTTCGTCCCAGCGAACAAGATCGCTATGCCCTTCGAGCGCCGCGGACGTCTGGAGGCCGTTGGCAAGGACCTCCAGGAAGGCGGCCGGTGGCAGGCGAGACAGGATCAGGGTCGCGGCGACAGCAGCGAGGCACCCGGCCAGAGCGGTTGCCAGCCCGCGCATGATCCGGAGGGGAGATCGGCGCAGGAGCAGAGCCACCGCGGGGAGCACGAGGGCGGCAAATGCGGCTGCACTTGTGGGCTTGCCGAGGAAGGTCAGCCATGCAGCGACGCCGAGCAGGACCCAGCCCGCCGTAGCCCGCCTCCCCTTCCGGGAGAGTCCCACGATGAGTCCGGTGGCGGCCAGGGCCAGAGCCTGCTCAGTCAGCGAGTTGTAGCTCGGCGTGAGCGGAAACTGCACGAGGGAGAGCGGACTCAACGCGCCGAGTCCGACGCTGGCGACCGCCCGGAGCTTGCGTGGCACTGGCCTGCCCCCCACGAGGGCCGGTGTGCCGAGTGCCACCCAGGCGAGGAGCGTTACTGCGAGGGTGGTGATGAGTAACCCTGCCCACCGCAGCATGACGATATCTCCCCCGAAAAGCAGGTAGAGGGGGTGATATGCATAGCCAAAGAGGAGAATGGACGAATGGTCATCCCAAGGTCTGCTGATCGAGTTGAGGTAGAAGCCCTCGTCGGTCAGATCCAGTCCTCTTGTGCCCTGCCACATTGCACCCGCCACGTTTGCGAGGGCCCACCCGGAGAGAGCAATGGCAAGTCCGTGCCAGCCCTCACGTTGCACCGGGACACGTTGCTCACCGCCCGGCGGTCGGCGGTCGTTGGCCTCATCGCTCATGCAGGCCCGTTCAGGAGAGGTCCCAGCAATGATCCGGGATAACCCGCCGCTTGCTGCATGAAGGCTTTGTACCCCTGGTCGAAATCGAAACGCCTTTGTGGTTCGCGCGATGGCAGGGTAGCGCAGTCGCCCCGGCCGCTGCACGGTCAAGGACCTGGTACACGCAGGCGCCGGTCACCAGGTTGGTGACCGGCGCCTCACGCCATACTGGAATGGGCTCAGATGAGGCCGAGCTGCCTGACGGCGTCGCGCTCGTCGGCGAGCTCGGCAACGGACGCGTCGATCTTGCCGCGCGAGAAGTCGTTGATCTCGAGGCCCTGCACGATCGACCACTGGCCGTCCTTGACCGTCACGGGGAAGGAGGAGACGAGCCCCTCCTGCACGCCGTAGGAGCCGTCCGAGCAGACCGACATCGAGACCCAGTCGCCCTCGGCGGTGCCGGAGGCCCAGGTCCGGGCGTGGTCGATCGTCGCGGACGCGGCCGACGCGGCCGAGGACGCACCGCGCGCCTCGATGATGGCGGCGCCACGCTTGGCGACGGTCGGGATGAAGGTGTTCTCGATCCAGTCCTGGTCGCCCACCGCCTCGGCGGCGTTCTTGCCACCCACCTCGGCGTGGAAGATGTCGGGGTACTGGGTCGCCGAGTGGTTGCCCCAGATCGTCATCTTCTTGACCTCGGTCACCGGGACGCCGAGCTTGGCGGCGAGCTGGCTGATCGCCCGGTTGTGGTCGAGTCGCGTCAGCGCCGAGAAGCGCTCGTTGGGGATGTCGGGGGCGTTGCTCATCGCGATGAGGGCGTTCGTGTTGGCCGGGTTGCCGGTGACGACGACGCGGATGTCGTCGGCCGCGACCTCGTTGAGCGCCTTGCCCTGCGGGGCGAAGATGCCGCCGTTGGCCTCGAGCAGGTCGCCGCGCTCCATGCCCGGGCCGCGGGGGCGGGCGCCGACGAGGAGGGCGAAGTTGACGCCGTCGAACATCTTCGTCGCGTCGTCGCCGATCTGGACGCCCGCGAGCGTCGGGAAGGCGCAGTCGTCGAGCTCCATGACGACGCCCTCGAGCGCCTTGAGCGCCGGCGTGATCTCGAGGAGGCGCAGCTCGACCGGGGTGTCGGGGCCGAAGATCGCGCCGCTCGCGATGCGGAACAGGAGGCTGTAGCCGATCTGGCCGGCGGCGCCGGTGACGGCGACCTTGACTGGGGTTGTGCTCACGGTGGGCCCTTCACGAGGTGCGGTCTGGACCTCCCGAAACTACCAGTCGGTGCAGTTGCCCTCGCCCGCTGCCTTTGAGGGTTGGGTCACGCCCGTCATCGGCACGTATGCCGTTGGGCTCCCGCGGAGAGCAGACCGTCACGTCGGGCGTCCCAAACCTCATCGTCGCGCCCCGAGCCGGCACGCCCACGGCGACCTCACCGGCACCGACATTCTTCACGAACGCTGGGCCCGCGCCAACGACTGTGCCAGCCCACCCGAAGCCCTTCGATCACCGTCGCGTTCATCCCGATGGTGGCGCCCTCGTCGACACGGACATGGCCCGCCTAGAACGCACTCATGCAGCCGCGTCGCGGCAATCAGGCCTGGACGAGGGCAAACCGGGGGCTCCGCGACCCGGTATAGTCGGCCCGGCGCAGATGACATCGAGCGAGGGGCGTACGGGAGGACGTGTGAGAACACCCAGGCAACGACGGGCCCGCCTCATACGCTCGATCTGGTCCTTGATCGACGGCGTGATCTGGGCCTTCTCCATCTATCTGGCAATCTGGGTTCGGCTTGACTTCACCCTCCAGCCTCAGTTCGCGCGAGGCACCGCCCTCGTCGCGCTGGGTGCGGTCGTGGCGCACCTTGCCGTGGGCTATCTCGTCGGACCCTATGCGGTAGGTCATGTCCGGGGTTCCTTCGAAGAGATCGTCGACCTGGGCTTGACGGTCGGACTCGTCGCCATAGGCCTCTTCGTATGGTCCCTCATGAGTGAGCCGGTCATCGTCCCACGTGGCGTTCCGTTGAGTGCAGCCGCTATCGCGCTGCTTCTGATGTTTGCCGTGCGGTTCGTGGTGAGGACCCTTAGAGCACACACCGCTCGCGAACGAAACGCCGAGCGTCGCGTCGTGGTCTTCGGAGCGGGCAGCGCTGGCCGTCGACTCCTGCGCAGCATGCTCTATGACGAGCATTCGGATCTCGTTCCGGTGGCCCTGCTCGACGACGACAGATCCAAGTCTCGGTTGCGTATCGAGGGCGTCCGAGTCCGTGGGACCCGCGAGGACCTCGCCACGGTGGTGGAGAAGTCCGGCGCCGACACCTTGGTGCTCGCGCTTCCCAACGCAGATGCGGCACTCCTTCGGGACCTTGCGGCTCGCGCGGCCGCGGCCGGAGTGGACGTGCTCAGCCTCCCCCCACTGCAGGCCATCATCGGCCGGAGCCCGACCACCAATGACTTGCGCGATCTGGATGTCGCCGACCTCTTGGGTCGACGACCCGTCGAGCTTGACCCGATCGCCATCGCTGAGCAGGTCTCCGGCCGGCGCATCCTCGTCACCGGTGCAGGTGGGTCGATCGGCTCCGAGCTCTGCCGGCAGATCGCTCGGTTCGGGCCGGCGCGGCTCTGCATGCTCGACCGCGACGAGTCGGGTCTGCAGGCCACCCAGATGACCCTCGCCGGGCATGGCCTGCTTGACTCCGACGACCTCATCCTCGCCGATATCCGCGACCCCGCAGCCCTGGCCAGGGCTTTCGAGGCGGCCCGTCCCGAAGTGGTCTTTCATGCGGCCGCCCTCAAGCACCTGCCGCTCCTCGAGGCCCATCCGCTCGAGGCTTGGAAGAGCAACGTCGTCGGCACGCTGAACGTTCTCGCAGCGGCGGAGTGCGCGGGCGTCTCCACGTTCGTCAACATCTCGACCGACAAAGCCGCCAACCCGACCTGTGTGCTCGGCTACAGCAAGCGCCTCGCGGAACGGCTCACAGCCGACTTCGCCCGCCGTGCGAGCGGCCGATATGTCTCGGTGCGGTTCGGCAACGTGCTGGGCTCTCGTGGCTCCGTCGTGCATGCGTTCACCGCACAAATCGAGAGAGGCGGACCCATCACCGTCACCCATCCGGACGTGCGTCGCTACTTCATGCTGATACCGGAAGCATGTCAGCTCGTCCTCGAGGCGGCCTCCATAGGGACGGACGGTGAGGTGATGGTGCTCGAGATGGGCGAGCAGGTGAGGATCCTCGAGGTGGCAGAGACGCTCATCAGAATGAGCGGACGCCGTGACCTTGAGGTTGTGTTCACTGGGCTGCGTCCGGGGGAAAAGCTTGGCGAGGAGCTGTTCTCGCCGGCAGAGCACCGGCGTGCCACGGGCCACCCGCTCGTCAGCAGTGTGGACGTCCCGCCGATCGGTGTGCCGGAGGTTCGGGAAGCGGGCTTCGTCGACGTCGAGGAGGGCCGTGAGTGGATGCGGCGCGAGGCGCTCGTCATCGAGATGGAGGCTGGAGTGAACAGGCCGTGAGGCGGATCCATCTGTCGAGGGCCGAGATCGGGGAGGTGGAGGAGCGCTATGTGCTCGACGCCCTGCGCTCCGGTTGGATCGCTCCACTTGGCCCGCACGTTGACGCTTTCGAGGCGGAAATCGCCGGGCGCTGCGGCGTCGCTGGGGCCCTGGCACTGTCCTCTGGCACGGCTGCACTGCACTTGGCGCTCCTTGATGCCGGAGCGGGCCCCGGCACGGTCGTACCGGTGTCGACGCTCACCTTCGCTGCCTCCGTCAACGCGGTGGCCTACACGGGTGCGCAACCGGTGCTCATCGACGCGCAGGAGTCCGACGGCAATCTCGACGTCGATCTCGTTTTGGAGGCGGTGGACACTCTTCGGGGGGAGGGCGCCGTGGTTCCGGTCGTCGTCGCCGTCGACCTCTTCGGACGATGCGCCGACTACAGCCGACTCGAGCCGGGGCTCGCCGAGCGGGGTGTGAAGCTGGTGGAGGATGCGGCCGAGGCGTTGGGCGCCTCTCACGGTGGCCGCCCCGCTGGCGGGTTCGGGCGGAGCGCGGCGCTGTCCTTCAACGGCAACAAGATCTTGACGACTTCTGGCGGCGGCATGCTGCTCAGCAACGACGAGGCGCTCCTCGCCCGCGGGAGGTACCTGGCAACGCAGGCTCGTCAACCGGTGCCGTGGTATGAGCACACGGAGGTGGGTTTCAACTACCGGATGTCGAACATCCTCGCGGCTCTCGGGCGGGGACAGCTCGAACGGCTCGACGACATGATCGCCCGACGCCGTGAGATCCGCGACCTTTACGACAAGCACCTGACCGGAGTGTCTGGGATCCGCGTCCTTGGCCGCGGCGGGACTGACCGGGACGAGGATGACAACTGCTGGCTCACAACGATCGTCGTGGAGGGCCCTGACCGGGACCCGACGGAGCATCAGACGGTCGCTGACAGCATTGTTGGCGCTCTCAACACCGCCGAGATCGAGGCCCGGCATGTCTGGAAGCCGATGCACCTGCAGCCAGTTCATCGCCACCACCGAGCGTTCCTCACCGGCGCATCCGAGAGGCTCTTTGAGCGCGGCGTTACTCTGCCGTCAGGGGTCGGGCTCACGGATGCCGACGTGCTGAGGGTGATCGACGCGGTGACTGCCCACCTGGAGGGCGTCCGGTGAGGGGTCGGCTCCTCAAGCGCACCTTCGACCTGCTCGTCGCAGTACCGCTCCTCGTCGCTTCTCTACCCGTACAGGCGGTCATCGCCACCTTGGTACGTCGGCGTCTCGGGTCACCTGTCCTTTTCCGACAGGAACGCGCGGGTCGCGACGGGCGACCATTCACGATCGTCAAGTTTCGTACAATGCTGGATGTCAATTCCGAGTTGGGGCTCGTCGAGGATCGGAACCGGATCACCGATTTCGGACGCATACTTCGTGCCTCGAGTCTCGATGAACTGCCCACTTTGTGGAATGTTGTGCGTGGCGACATGTCCTTGGTAGGGCCACGACCTCTGTTGCCCGAGTATCTGGCCGTCTACCTGCCGCGCCATATCCGAAGACACGAAGTCTGCCCTGGGATCACCGGCCTAGCTCAAGTGTCGGGGCGTAACTCGATCGGGTGGGCCGAGAAGTTGGAACTCGATATTGCGTACGTTGAATCATGGTCATTCCGCTTAGACTTGGCGATCCTGTGGCGGACGATACGCACCGTCGCTGCCCGTTCAGGAATCGACTATAGCTACTCAACAACCTATCCTCCACTTAAGCCCGGCTACGCCACCGCTCTTCGCGAGGACGTTGAAGATGAGACTTGCTCGAAAGATTAGGCAAGGATCGTCGAGAAGTTCGCCCCTCCAGTTAATCAGACTGCGTGGTGGGGTCGGCATGAAAACGCCGGCGGTGATGATAGGCAGTCGGTTTGGCGTCATTGGCTCGAATCTCCTCACGGGTGTGGTTCTTGCCCGCGCGATGCCAGTCGATACTCGGGGCGTTTTCGCAACCCTCATCACAGTTCCCGGATTGATCGCAATGCTCCTAACCGCGGGGCTTGACTCTGCGACCCTGCGCCTCTCGGGGAGAGACGAGGATCGTTCGACCGCGGTGCAGGCGGCATTGCGAAGAGGAATGCAA
Source organism: Intrasporangium chromatireducens Q5-1 (assembly GCF_000576575.1). Classification (GTDB taxonomy): domain Bacteria; phylum Actinomycetota; class Actinomycetes; order Actinomycetales; family Dermatophilaceae; genus Intrasporangium_A; species Intrasporangium_A chromatireducens. Next base: position 17,358 of record NZ_AWQS01000026.1, read on the forward strand.
TCCATTGCGGTTCCTGCTCTCGGCGTACTGTTCTTGGCTTTTGGTCCGGGCGAATACTTCGAGCACTCTGCCCTTGCCTGGGCGATGGGCATGTGCGCTGTCCCCCTGTTGGTCTCTAATCAACTGCTCGGAAATTGTGCGATCGGCGCTAATGATGCACGCGTCTGGGCTCGGGCAACCGTCGCGAATGCGGTAACCTATCTGCTTCTGGCGGCAGGAGTACTCGCAGCCCAGGTTCCTTCTCTCGAGGCATTTCTGGCTTGCTTTCTCATGGCGAACGCCGTGTGTCTGGGTATTCTTCTCCGTTGGCTATTGAAGGCTCGTCCGAGGGAGAGGCTTGCGTCGAAGAAGTCTCTTCGGATGTTGAGGAAGACCGCTCTCGGTACAGCCGCGCCAACAATCGCCCAACTCGCAATTATGCGCATTCCTATTCCGTTGATGGCGGCGCTGGCCGGAACCGACCAAGTGGGCATCTTGGCTATTGCTCTTCCCTTTGCCGAGTCATTGCTTATCGTCCCCGTGATGGTTGCGTCCTATCTGTTACCGCGCTACCACGCCGAAACTCCTAAAGGCTCGATGGTGCATCGACATGCCTCAATCGTGTTCGCGGCCACTGTTGTCTTTGGCAGCATGGTCGCGTTCCTTGCGCCTTTGCTATTACCGCGGATATATGGAGATAACTACGAGGGTGCGGTAAAGCTGGTTGTCATCCTTTTGCCGGGGATCGCGGTGTTCAGCTACACCCGCATTGTGCAGTCCCACCTTTATGCAACAGGCAGGTATGTGGCCGTGACGGCGGCATCCGTGGCAGGGCTCGGAATTAGCGTTCTGATCCAGGTCTCTACTGTGCCAAGGCTCGGAGCCGTTGGAGGGGCTCTGGGAATAACTCTTGGGTACTGCGTGGCCACTGCCGTGATCGGACTTACTTATCACTATAATCGTCCGCGGGTCACAGCGTGAAGACCGCTGCCTTGTCGCACGTACGCTCCACTCCTGGAGATGCTGACTCAGGACATCCGCTTGCCATCCTGCTGATAGTTGTGACGACACTGGTCGTCATTCAGAACCGGCCAGAACCGCCTGTGGCAAGCCTTGTAGCCGTTTTGGCCGTCCTTGTGGCGCTTGCAATTACGCGATCGCTCGAGAAGGGCTTGATCGTCGCTGTCGTGGTTCAGGTGGTGTTTCCTGAAGCCGTATTTGGACTTGCCACGTACCTCTTTGGGGTTCCGTCTTTGCTCTACTGGGTTCGGGGACGCGAGCATTCTGTTGCCGTGATGAAACGGCAGCCCTTCTTGTTCATCCTGGGGCTCATGGCCGTCATTTCCACCTTGTTAACCGCTATCACTTCCTATGAGGCAGATGTCGGCGTACTGCTGCGAATCTGCACTCTCGCTCTGCTCGCTGCGGTCCTCTTCTTCAGACTGCATTCAGCCTCGGCTGATCATTTGGCGACGAGTGCAGTTTTCGCTGCATTGGGCGTGGCTCTTGTGTATCTGGCACAACGGGGGGCGGTCTTGGTGGCGAGTGGCAGCAACTCCTGGGCTGCGGCCGCCCCGTTAGACGAATGGCTGAGTCGTAATTCGTTGGTGGTTTTGTTCATTCTTGGGCTGATTGATCGACTGGATCGCCTTCTTTCGAGGCAGCAAACGTTGTTGAATTTCGCGATGTGTGCTGCCTTTACATGTGCGGCTCTTGCCACGTTCAGTCGCAGTGGCTATCTTGCCTTGGCGCTTGCCGTACTTGTTCTGCTCTACCGTCACCGACGTCGGTTTATCTTCATGACATTGCCCGTACTTGCCGTTGCAGTGCCTTGGCCCGAATCCGTCATACAGCGGATCGAGTACACCAGCTCCTCTGGGGCGCTGGACCCGTCGTCTGCCGCCCGCGTAGACCTCTGGCGCGCGGCGTGGTCTATCGCCTTGGATCACCCCGTGCTCGGAGTTGGTATCCATTCGCTGTCCAGGACCTTCCAAGATTATGGGGTGTTGGGAGATTTTCTCTATGCCCACAACTCTTATCTTACTTTGGCGGCATCGCTAGGGGTGGTCCTTCCGGTGACATTTCTGGTCTTCGCATGTGTGTCACTATGGAGGCGACGCGCAAGTATATCGCCTCGAACATTGAGCCTGCTGATGGCATGTGCCGTTGCGTCCTGGTTTGGTGAACCCCTCCTTGCCGCGCCAGTTCTCGTTCTAACGCTCGTGATATGTGCCCCTACCCAGAATCAGGTTGTGTGAATTATGGTTAGAGTGTTACAGATTTGTGGTACGCCCGAAGGTGGCACGTGGTTTATCGCCCAAATCAAGGAATTGTCAAAGCGGGGTCACACTATCGAAGCGGTCGTTCCTGCTGAAGGATCAGTGGCTGAAGCGATGCGCAAATTGGGCGTGCCGGTACATGTTATACCCTTCCGAGGTTACCGCTTGCGGGACTTTGCACGACACGTAAGTTCATTGCGCGAGTTGCGATCGCTAATTCTGTGTGGGAGATTTGACATTGTACATGCGCACTTGTTGAAGTCCTACTTCTTGGCTCGATTGTTGACGCGGGGGAGACTTTCGAGGCCATGTCTTATCTCGCAAATTCCCGGAGATGCCCATCTGAGCATTCCATTGCTCCGATTGGCTGAACGGCTCACGCTGCCTCTGGATGGGATCACGGTTCTCTCATGCAGCGCATTTGAGAGCGAATTCCGCGCCCTGGGAGCTCGACGTACGTCGGTTGTGCGATATGGGTTGGAGACGTCCGCCGTCCAGTTCAGTGCCGATGTGCAGGCAGGTCGTACAGCGCTCAAACTGACGCCAAGGAACGTGGCTATTGGAATGGTTGCGCACATGTACCCCACACGCGCCAAGTCTTTTCAGGAAGTGGGTGTTAAGGGTCACGAAACCTTCATTGATGCCGCTGCATTAGCGCGGACGAAGAATGAGCATCTCAGATTTTTCATCGTCGGTGACGAGTTTGTCGGAGATGGTTCTTATCGACGCGCTCTGCAACGACGCGCTGAGAATAGAGGTGTGAGCATTGAGTTCCTGGGTCATTTGGATTCTATGAGTGACTTCCTGCCGGCTATGGACATCCTTAGCAACCCTTCGGTCAGCGAGTCTGCATCTTATACCGTTATCGAAGCTGCCCTAGCGCGCCGGCCCGTTGCTGCGACAGATGTCGGAGGTCTAACTGACTCGGTTATCCATGGGGAGACCGGAATTCTGGTTCCGGCAAAGGATGCTCAGTCACTGGCGGATGCCTTCCTGCAACTCGCGGACGACGCCGGCCTAAGGGAACGTCTAGGGCAGGCGGGACGTCGGCACGTTATCAGTCGTTTTGATATTGCCACCACCACCTCTGACCTTGAACGAGTTTACGCGGAAGCTCAAAGGCTCCGGTCGTGAAGATCGTTCAGTTGCGTTGTTTGCAGGGTAGGACCATGATGGGAGTTGTGAATGAGTCCAGAAAGACAGTTCCTCGTTAGATTGGTCGCGCCCTCAAACTCGGCCCATACGCGTCTATGGGCCGAAGCATTCTTGCTCCAAGGGCACAGGCCGGAGGTAGTGTCTCTGAGCAGGGGTCAAGCGCTTGGCTTCCTGGGCAAGTTGTTCACGGGGGTCGTTGCTTCGCTATTTCATCGTGGCCCCGCCGTTACGGTGGTGCACTCGTTGGGGAAGCATGCGCTTGCGAGCTTAGTGCTACCGAGGGGTCGGAGACACGTTGTGGTGCCCTGGGGAAGCGAAGTTGTCGCCGCGCAAAGTGGTGGGCTTCGGGCGTGGGTAGCGCGGCGGGCCCTCATGCGAGCTGATCTGGTTCTCGTTACCTCTCAGTCAATGGCGGACATGCTTGCCGAGAGTTGGCCGGTGACTCGGGATGTTACGCGTGTCATCTCTTGGGGAGTAGATGATCTATTTCTGGATGAGCCCGGTTCGTCGAGTGCTTCGTCAACCGGGTCCCTGCGGAGGCGGCTCGGGGTGGGCGATGGGGAGCTACTCGTGGTAGCCCCGCGAGGAACCGGGGCCACTTATCGCTCAGATGAAGTGCGGAAGGCCTTCATGGTTGCGCGGGCTCGTCGCGCGAACCTCCGACTCGTAGTGTTGGGTGCGGATACGGCCGTCATGAAAGCTTCTGAGGGAGAAGTGCTCCTGCCATACCTTCCGAAACGTGAGTTGGCACAACTATTTGCGGATGCAGATGTTGTCGTGTCGATTCCGAGGTGGGACCAGAGGTCGACGACTGTGCTGCAGGCTGCAGCCTCAGGTACACGGCTACTGCTGAGCGACATCGGGGCATACCGGGAGATCGTCGCTCTCGGCATTGAAGCGACCCTACTGGCTGATCCGATCGTTCCAGCGCTGACTACGGCCCTCGTAGAAGCGGTTCCTCTCGCCGACGAGTCTGTGGGACACAATCGTGCCGTGATAAGGCAGCACGAAAACCAACAACGCCAGATGGAACGGGTGGTCCACATGTGTATCACGAGGTCATGATGCGGATCGGGTTGATAAATCATTATGCTGTGCCACCGACAACTGCTGGTGGAACGCGTCATTGGGACCTTGCAAAAGCATGGGACGAAGCTGGACACCATGTCGTGATCCTCGCGAGCTCGTTCAACCATTTTGCACAGACCACGGAGGCGCGCCTGGCTGTCCGAACGCCTATCGGACGACGATCTAGTCTATTGACGCTCAACAGCCGATCTTATGAGGGAAACGGGATCGCTCGGGCCATCGGCATGTTCGGGTTCGCGTGGCGCGTGGTGCGCTCACGCCGGTTGCTCGCTGGCGTGGACGTGATCATCGGTTCGTCGCCACACCCGTTCGCCGCCGTGGCAGCAGCGCTGGTGGCGCGTCTGCGTGGGGTTCCTTTTGTCTACGAGATCCGTGACCTGTGGCCGCAGACATTGATCGACATGGGCGCGATGCGTGCACGTTCCATCGGCACGCGGCTCCTCTATCGGGTGGAACGTTGGACCGTTGGATCCGCTAGGGGTGTCGTCTACGTGCCGCCGAGGGCCGATCGCTATCTGGAGGAGAAGGGTCTGTTGACGCCTGCCGCCCTCCATGCCCCAAACTCCGCACCGAGGTTCGATGGCCCCAGCGGTGCGCCGGCCTCACGGTTGGGCGAAGTGCTGGCACGAGTGCAAGAACTGCAGAAGAACGGCTACCGGGTCTTCTGCTATGCAGGCACGATCGGTCGAGCAAATGGGCTCGGCCCTGTGGTCGAGGCCTTTCTCGACCCTAAGGTCCGTGGACAAGCGGTTCTGGTGATATGTGGTGACGGGCCCGAGCGCTCAGGATTGGAGGCGCGGGTTCCTCATGACGGCAACGTCATCTTCGTCGGGCACGTGCCTAAGGTAGACGCGTTCCGTATCATTCACCGTGCTGATGTGGCCTTGTTTCACCTCCTGGATGCACCCGTCTTTCGGTATGGATTGAGCCCGAACAAGATTGTGGACTATCTGGCTATCGGGAAGCCGATTCTCTACGCGGGTCCCAGCGTGCCAAACCCCACGACCGGATCCGGAGCCAGTCTTGATGCTTCGCCCGGCATCCCAGAGTCGATCGCCGATGCGGTGCAGAGGTTTATCGAGATGACGGACGAGCAATTGAGGGATATGGCCAAACGAGCACACAGACATGCGGCTGAGAACTACAGCACCGAAGCAGTCGCTCAGAAGTACGCCCGGTTCCTCGAAGAGGTCATAGCGGAGGCACACCGGTGCTCCGAACCAGTACCCTCTGGCACGGCAACCAATTCGATCGACTTCGATTAAGGAGGAACAGCCATTGTAAAGATCCTCTTCCTTGGCCTCGACGCCCAGTTGCGGATCGTGGCCTGTTGGCGTCGGGCAGCTCGCTGACCCGGCAACGTGCCTCGACCTTCGCCTCCCCGCGCTGCTCGAGGCGGTGCAGGTACATCCGGGACGCCCGCTCACGGGTCGCCTCGTCGAATTTCTTCGGTGTCGGCACGACAACAAGTCTCCCTTGCTAGATGAGACCTCTGGGAAACTCAGGACGATTCACCAGAACATGCGAACGTGCGCTGCACGGCCACCTGCCCTGCATCAGCGTCCGAGTCTCGCGTAGGTGCGCTCAGTGGCGGACTTGGCGGTCCTCCACCAGTCGGCATTCTGCCGATACCACTCAATCGTCTGCTCGAGGCCGGCGCGTAGGTCGGCGTACCGTGGACGCCAGTCCGTCTCACGCTGCAGCTTGCTGGAGTCGATGGCATATCGGAGGTCGTGTCCCGGCCGGTCGTTGACGAGGTCATACCAGTCGGCCGGCTGTTGCATGAGCTCGAGGAGCACCTGCACGATCTGGAGGTTGTTCCTCTCGCCGTCGGCGCCGATGAGGTAGGTCTCGCCGAGCCGGCCTTGCTCAATGATGGCGACCACTGCGTCGTTGTGGTCGTCGACATGGATCCAGTCGCGCACGTTCCTGCCCGATCCGTACAGTTTCGGTTTCATTCCCTCGAGGATGTTGGTGATCTGACGCGGGATGAACTTCTCCACGTGCTGGCGCGGCCCATAATTGTTCGAGCAGTTCGAGAGCGTTGCCCGGATCCCGAACGACCGGATCCAAGCACGCACCAGCAGGTCGGCGCTCGCCTTGGAGGCTGAATAGGGACTCGATGGGTTCACCGGGGTCGACTCTGTGAACCTATATGGGTCGTCGAGCTCCAGGTCGCCGTAGACCTCGTCCGTCGAGATGTGGTGGATGCGCTTGTCGTGCCTGCGCACGGCCTCCAGCAGCCGGAAGGTCCCGACGATGTTCGACTCGATGAAGGGTGTGGGCTCGTCGAGCCCGTTGTCGTTGTGCGACTCGGCGGCGAAGTGGACGACGAGGTCGTGGTCGGCGACCAGATCGTCCACGAGCGCCTGGTCAGCGACGTCGCCCTTGACGAGGGTCACCATGCCCGACCCATCGTGAAGGACCTGCGCGAGCGTCTCGGGATGAGCGGCATACGTCATCTTGTCGAGGACGGTCATAGACCAGTCGGAACGGGTATCTCGGGTGCGCAGCACGAAGTTGGACCCGATGAACCCGGCTCCGCCGGTTACGAGCACGCGCATGTCGCCAGCCTAGTGACGAGAGGCGGATCCCACGCCAGGATTCGGTCTCGGCGACGAGTCGGCCGGGTAGCCTCACTGTGCATGAAGGGGATCATCTTGGCTGGTGGCAGCGGCACCCGCCTGCACCCGATCACGCGGGCGATCAGCAAGCAACTCATGCCCGTCTATGACAAGCCGATGATCTACTACCCCTTGTCGACACTCATGATGGCGGGGATCCGCGAGCTGCTCGTCATCACGACGCCCCACGACGGCGAGCAGTTCCAGCGGCTCCTCGGTGATGGGTCGCAATGGGGCATCCACATCAACTACACGCCCCAGCCCAGCCCGGACGGCCTCGCCCAGGCCTTCGTCATTGGCGCTGACTTCATCGCTGATGACAAGGTGGCCCTCATCCTGGGTGACAACATCTTCTTCGGGCCGGGCCTCGGGACGCGACTGGCCGACAACACCGACATCGTGGGCGCGCGCATCTTTGCCCAACGGGTGTCCGACCCGACGGCCTACGGGGTGGTCGAGTTCGACGAGGGGGGCCGCGTCATGTCGATCGAGGAGAAGCCTGCCAACCCCAAATCCGGCTATGCGGTGCCCGGCCTCTACTTCTATGACAACAACGTCGTGGGGATCGCCCGCGGGCTGACTCCGAGCGATCGCGGCGAGCTGGAGATCACCGCGGTCAACGACGCCTACCTCCAGCGTGGCGCGCTGGGCGTCACCGTGCTCCCACGGGGCACGGCCTGGTTCGACACGGGCACTTTCGAGGGCCTTCTCGGCGCCAGCCAGTTCGTCTCCGTCGTCGAGCAGCGGCAGGGGCAAAAGATCGGCTGCGTCGAGGAGGTCGCCTGGCGCAACGGCTGGATCGACGACCGGGCGCTCGCCGAACACGCCGACGATCAGCTCAAGAGCGGGTACGGCGCCTACCTCCATGGCGTGCTCGCGGACGGCAAGGGATCACTGTGATGCAGTTCCGTCCGCTCAGGATCGCCGGCGCGTGGGAAGTGACGCCCCGAGTGTTTCCCGACGAAAGGGGTGTGTTCCTGGAGTCCTTCCGCGGCGACCGGTTGGCGGACGTGGTCGGCCATCGACCCGACGTCGTCCAGTCCAACATCTCCGTCTCATCGCGGGGAACGCTGCGTGGGATCCACTTCGCCGACGTGCCGAACGGGCAAGCGAAGTATGTGACGGCCCTCAGCGGGTCACTCATCGACTTCATCGTCGACGTGCGAGTCGGGTCGCCGACGTTCGGTGAGTGGGACTCGGTGTTGCTCGACACGAAGGACCGCCGCGCTGTCTACCTCGCGGAGGGCCTGGGCCATGCTTTCGTGGCCCTTGAGGACGGCACGACCGCCCACTACCTGTGCTCGGCGGCCTATGACCCGAGCCATGAGCACGGCGTCAATCCGCTGGACCCGGTGATAGGGCTGACGATGCCGGACGCGATCGGACCGCTCCTCTCGCCGAAAGACTCCGGCGCCCCGACGTTGGAGGCGGCTGCTGAGGCGGGCCTGTTGCCCTCGTACGATGTCTGCACCCAGTTCTACTCACGGCAGACGGGATGATGAATGACTCAGGACGGTTCGACAGCCGGGGCCGGTCAGGTCCTCGTGGTGTGCACGGGCAACGTCTGTCGCTCTCCATACATGGAGCGACGACTTGCCCAGGCCCTCGACGGGAGCGGTGTGATCGTCGCCAGCGCTGGGACCGGAGCGTTGGTGGGGCAGCCGATCGATCCCGACTCGGCTTCGTTGCTGAGCAGCGTGGGCGCGCGGACGGACAACTACGTGGCTCGACAGGTGACCCCTCAGATCATTGGCGAGGCCGACCTGGTTCTCGCGGCGGCGAGGTCCCACCGGGGCGAGATCGTGCAGATGTATCCCAAGGCGCTGCGCTTCGCCTTCACGTGGGGAGACTTCGCAGACCTGGTTGCGGATCTCCACCCCGCTGGCATTGGCCTCCCAGAAGCAGGGGAGTCGTGGGTGGCTCACGTGGCCAGCGTCGCAGCCTCGCGGCGCGGTACCGTGCCTCCCCGCCCCAAGAAGGAGTCGGACATCATCGACCCATATCGGCAGGACAGTCAGGTCTTCGAGGCCATGGCGGAGGCAATCGAAAATGACCTTCCCGCCATCGTCAACATCCTGACGCCACCGCTGAGAGGCTGACGTGAACCAGCGCTTCGCCACGGCCGGTCTGGCAGCCTTCCTGCTCGCTGATGTCGCCCTGGTGGCGCTCGCGATGCGCCCGTCAGGGCACCACGCCAGGGCCGACCTTCCGCTGAACCTGCCGGCCAACGTTGCCGGCACGACGAGCCCGGAGACACCCACGCCCGAGGCGAAGGTCCCACGCTACAACCCGGCGCCGTTGCAACGGATGATTGTGGCGCTCGACGCGAAACATGCCTGGCGCGCGACAGCGGGCACATGCGCCGATGGTGGCGCACTTGTCCAGTCGACGAGCGACGGCGGCAAGACGTGGACCAAGGGAAGCTCACCCGTCCGAGCCATCGTGCGAGTCCAGCCACTGCAGGACTCGTCCGGGTTCATCTACGGAGCCACCAAGGACTGTGACCTGAGCGAGTACGTGAGCGCGGACGGCGCGAGGAACTGGGACGGGCCTCGTCCGGTCGACGGTGCCTGGGCCCGGCACCTCACCGATGACAAGGTCGTGATCACCCCGCAGGTGGGAGCTTCACGGCCGTGCGGCGACCAGAGCGTGGTGGACCTCAGCCGGATCTCGGCGACCGAGGCCGAAGTGCTCTGCCTCGACGGTGGAGTCAAGGCGACGAACGATGGTGGAGCGTCATGGACGGGCGAGGGCTCCGCGCCCGGCGCGCTCGCGTTGTCGGCCCGCAACGAGGACGGTTCGTTGGCCACCTATGCTGTTCGCGGGTCAGCGAACTGCAAGGGGCTCGAGATCGTTCGTGTCCTCAAAGGAAAGGCGGAGCCCGAGCAGACGGGGTGCCTCGCCACCGAGACGCCAGCAGACCCGGGCACGGTCAGCCTGTCAACGACGGCGCGCTCGGGGTGGCTGTCGATCGGCGACCAGACGTGGACGTCTCGCGACCTCAAGGCCTGGGCGAAGGCGTGACCCCAGGCGCCTCACTGGGGCCGGCCTGATCAGGTCACGTGCGCCGGGGTCTTCTTCGTCTCCTTGCTGCGGCCCCGGCGCTCCTTGGCCCGCTGTCGCTCACTCTCCTGGACGTACTCGTAGCGGTAGGAGCCGTAGGCGCCGCTCCCGTCCTTCTCGCGTACACGGTTGAGAATGAGGCCGAGGACCTGCCCATTTACCGCGTCGAGGGAGTCGATGGCGTGCTTCAACTCGTCCTTCGCGACAACTCCTGCGCCGACGATGACAAGGGCTCCGTCGACAACCGTGCTCAGGACCGCGGCGTCGGTGACTGGCAAGAGCGGGGGCGCGTCGATCAAGATGTAGTCGAACCGTGCCGAGAGTGCCTCGATGAGACGCTCCATGTTGGCCGAGCCGAGGAGCTCGCTCGGGTTCGGGGGAATGGGACCCGCCCCCATGACGGAGAGCGTCGTGCGACCGAACGGCTGCAGGACGTCCTCAACATCCAGTCGGCCAATCAGGACATCGGTCAAGCCGACGGAGCCTTCGAAGCCGAGGTAGTCGAGGAGCCTCGGGCGGCGCAGGTTACCCTCGATGACGCAGACCTTGGCTCCCGTCTCCGCAATGCTGAGCGCCAGATTGGCAGTGGTCGTCGACTTGCCCTCACCCGGCAGTGAGGACGTGACCACGATCGACTTGGGTGGGTTCGCCACATCGATGAACTGGAGATTCGTCCGAACCACGCGGAACGCCTCGGCGCGCTGCGAGCGCGGGTCGACCTGAACGATCAGTGGGTGGTCCGGTGCGTCGCCGTCATAGGCAATGCCACCGATCACGGTCTTGTGAGTGACCGCCGTGACGTCGCGCTGTGACTTCACCGTGGTGTCGAGGACCTCTCGCAAGAGGGCCACGCCGAAGCCGAGCAGCAGACCAAGGACGAGCCCGAGCGCCAGGTTGCGGCTGGGCCTTGGGCTGATCGGAGTGGGGTTGACATCCGCGGGCTTGACCACTGTCACCTTGACCGGGCTGCCCTCGCCGGACTGAACCCGCTCGATCTCCTCGATCGTCTTGGGGAAGACCTTGTCGATCGACGCGGCGATCTTGGCCGCCTGCTGGGGGCTCGTCTCCGTGACCGTGACCTCAAGGATGACGGTGTCGAGGGGCACCGTCGAACTCACCTGGCTCGCCAGGGTGTCGGGGGTGACCTCCAGACCGAGGTCCTCGATGACCGGATCCAGGACCTTCGGCGACTCAAGCAGCTGCGAATACGACTTCACCCGCTGCTGGGTGAACGTGTTCCCCTGCTGCAGCGCCGCCACGTTGTCGCCAACCGAGGTCGACACGAAGAACTGCGTCGTCGATGCATAGATCTTCGTCGACATCATCGTGAAGGCCGCGGAAAGAGCGAGGACGAGCAGGGTGACGAAGGCGATGACGCGCCACCGCTTGCGCACGACACGGAGATAGTCCTGGAGCTCCACCTACTGATCTCTTTCTCTTCGAGCCGACCCGACCCAGAGGGCGCAGCCTCATCATTGGGCAGAGGGAATCGCCCGCGCCATGTTACTGCGTGCGAGCAGGTCCAAACGAACACGGCCGCATACGGCCCGTGTGTCACGTCCGAAGGAACTCATGGAGTGCGGCTCGCCATTCGCGGACCGGGTCGATCCCTGCCTGCGAGACTGACTCCTGGGACAGGACGCTCCAAAGGGGCCGCGGGGCAGGGCGAGGAAAGGCCTCCGTCGTGGTCGGCTTCACCCGCTCGGGGTCGAGGCCGAGCTCCTCGAAGATCGCCTGTGTGAAGCCGAACCAGCTCACCTGACCCCGGCTCGTCCCATGGTAGGTCCCGTATGGCGCTGAGCTGGCAACCAGCCGCACGATGAGGTCCGCGAGGTCGACCGTCCACGTCGGCTGCCCGACCTGGTCGTCGACGACAGACACCGTCTCGCGCTCCCGCGCCAGCCGCGTCATCGTCGCGACGAAGTTCGGGCCGCCCGCACCATACAGCCACGCGGTGCGTAGGACGTACGCCTCGGGGCAGAGCGCCCGGACCGCCCACTCACCGGCGGCCTTCGTGCGGCCGTAGGCCGACCGTGGGCACACCGGCGCGTCAGCGGCATACGGCTCGGTGGCCCGTCCGTCGAAGACGTAGTCGGTCGAGACGTGCACGAGGCGGACACCCGCGGCGGACGCCGCGCGCGCGATGTTTGCGGCACCAACAGCGTTGACGGCGAAGGCCGCCGCCTCGTTGGTTTCCGCGTCGTCGACAGCTGTCCAAGCGGCCGTGTTGACGACGAGATCGTGGCCCGCCACTGCGGTGAGGCACGCCTCGGGATCGGTGATGTCGAGGTGGGCCCGCTTCGCTGCGGTGACCGAGTGGCCGGCCGCCACGAGGGCGGGGACCAGATCGTGGGCCAGCATGCCGCCGGCCCCTGTGACGAGGACCTTGAGGGGTGCCTCAGCCGTCATCGCCCCGCCTCAGTTGTAGGAGTCCATCTTGTCGTCGCGCAGCGCCTCGCCGAGCTCCTTCATCTTCGGCCAGTTCGTCAGGTCGATCGACTGGCCGTCCTTGCTCCAGCCGAACCCGTCGAACGGCGCCGTGATGAAGCGGATGTCGCCACCTCGCAGGTTGCGCATCGCGAAGGCCTCGGAGCGCATCTGGCCGACGTCGAGCTTCTGGTCGACCGTCAGGTTGCTCGTCGCGGCGTCCACGAAGTCCGCGAGGCGGCCCGGGTTGAGCAGCACGTCCTTGGACAAGCCCTTGAGCATGAGCGCCTTGATGAAGGCCTGCTGGCGCTTGCCGCGGGAGATGTCGCCCTCGCTCAGCTGCTTGCGTTCCCGGACGAAGGCAAGGGCCATTTCGCCGTTCATGTGCATCGTCCCCTTGGCGAACCGGAAGCCGCCGCTCGTGCTCGGCTCCGCCACGTTCACGTCGACGCCGCCGACCGCATCGGTCATTCGCTTGAAACCCTCGAAGCCGACGATCGCGACGTGGTCGATCTCGACCCCGAGCATGTTCTGCATCGTCTCGACAAGCAGCGGCGCACCGCCGTACGCATACGCGGCGTTGAGCTTCGCCTCACCGTGGCCGGGGATGGGCACCCATAGGTCCCGCGGGAAGTGGATCAGCTGGACGGTCGAGCGGTCCTGCGGGACGTGCACCAGCACCATGACGTCCGAGCGGGATCCGGTGTCGCCCGGTCGGGCATCGTTGCCGACCAGCAGGTAGTTCATGCCGTTGTCCTTGGGCTGCTCGACGACCTGCCCCTCGTTGTTCGTCGGCTTGGGGGAGTCGGGCAGGAGCAGCTCCTGCTTGACGTTGTTGGTGACGATGTGGTTGAGCCACGCCAGGTAGCCGCCGACCGCCACCACGGGCACGAGGATCAGCACCAGAGCGGCGATGAGGATGCGTCGGTTGCGCTTCTTCTCGCGGTGTTCTGCTCGAGACAACGTGGTGTCGCCCTCGTCGAACATCTCGTCAGACTCGTCCTGGCGCATGTCAGTCACGCCGCACAGTGTAGGTGCTCGGAGCGTCTAGACTTGCGGACCGTGTCACGGGGTCGGCATCAGAGGAGTCACGCTGACCTCTATTGGGCGGTCGGCGCGCTCGCCGTCTTCCTGACCTATCTGTTCCTGCTCGTCGCGGCGACGGCGCCGATGATCCGGGCCCTGTGGTTCGCCTCCGCGCACAACCCGCTGCTGTATGCCGGTCTGCTCGCCCTCATCGTCGGCCTCCCGGGCCTGTTGTTCACCGTGCCCCGCGTGCCCGCGCCGCGGACCGTCTGGGTCAGCGGGCGGTCGAGCCGGCGTCAGCTGTCGCGGCGCCGCACGTCGCACATCCCGACCGACGCCCTCGGCCTGGCCAGCTTCCTGCTCGCCCAGGCCCCCCTGCCGCCGCCCTGGAGCCCGCGCGGTGTCTCGGCGACGATCGCGAACATCACCGGCAGCCCGGAGGCCGTCGAGCTCAGCCGCCAGTTCGGCACCGTCTCGCTCGTCGTCTTCGCCGTCGGGATCGGGGCGGCCGTGCTCGCGCAGGTCTATCGTCACGCGCCGGCGTTCCGGGTCATCGCCCTCATGCTCGCCGTCGGCACGCCCGTGCTCGCCTGGGCCTGGGTGACCCACGCCGTCCTCGCCTGAACCGTCGA